>DASQMR010000077.1:0-17973 GCA_035645375.1 Rubrobacteraceae bacterium
ACTCAGCGCGCGCGCAGTAGCTTACCCGAGACGGGGGGGCCTCCCGTCGCATGCCTCGTGGGATCCCCGCTCTCGCGCTGGCCCGCAGCGTGGTGCCGAGGAAGCCCCGGCGCACGGGCAGAATAGGGAACAGGTTGCGCGCCTAGACGATAGTACTCGGTTAGGGGGCGACTCACCATTACGAATCTACTCCGGCGAGGGCACGGCAGGCTCGTTCTCACCGCGCATGAGACGTCGCCGCGCCGTCTCGCGGCCACCGATGGCCTGGACGTGCTCAGTAGCCTTCGCCAACCCGAAGACCGGCATGTTTGAGTAGATCGCCTCGTAGTTACCCCGCTCGACGATATAGGTTTCGTGGAAGATGCCGACCGAACCGTCGGAGCCTATTGTACGGTTGAAGCGCTGCCAGGCCGGGAGGTGCGGGTCGTTCGGGTTCCTCGCGAACCTTTCCAAGTCCTCGAAGGAGCGCCAGTACTGTAGGACGGCCGGTCCCCGGGAGTAGAAGAAAAACTCCGCTCCCAGGAAGCCCTTCTCGGGGTGTTGGTATAGTTCGCGGAGCATAGGTCCCATCGCGCGGACCGTGGGTAGCCACTTCCTCACGGCCAACGGCCTGTTGATTCTCATACCTATCAGGAAAACGACGAACGGTTCGTCAGTCCTGGCGGTAAACCTTCCGGGTACGACTTGGACCATGAGAATAACCTCCTAATCGGATAAGACAGTAGGGGTGTTGTCAGAAACCCTGGTGACCTCGCCTAGATCACCCACGGTCGACGGCCTTAGGGTCTTTGTGAAGCGGAAGCCACATCCCTATCATGAACACGACGAACGGCTCCTCCATGCTCGCTGTGTACCTGCCGTTGACTACACGTGCCATCCTTCAGACCTCCTGTTTCCGCTCAGCGATCAGCTACCGAACTGTAGTAGCCGCCTGTTCTCTAGCTCGTCTGTAGAGAGGCGCTCCATCTAGCCTCGCTTCACAGCGAGCGCCTGAATCGTCAGAGAGCGTCGTTGTCTCACCGGTGTCCGCCGACCGGTAGCGTGACGAGGTTCATCTAGCCCCGTAGCCGTCCACGCGAGCGTCACCTGCGCCTCGACGGCTGATGTTACATCCGTATTTCTCTACACGATACAACCCCTCGTCTTCCGCCAGCGCTCCTACAACGAGGAACCCGAACCCGGCTACGTTCAGGAAAACACGCAGCGTGTGCAGCCGGTCCCAACGCTCTCTCAGCTCGACGAACTCTTCCTGATCCGTCTCTGGAGAGAGCTCCAAAACACGCTTGTTAATCGGTATGTTCCCGAACCCGGTCGAGGCGAGCATCGCCGCGAAGCAGAGCGTGCCCAGCAAGGAGTAGCGGAAACCGGAGGTTCTACGTCCTAGCGCCAGAACTGGCAGGCACGAGACGATAGCCGAGGACATCCAAAAGGGCATTACCGCGGCGTAGTGCCGGGTTACCTCCTGCTCAGCCCGGATGCGTTCCGGCATGCTCAACCTCTCCAGGGACGGATGAACTGCCATCTTGGTCCCGAGCTCGTTGCCGGCGAGCGACCCCGCCAGCAGAAGGTTGGTGAAACGAGCGATCTTGAGAGTCTCTACTGACATCTACTTTTCCTCCTTTCGGACTCGATGCTTCTGGCACCCCTTCTTTGGCATGTCTACTGTGTCGGCCCTTACCTCACGATCCCTGGTATGAAGACCATGAAGAGAACCTCGGCACCGGCGGGTCGAGGGCTGTGACAGCCGGACGGATCTCTAGCCTGATCTGACCAATATCATGCTGCCCGAGAAGGCGAAATAGCGTGAGCCCTAGCCGGTATCTGTGCCGTAGGGCTGTCCTTATGCGTTCGGGGGCTGCATCCTCCACAATTCTGGCGACGCCCTCGATGCTCGCGCCTAGAGGCACTCCTCGAGCGTTGCACGGCACCAGAAGAACGCGCGGATCGTTGCGAATCCGCTTCATCTTGGCGGATCGCGGCGGTGTTGTTACATAGACCCAGTCGTCTATCAGCACGAACCGCACCAGTGACCCATCCGTCTCGCCGTTCTTACGGTAGGTGGTTGGGCGAACGTACCTGTGTTTCTCCAAGATCTCAAGGCTTGTGGACCGTTGCTGGTAGCGGGTTCGCGACCGTGCGGATTCCCATCTCGTCCGGGAAAGAGCGAGTTCACGGTCGCACGGCCGGCAGCTGCTGCTTTCACTGCCAAAGCTCCGAGCTCGTGGGTTGTGACGGCCAGAACCCCTACGGTTACCGGTGTCCGCCGCGCACTCGCTCTCTCGCGGGAGTTTGTCTTTAGCTCCACTATCTCTCCTTTCTGCGTACCGGGAACGATCTCCCGCGCATGTTTCCTCCCTCCACGTGTCACGCCCGTGCCCGGAGCGCCTTGAGGGCACAGGTCGCTAACAGCGTCACGCTGACTATCAGTCCCGCCAGGATAACGAGCGCGAAGAGCCCGACCGATGGACTGCCGTAGGCTGCGTAGATGTCGTCGATCGGCGCCTCATAGTCCCCTACCGGCACGAAGTGGACGAAGCTAATGAGCACCAGACCCGAAACGGCGACGAACAGATGGTATCCGGCGATGGAGCATCCTCTGGCCGTCAGATAGATCCCCGGCAGGATGAGCGCGTAGATCAGCAGGCTGAACGTGAAGGGTGTGACCTCTGCTTGAAAAGGCCATCCTGAGTGGTTGCCCCGGATGACGTGATCAGCGTGATGCAGGACGCTAAAGATCGTCGCAGCGGTCGCTAATATCAATATCCGGTTTCGAGATCTCACGCTATCCGCAACCGGCACCCCGGTATCCGTCACACCGGCGCTCACTTCACACCAGCGATTCGGCCTTCGGCATCCCACAACGCGTAGAAGAGACCGCCTCCCTGTACCCGAACCTGAAGATGCCCGCCCTCGACCAGTATTTTGAGCCTCCGCTCGGCCTCGTCCACCGTCAACGAGGTCTCGGAGGCGGCCCCGGCGGGCGTCACCTCGCCGTGATCCCTGAGCGCCTCCAACAGCTCCCGCTCTTTGGCCTCATCGGAGACTCGGATCGTCTCGCCTTCCTTGAAACCCGCGATACCGCTCCCCAACAACCCCAGGGCTGGAAACGCTACCCAAAAGTACGTCGTGAAGATCCACCAAACCGGGGTCAGCGCAAGGAAGACCCCGGAGACCGCGATCAGCCCCAAAACCGACAGTCCTACAGCGATCCTCGCCCTCGGGCTCATCTTCTCCACGTCGAGGCCGAATGGCCCACGAACCTGCTGCAGAGTCGCCCCCGCTCCTCGCCCAGCATACGTCCTACCGCACATCCTCTCCTCCTTCCGAGAAGTTAGTCTTTTATGTAAGTACTGACATATAGTATCCTACTAGTTGACCGTTTATATGTCAACAATGACATAAAGAGATGGGAGGATTATGAAGACGCTTGGGTATGCGATTCTGGGGTTGCTGGCGCAGGAGGCCTTGAGCGGTTACGACCTGACACAGCGTATGAGGGGACGGGTGGGAAACTTTTGGAGCGCGCGGCACAGCCAGATCTACCCGGAGCTTGCCCACCTCGAAGAAGGTAAGTATGTAACGCATCGGGTGGTCGAGCAGCGAGAGCGGCCGGACAAGAAGGTCTATGAGATCACGGAGGCGGGTCTTGAAGCGCTCAAGGATTGGGTAACGCAGCCGCCTCCACCGAGGGCGCCTCGCGACGAGCTCGTTCTCAAAGCGTACTCGGTGTGGCTCGCCGATCCGGAGAAGGCCGCGCGTCTCTTTCGAGAGGAGGCGTTGCGGCATGAAAAGCAATTGGCGCGCTACGAGGAGACGCGGACCTGGATGGAGCGCGAGCGGGGCGAGGAGGTGAGCCGCGCGGACTCCCCCTGGTTTGCCGGCTACGCGGCGCTCCGGCGCGGCATCATCTACGAGCGCGGGTATGAGGAGTGGTGCCGTTGGGTCGCCGACCGGTTAGTAGAGGGTGCGGACAGGAAGCCCGGCGCCAGTTAGTACCGGCGGTCTCTATGCCGTGAACATCCTACGCCTCTGCCGTCTCGCCTCTGGAGCTGGCTGCGGAATACGGGCGTTGGCTGAACTGGAGTAGCGGTTACCTTTAAGAGAACCCTAGTAATAGACGCGCGTCTGGCGGCGAGCGCTCCAGTGTAAGCATAGGGTATTGCGAGGGAGCGATACATGCCGGAGAGGCACTCGCCCTCGATCCCACGCTGGTCTGAGACGAGATGTTTAGCCCACGATGACGGCAGGTCGGGCACCTGCCAGCCCGGCGCGGGATCTCCGACCGGGTTCAGCGAAGGCTTCGGAGTTGCTTGGGTCGTGCTTCCCGGTGAGATCCGTGACCGTTCCCGTAGAATCATCTCTAACGGCGGCCAACAGAAAGCACGAGAGAGTTCTACGGCATCGCTACTCTCCCTTATACTGGCTGGGACCCTGTGGACAGACGGCGAACGGCAAAGCTGGCTGCTGACAGCTGCCTATGAAGGAGGCAAGATGAAGACCACGGGCACAGTAGGATACGCGGCGATGTTCGAGCAGTTTCACCCTACTGACCTCTTGAAGTGGTGCAAGACGGCCGAGGAGTCTGGGTTTACGTCCGTTATGGCCTCCGATCACTTCCACCCCTGGACTCCCGAGCAGGGCCAGAGCGCCTTTGTGTGGTCCTGGCTCGGCGCTCTCGGAGCGACGACGAACCTTCGCTTCGGCACCGGCGTGACGCCGCCCGGCTTCCGCTACCACCCGGCGATCATCGCCCAGGCTGCCGCCACCCTGGAGGCGATGTATCCGGGGCGGTTCTGGCTCGGGCTCGGGGCTGGCGAGGCGCTCAACGAGCACATAGTAGGCGAATACTGGCCCGAGGCGCCGACGCGCCTGCGCATCCTCATGGAGTCGATCGAGGTGATTCGCAGGCTGTTTACCGGCAAGGTTGTCAAGTACCAGGGCGAGCACGTGAGGTTGGAGAGCGCGAGGCTGTACACGATGCCCGAGGCGCCGCCGCCGATCTACGTGGCAACGGCCGGCCCGATCATGAGCAAGCGCACAGGGCGCTTTTGCGACGGCATCATCACCGTCGGCGCAGCGGACGAGAAGATCAAGATGCTCATGCAGAAGTTCGAAGAAGGCGCGCTTCAAGAGGATAAGGATCCCTCCACGATGCCGCGTATGGTCCAACTTCACGTCTCCTGGGCCGACAGTCAGCAGGAGGCCGAAGATCAAGCCGTCAAGGAGTGGCCCAACGGCGGGATGCCTTTCCCCAAGGCAGACATCCGCAACCCCGAGGACTTTGCCGCGATGGCGAAGCTCGTCCACATAGACAACTTCAAGAACCGCGTCCTCACCTCCGCCAACCTCGACGAGCACCTGGAGCATATCCAGCACTACGTAGACCTCGGCTTCGACGAGATATACGTCCACAACGTCGGGCGAAATCAGGAGGAGTTCATAAGGGCATATGGGGAGCGCGTTATTCCCAAGCTCCGCTGGCCGGAGAAAAGCTAGCGGGATAGCGGCGGGCGCGGCCCGGTGCTCAAAAACTGTCCGGCGGGCCAAAGCGCGCCGCAGGCTCCTCACGTACCTTGTGGTGAGCTTCCTCTCGCATAGCCTCGCGGATCGCCGGTTGACCGGGATGCGAGCGTTGTACACACTGCAGTAACAACGGGAGAGGCAGCGGAGCGCCGGAACCTGAGCCGTTCTGCTTACGGGTTTCGGTGAGAAGGAGGACTGGCGGATGGGCAGGTTACTCTTCACCGGCGGTACGGTCATTACCGCCGAGGGCAGTTACCAGGCGGATGTGCTCGTCGAGGATGAGAAGATCATCGCCGTAGGCGCGGCCCTCTCTAGTGATGGGGCCGAGACGGTGGATGCCTCCGCCAAGCTGGTCATGCCTGGTTTTATAGACGCGCACACCCACATGGACATGCCCTTCGGCGGGACGGTCACGGCCGATGACTGGGCTACTGGTACGGCAGCGGCGGCAGCGGGCGGTACGACGACGATCATAGACTTCGCGCTCCAAGAGGAGGGCGGGACGCTCGCAGGGGCCGTCGAGACGTGGACCGAGAAGGCCAGGGACAAGGCCCTGATCGACTACGGGTTCCACGTGGCGATCACGGACCTGCGCGACGACGTGAAGACGGAGCTGCCGAGCCTCGCCGCGAAGGGCATCGCCTCGGTCAAGATCTTTATGGCCTACAAGGGTACGCCGCTCTACAGCGAGGACGACGACCTCTTCGAAGTCCTGCAGCTCTCCAAAGACGCAGGCGTACTTGTGCTCGTACACGCCGAGAACGGGGACGTCATAGCGAAGCTCCAGGAGCAGGCCCTCGGCAGGGGCGAGGTAGCCCCCAGGTTTCACGCTCTCACCCGTCCGCCGCAGGTCGAGGCCGAGGCGACGGGCAGAGCTATACGACTCGCGGAGGTGGCAGGGGCGCCGATACTCATTGTCCACGTCTCCTGCGCCCCTGCGCTTGAGGAGATCCACCGCGCCCACCAGAGGGGCCAGACGGTCTACGCTGAGACCTGTCCCCAATACTTCGCCTTCTCCTACTCCGACCTCGCGCGTGAGGGCTTCGAGGGTGCGAAGTACGTCTGCTCCCCGCCGCTGAGGGACGAGTCGAACCGCCCCGCGCTGTGGAACGGTTTGAAGGTGGGGGACCTGCAGATATTCGGTTCCGATCACTGCTCGTTCAACTACGAGGGACAGAAGGAGATGGGCCGCGATGACTTCACCCTGATCCCAAACGGTCTACCCGGCGCCGAGGAGCGAGCAATGGCGCTATGGACACTGGGCGTTAGAGAGGGCAGGCTCTCGGAGAACCAGTTCATCGCGGCGCTCTCGACGAACCAGGCCCGCATCTACGGGATGTACCCGAAGAAGGGCGCGCTGGTCCCGGGCGCGGACGCGGACATTGTACTGTGGGACCCGAAGTTCTCGGTCACGGCTACGGCGGAGAACCGGCACGGCAACGTGGACTACACGCCTTACGAGGGGATGGCGTTCGACGGCGGTCCGGCGTCGGTGTACGTACGTGGGAGGCTAGTCTACAGAGACGGTGAGATAATAGGCGAGCACGGCTCCGGGCGCTTCGTCGAGCGGAGCTTCACCGCGAAGCGGGGACTGGAGGCTAAGGTATGAACCCGGAGGAGTTGAGGGAGCGGCACAAGGCTGTTCTACCAGAGTGGATCGCTCTCTACTACGAGCGTCCGATGGAGCTGACACGCGGCGAGGGGTTCAAGGTCTGGGACTCCGAGGGGAACGAGTACCTGGACTTCTTCGGCGGTATCGTGACCACCATAAGCGGGCACGCCGTCCCGGAGATCGTGGAGGCGGTGCAGGAGCAGGCCGCCAGGCTTTTTCATTCGTCTACGCTCTACCTGATAGAGAACCAGGTAAGGCTTGCGGAGAAGTTGATCGAACTAGCACCGATCTCCGGCGACAAGAAGGTGTTCTTTACCGTTAGCGGCACCGAGGCGAACGAGGCGGCCCTGCTCTTCGCGACGACACACAGGGGCTCTAGCGAGGTGATCGCGCTGCGCTCCTCCTACCATGGCCGCTCCTTCGCGACGATGGGCATTACCGGGCAGAGCAGTTGGCGCCCCACCGCCCGCTCGCCGCTCGACGTGCAGTACGTCGCCAACCCATACCAGTACCGCTGTTCGTTCTGCCGCAACGAGGGTGGGTGCAACCTCCTCTGCGCCGACGACCTGCGGGCGGTCATCGAGACGCAGACTACCGGACACGTCGCGGCGTTCATCGCGGAGCCGATACAGGGCGTGGGCGGATTTATAGAGGCGCCGCCGGGCTACTTCGAGCGGGTCAAGGAGATCCTGGACGAGACCGGAATCCTCCTTATCTCTGACGAGGTGCAGACAGCGTTCGGGAGAACGGGGAGCCACTTCTGGGGGATCGAGACGCACGGGGTGGAGCCGGACATGGTCACGATGGCGAAGGGGCTCGGAAACGGTCTCTCCATCGGCGCGGTAATGGGGCGGGCGGAGATCATAGACTCCATAAGCCCGAACCTCCACGTCTCGACCTTCGGCGGCAACCACCTCTCGACCGCTGGCGCCCTAGCGAACTTGAACTACATCCTGGAGAACGACTTGCAGCGAAACGCCGACGAGGTAGGCGGCTACCTCAAAGATCGTCTCGTGAAGATGGCCGGGGAGCATCCGGTGGTCGGCGAGGTGCGCGGACGGGGATTGATGCTAGGCATGGAGCTAGTCGGCCCGGATCGCGAGCCCGCGCCGCGGGCGGCGGCCGGTTTTATGCAGGCCTGCCGGGAGCGGGGCGTGCTCGTCGGCAAGGGCGGGATAAACGCCAACGCTGTACGCATTACACCGCCGCTAACCATCACTCGCGAGGCCGCTGAGGAGGCGGCGAACGTCTTCGAAGAGGCGCTCGCCGAGGTCGGGACGGTGGAGAAGGTAGGCTGATGCAGGCCGAAGGGGTAGACTCCCGCCGCGCCGTCGAGGAGTTGAAGGAGCTTGCGCAGCTTACTGGCGGCCCGGAGGGTGCTCGCCGGGTTGCATGGTCCGATGAGTGGGCGAAGGCGCGGGGCTGGCTGCGCGAGAAGCTCGAAGAGATCGAGGGCGTAGAGATCGAGACGGACGAGGCCGGAAACCTCTGGGCCACGGCCCCCGGCGACTCCGAGAGCGCCGTTCTATTAGGCGGCCATATCGACTCCGTCCCCAACGGCGGCTGGCTCGACGGCGCCCTGAACACCGTCGCCGCGCTGGAGGTCATGCGTGTGCTGGCGCCGCAGCAGCGACCCGTGACCTTGCGGCTCGTGGACTGGGCCGACGAGGAGGGGGCGCGTTTCGGACGGAGCCTCTTCGGTTCGGGGGCGGCGGCTGGAGCTCTCAAGCCGGACGACGTGCGCAGGCTCAAGGACAAAGACGGCGTGGCGCTCCCGGATGCTTTAGCAGAGCATGGCGTCGAGCTAGATAGGGTGAACGAGGCTGGCGGGCAGCTGGAGAACGCCGTCGCGTATCTGGAGCTGCACATCGAGCAGGGGCCGGTGCTGGAACAGATGAACCTGCCGCTCGGGGTGGTTACAGGGTGCTTCGGGGTCGAGCGGCACGCGGTCCGCTTTACCGGCCAGCACGCCCACTCCGGCTCGACGCCGATGGAGGTGAGGCGGGACGCCTTTATAGCGGCGGCCCGCTCGTCGGTAGCGTTCCGGGACGACGCCGCGCGACGCGACAACGTGCGCGCTACGACCGGCTTCGTCAACGTCTCCCCGGCCATCGTCACGGCGTTGAACGGATGGTGCGAGACGTCGCTCGACCAGCGGGCGCTGGACGCGGGTGCGCTCGCGGAGATGCTAGAAACGGCCAGGGAGGCGAGCGAGAGGGTCGCGCAGGAGGAGGGCGTCTCCGTCGATTGGGAGCGGCTGTGGAGGATAGAGCCGATACCGTTTGACGAGGATCTCATCGAGCTTGCCCAAGAGGTCGTGAGCGAGATCGCCGGCAACTCTCACCAACTGCCGAGCGGCCCGTTGCATGACGCGGCGGAGATGGCGCGGATCATGCCGACCGTGATGCTCTTCGTGAAGAGCTTGAGGGGCCTGAGCCACACAAAGGAGGAGGACACGCCGGAGGAGGACCTGGAGCTATCCGTGCGGGCGCTGCATCGGATCGCGGTCAAGACGATGGAACGGACAGCGAGACGCAGATAGGACCGCGAGAAAGGGGAGGGCGTGGCGCAGGAAGAATTTAGGGACATGGCGGTGAGCGACCAGCGGCTCGGGCGAATAAAGGACGAGGTTAGCGAGTCAAGCCTGTACAACGAAGACCTCGCGCCGACCGAGCCAGAGGAGCGAACCTGGACGACGTACAATATCGCTGCGCTCTGGATCGGGATGGCGATAGTCATAACGACCTATACCCTCGCCTCGGGTCTGATGGCCGCCGGGATGAACTGGTGGCAGGCGCTGCTCACGATCTCTTTAGGCAACCTCCTCGTACTCGCCCCGATGCTCCTCAACGCCCACGCCGGGACCAAGTACGGCGTCCCCTTCCCGGTCTTCGCGCGCTCCTCGTTCGGTGTGCGCGGGGCCAACTTCGCGGCGGTGGCCCGGGCTCTGGTGGCTTGCGGCTGGTTCGGGATACAGACCTGGATCGGGGGCCTCGCACTCGACGCCCTGCTCACCACTCTCTGGGGCGGATGGGCCGGGGTCGCCGGGCACCAGTTCATAACCTTCTTTATCTTCTGGGCGGTACAGGTGGCGATCATCCTGACCGGTATCGAGGGCGTGAAGTACTTTGAGTCCTTCTCTGCGCCTTTGCTCATCGGCGGCAGCGTGGCCCTGCTAGCCTGGGGTTTCTATGCCGGCGGAGGTATTGGCAACGTTTTTACCTCCTCGGCGCAGCTACAGCAGGGGGATGCGCCGTTCTGGGCGCTCTTCTGGCCCAGCCTCGCGGCGAACGTTGGGTACTGGATCACGCTCTCCCTCAACATCCCGGACTTCACCCGCTACGCGAAGAGCCAGCGCTCTCAGATCGTCGGGCAGGCGATAGGGCTTCCCCTAACGATGACCGCCTTCAGCTTCATCGGGATAGCCGTTACGGCGGCCACCATCGTCGTCTTCGGCGAGGCGATCTGGGACCCGGTTGTTCTCGTCACCCAGCTCGCCACCGAGCTCCCTGCAGTCCTGATCCTGGCGATGGTCATCATCGTGATCGCCCAGATCTCCACGAACATGGCCGCGAACGTGGTCTCCCCCTCGTTCGACTTCTCGAACCTGGCGCCCCGGTACATCTCGTTCCGCACGGGCGGCATGATCACCGCGCTCCTGGGCGTCGTCTCTTTCCCCTGGGTGCTCTTCAACAACGTCGGCGCGTACATCTTTACCTGGTTGGTCGGCTACGGCAGCCTGCTCGGGGCGATCGGGGCTGTCATGATCGCCGACTACTGGATCCTGCGCCGCCGCCGCCTCGACCTCGTCGATCTCTACAAGGTAGACGGACGCTACGCCTACTCTAATGGCTACAACTGGAGGGCGATCATGGCGGTCCTCGTCGGTGTCGCCCCGGTCGTGCCCGGATTTCTTAAGGCCGCCTCTACCCCGAACTTCAGCGGCGTCTTCGAGAACCCGACCTTTATCGAGGGCCTCTACAACTATGGTCTGTTCTTCACCTTCTTCGTTGCGGGAGCCGCGTACCTGGCCCTCTCCATGCTCAGAGGCCGCGCTACCGAGCCGAGCTGTGAAGCGGAGACGAGTTAGGAGATCGGCCGATGCCGGAAGCGTCTACCTTCGGGGTCTTCGTGGCGGCGGCGCTGGCTCTGCTGCTCGTGCCCGGCCCGGCCGTCTTTTACATTATCGCCCGCAGCGTAGAAGGGGGGCGTACAGCTGGGCTCGTCTCCGTCCTCGGCGTGGAGATAGGCACCCTCGTGCACGCGGCCTTCGCCGCGGCGGGACTCTCCGCGATTCTGGCTTCCTCAGCAACCGCTTTCTCGATCGTGAAGTGGTTGGGCGCGGCTTACCTGGTCTGGCTCGGCCTCCAGCACCTCCTGGCTCACGGTAGTGGCGACGACGAGGCGCTATCGGTAGGTAAAGAGGAGCGCCTCTACCGCGTCTTCGCGCAGAGCGTGCTCGTACAGGTCTTGAACCCTAAGGTCGCGCTCTTTTTCCTGGCGTTCCTGCCGCAGTTCGTGGACGCTTCACGGGGAGCGGCCTGGACGCAAGTGATAGTCCTCGGTGTCACGCTCGCCGCTCTCGGGTTGTTCACCGACGGCCTCTACGCGTTGGCTGGCGGGGCGGCGGGTAGCTGGTTGAAGCGGAAGAGCAAGGACGCGGGCCTCCGGCGGGTATTGCGATACGTCTCCGGCGGGATCTACATAGCCTTGGGCGCTGCTAACGCTGGTGCGGGCCCCAGCAAGGGTTAGGAGGGTGGCATGAACTTCGGCGTAACCTTCCAGACCGACCCGCCGGCGAGCCACGTCGTCGAGCTGACCAAAAGGGCCGAGGCTCTGGGCTTCACTCATGCCTGGACCTTCGACTCGCACATACTCTGGCAGGAGCCGTACGTCATCTACTCGCAGATGCTCTCCGCGACCGAGAGGATAAAGGTTGGCCCGTGCGTCACCAACCCGGCTAGCCGCGACCCTTCCGTAACCGCCTCGCTCTTTGCCACCCTCAACGATATGTTCGGCAACCGCACCATCTGCGGCATCGGTCGGGGGGACTCCGCCCGCCGCGTCTTAGGGAGGAAACCGACCACCCTCGCCGAGGTCGAGGATGCGATGCACATTATAAAGGAGCTCGCCGAGGGGAGGGAGATAGACGCAGCGGGCGTGAAGGTGCGCATCCCCTGGGTCAGGGACGGCAGGCTCGCCGTGTGGATGGCGGGCTACGGCCCGAAAGCCCTCTCCCTCGTCGGGAGGAAGGCCGACGGCTTTATCCTCCAGCTCGCCGATCCCATGATCCTAGAGTGGACCATGCGCCGCGTCCACGACGCAGCGGTGGGGGCGGGGCGGGATCCGAAGGAAGTGAAGATATGCGTCGCTGCGCCCGCCTACGTCGGACACGACCTCGCCTACCAGCGCGACCAGTGCCGGTGGTTCGGGGGGATGGTCGGCAATCACGTCGCCGACCTCGTAGCCCGTTACGGTGAAGGAGGAGAGGTCCCGGCCGCCCTCACCGACTACATAAAGTCCCGGCAAGGGTACGACTACGGCTACCACGGCAAGGCTGGCAACCCTTCCACCGACTTCGTCCCAGACGAGATAGTAGACCGCTTCTGCGTTTTGGGGACTGCCGAGGACCACGTAGAGAAGCTTATGCAGCTAAAGGAGATGGGCGTGGATCAGTTCAACATCTACCTCATGCACGACGCGCAGGAAGCAACGCTCGACGCGTATGGTGAGGAGATCATACCTGCGATGAGCGCGGAGGCTGACGCTACATTCTAGTCATTGGCGACGGTTACACGGTAGCCCTCGTTGTTCGGGGGACGGTAGACGTAGCATGTTTTGTACATCAGGTCTCCTGGGGAGCCTATCCGTTCACTCCCCGGCCATACTCGCCTGGGATGCATCCATGTTAGCCTTAGGAGAGGAAGGGAGGAGACGTTCTAGCGCGAAGAGCTATGTTCGTTGTGTGCATGCTCGCGGGCATAGCTATCCTCGCCGGGTGTAGCTTTAGAGAGACTGGAGAATCCTCTCAAACAGGTGAAGAATCTACCGTCGGCGAGAAGGCTGTGGGATGGGCCGCGGAGCAGACAGATGAGCCGGCCCAGGCAAAGAAAGCGGTCGCCGAGACCACCATGAAGGAGCCTACGGTGGAGTCGCGGTGTTACCGGGAGAAGGAAGACGAGATCCGTATCGGAGACTTCGAGCCGCCCGAGGAGGATGTGCCCAAATACGAGATCATCGAGGAGACTCCGGTCGAGAGGGACGGCGCGGAGGCCGTACGTCTGCTCGTGGACACGCAAGCGAGGAGCGAGGAGGACTACACGCTGATCACCCGCGACATCAAGTCCAGATATGCAGAGCTCGACGCCGCTAGCATCGAATTCACCGATACTACAGGCATCCTGTCATACAATGGCGGGGCGGCGATCTTCAACACCCCGTGCGGCTCCGACTACATCGGCTACGTCTACCGCCCCCCGAACAACGAGGGCTACCGTGTAACCGTCGCCAATGACTAGAATGTAGCATCAGCCTCCGCGCTCATCGCAGGTATGATCTCCTCACCATACGCGTCGAGCGTTGCTTCCTGCGCGTCGTGCATGAGGTAGAACCTCTCCTTAGAAACTGTCCGAAAAGCCCCCACGGGCTCCGAACTGTGAAGCCTCACAAGTCTACGAAACGGGGCGATGAAGCAAGCTACCAAGGCGGCTACGTGAGGTAGCCTTCGAGTCTAAACATGCGTGGTTGTAGGATCAAGGATGGTTGTTGGGCCTCAGCTTTTCGGCAGGGTGAGCCGGAACACCGCTCCGCCTTCCTTGGCGTTCTCAGCCTTGAGGTCTCCTTTTTGGGCGCGGGCAAGGTCGCAGGCGATGGAGAGACCGAGGCCCGCGCCCCCGCTCTCGCGGGTCCGGCCGGCCGAGGCCCGGTAAAAGCGATCGAAGATGTAGGGTAGGTGTTCCGGGGCGATGCCGGGCCCGGTGTCCGTCACGGTAACCTCGGCCCAGCGAGCCTGCGGTTCGGCGGCTATGACGACGGCTCCGCCCGAGGGCGTGTGCCTCACGGCGTTGTCGACCAGGGCCGCCAGGATCTGACCCGTTCTTGCCCGGTCACCGTGGACCAGGAGCTTACCGGGAGCCCGGGTTTCTAGTCGGATCTCTTTGGAAGCAGCTAATGCTCTGAAGCGCTCGGCCACCTCCGCAAGCACGTCGGAGAGGTTGAAGGGCTCCTCGTACATGTCAAGCGCGCCGGCGTCGAGCCGCGCCGCGGTGAGCAGATTATAGAGTATCGCACTCATGTGCTCGGTTTCGACGAGTACCTCCTCGGCGAGCTCCCTGTCGTCCGGATCCGTGAGCCCGCGCTGCATTATCTCTGTGTCGGCCCTGATCAGGGTTAGGGGTGTCTTCAGTTCGTGGGAGGCATCGGCGATGAAGGCGCGTTGCCTTCCG
The DNA here is from genome assembly GCA_035645375.1 of Rubrobacteraceae bacterium. GTDB lineage: Bacteria > Actinomycetota > Rubrobacteria > Rubrobacterales > Rubrobacteraceae > Rubrobacter_F. Next base: position 14,581 of record DASQMR010000077.1, read on the forward strand.
AAGGCTTCCTGGACCGGGCGTACAGCTCGCCCGGCCATGTAAGTGCCACCTATGGCAGACAAGCCCAACGCGCCGAGGCTCAAAGGGAGCAAGAGCAGGAGTAGCCTGTTGGTAGTTTGCCGTATAGCATTAAGGGACCGTGCGTACTGGATGACCCCAATTTGCTCGCCCGAGTCATCGTAGAAAGGTATGCTCACGGCCCGAGTGCTTCCCTCCTCACCTTGGATCGTCGCAGAGACCACGTCGTCTTCTTGAAGCGCCCTTTCAGCTAGCTCAGGTGAGGGGAGGCCGAGGAATTCGAACGAGGCGTTCGTGTCCACGACGCGGCCATCGAGATCGAGCGCGACCCAACTGTACTCATCGTATTCGGTGGCGAGTAGTGCCCTCTCGTTGTCCTCCAGAAGGTTCCTTGCCGTGTTCCTCGCCTCTTGCGCGAGCAGCGCGTCTTGCTCGTTAACGAGCTCCTGAGAGAAGCCGAGAACGGCTACCGCGCCCACGATGACGAAGATGAGGGCGAAGATGCTCATATAGCCAAGGGTCAGGCGCAGGCGGATCCGGCTGAGATTCAACGCCCCGGTTGCGGATTGAAGGTGTATCCTACGCCGCGCACGGTGCGGATGCGGGAAGACTCCGCATTCCGGTCGAGCTTCTTGCGCAGGTACGAGATGTAGAGGTCGACCACGTTGGTGTAGACGTCCGTGGAGCCACCCCAGACAGTATCGAGGAGTATGGAGCGCGTGAAGATTTGCCCGGGGCGTTGGAGCAGGGTGGCGAGCAGCGCGAACTCCTTGGCGCTCAAGTCTATCTGCTCGTCCCCGCGCCAAACCACGTGGCGGCTCGGGTCGAGCGTCACATCGCCGGCCGTCAGCACCAAATCATGGGCCTTCTCCTCCTCGCGTGGCCACCTCAAGAGGGCGCGCACCCGGGCCAGAAGCTCGGGGAAAGCGAAGGGTTTCGAGAGATAGTCGTCGGCCCCCGCGTCGAGCCCCTCCACCCGATCCTCGATCTGGGCGCGGGCGGTCAGCATTAAGACCGGCACGCTCAGCTCCGCCGAGCGGAGCCTGCGTATGACCTGTACGCCATCGAGGTCGGGCAGCATCCAGTCGACTATCAGCAGGTCGAACGGCTCCGCCAGCGCACGCACGAGCGCAGGCCGACCTTCCCCAACCGTTTCGGTGGCGTAGCCCTCCTCGCCGAGCACGCGCGCGATCCGCCGGGCAAGGCGCGCCTCGTCTTCTACTATGAGTACCCGCACCATACTTACCGCTTCACCACCGTGAACTAGCTTGCCCTGTTCTGCAAATTCTGCCACATCCTTCACGGATCCGCCTTGTTTACCAGCCTATCGATGCCTGACCGTAGTCGCCGTTTCTGTGAGAAATATTACGGTTCTCACAAACTTCTCACATGTTCCAGGCCCAAACCCTCGAAGTGTAGAGAGCCGCCGCAGCTTCTTCATGGGGAGAGAGGATAAGGGGACGCACGGGTAGATAAATGAGACGAGAGCGCCGTTGGTGTGATCTCCATCGAGCCTTGCCTTCGCCTTCAGGAGTACGATGGAGTCTGGGATCGCGGTTCAGCCGTAGAATCGGGTGGGAGCGGTGACGAGGCTTCGAGGCCCTCGGCGCAGGCCGCTGGAGCCTTCAAGATACCTAATCGTTGGGCGTCTTTCATCGGACCACAGAGAGGATTTTCGGAGTGAAGACGAACAAGCAGACCACTCGGGGGAACCCGACGCGCGGCCTGGCGAGGAGACCCACGCGGATACCGGTACCGCCGCGGGTGCTGGGCGGTTTGATCGTCCTCGCGCTCGTCTTGCTCGTGCTCTTTCTGCGCGCCGCCCCGGGCGTGACGACCATCGTGGTAGGCGGGGCTGTGCTCGCCCTGATCCTCTCCCTGCCCGTACGGTGGCTCTCGCGCCTCATGCCGAGGGGCCTAGCGATACTGGTGATGGTACTGATGCTGCTGGGGTTCATCGCCCTGGTGCTCGTTTTGCTGGTGCCGATCCTGATCGAGCAGCTCGGGGCTCTAATCTCTTCGATACCAAGGATAGCTTCGAGCCTGGACCGGGAATTTCGAGAACTGCTCCGATCGCTAGAGGAAGGTAACGCGCTGCCGGTAGCTCGGGAGGAGGTAGTCTCGAGCATCACGCAAGACCTGTTCGGTCGCGCCCAGGCGCTCGCCCAGAACGCGCTCTTCGGGATAACGAGCGTCGTATCGAGCCTGTTCAACCTGATGGTGCTGCTCTTCGGGATAGTATTCGTCGCGATCTACCTGCTCGTCGACGTCCGGAGTATCAAGGCGGCCTACCTGCGGGCGACACCGGCACGCTACCGGCGAGACGCTAGGGACCTGTGGACGGCGTTCGACGTCTCGCTTTCGCGGTACTTGGGCGGCCTCGCCCTGGTGATCGTCGCCCAGGGCGTGCTCTCCGGCCTCGCGCTCTGGTTCCTGGGCGTGCCCTACCCCCTGCTGCTCGGGGTCTGGGTCTCGGCCACCGCAATCATCCCCTTTCTCGGGGCCTGGCTCGGGGCAATCCCCGCCCTGGTCCTGGCACTCCTCGAGTCGCCCATGACCGTCGTCCTAACAAGCCTTGCGTTTCTCGTCGTACAACAGTTCGAGAGCAACGTGCTGTCGCCGCGGGTGTACGGGCAGGCCGTCCGGGTCCACCCGATACTCGTAATCCTCGCCGTGGTCGGCGGGGGCCAGATCGCCGGCCTGGCTGGGGCGGTACTCGCCGTCCCGATACTCGCCGTTTCGAGGGTCCTCCTCGATTTCCTGCGCCCGCGGCTCTACGTGCGCCGCTAGGGTCCGAGCCAGCGCGGCGGCCGATTCCGTCGCCGCCGTTTCTGTGAAAACTCTCATAAACCTCAAATATTATCCACACGTTCGGAGGCAAAACTACTTCCGACGGAGAACCACCAGCGAGCGAAGGAGGAAGGAACGTGGGACTCATCTCCTGGATAGTAGTCGGCCTCATAGCAGGGTTGCTAGCCAAGTGGATCATGCCCGGAGAGGGCCCGGGCGGGTTGCTGATCACCCTCATTCTGGGGATGGCCGGCGCGTCCGTGGGCGGCTTCGTCGTCAGTGTTCTCGGCGGGAGCGGGGCCACGGGCTTCAACGTCTGGTCCATCATAGTGGCGACTTTCGGGGCGATCATCCTGCTGTTCCTCTACGGCCTGCTCGCCCGACGAACCGCATGAGGCACGCTCGGGTTTGTCTACCGCCTGCGTAATGCAACGTAGGAGAGATACAAGGAGACGCAGATGAACTTCGTGCAACCGCTACAGGACGCGTTGAGCACCTTCCTGTCATACCTGCCGCAACTCTTAGGCGCGGTCGTCATCCTGATCGTCGGCTACCTCGTAGCCAAGGTCTTGCAGGCCGTCACCG
>DASQMR010000078.1:0-7013 GCA_035645375.1 Rubrobacteraceae bacterium
GATATGTTCTAATTGATACTTATATATGGGGAAAGATATCCCGCTTGGGAAAGCGGGAGAAAGAGGACAGAGGTGGCGAAATATAGAAATGCCTTGCCCCAGCTTAGCGGCGACTTCTTTATGACCGACGGCGGGCTCGAGACCACTCTGATCTTCCTAGAGTGGCAGGATCTTCCAGAGTTCGCAGCCTTCCCTCTGTACAAGACGCCCGAGGGCGAGGGCGTCCTTCGCAAATACTTCCTGACATACGCAGAGTACTGCGCTCGCAAACTTGTGGAATGCTGGACTGATCGGTTGGCCCGAGGCTGAGAGATCAAAGTGATTGGAGTAAAATGAGCGCGCGAATCGCCCCCGTGTGGTTTTACTTCCGGACTATAGCCGTCGTGTTGCTAGTATGGTGGTTAGTCAGCGCCTGGCTGGGTCGGCCTTATCTGCTGCCCGGGCCTCTTGCGGTTGGTACGGAGGCGCTTAAGCTCATTGCTAGTGGAGAGCTTGTCGACGCGCTGATGGTCAGCGCCGAACGCCTCCTCATAGCATTCTCACTGGCGGTAGCGGTCGGGGTACCGTTGGGGATCGCTATGGGACGGATCTGGTTTGTAAATGACCTGTTTGACTGGCTAATTGAGATGGCTCGACCAATTTCTGGTATCGCCTGGATACCTATTTTGCTGGTGGTCTTCGGGGTAAGCAATGCTATCCCGATCAGCATCATATTCATTGCTGCTGTTTTTCCGATCATCCTCAACGCTCAGGCAGGTGCCAGGAGCGTAGAACCCAACCTCTTGGGGGCGGCGGAGGTGCTCGGTGCTAGCCGGCTACGCAAGCTATTTCAAGTCATTCTTCCGGCGGCTTTACCGAGCATCATCACCGGAGCGCGAATAGCCTTTAGCGTCTCGTGGATGGCGCTGATCGTAGCAGAACTCGTCGGTGCGCCTAACGGGGTAGGTTACGCGATCGGCTTTGCCCAAGAGCTCGGGCGCGCCACGCTAGTTCTCGCCTGGATCGTTTACATAGGTATCTTTGGCTACTTGATAGACGTTGCTCTGCGCTGGGTTCAGACTAGGATGACTCCCTGGGCGGTTGGACTCAAGGTAGGAGGTACTACTTAACATGCGTGGAAGTACGCCGCTAAGACCGGCAATGAGTTTTATGAAGAGGCGCGGAAAAATAGGCTCACTGCGTGAAGCGTCTGGGGCACGTGTCGCTCTGCGAGCGGCCCTCCCGATCGGGCTCCTTGCGGTTTGGTACTTCTTGACACTTGGCCGGGAAGATGATCCGCGAGTTGCTACCCCGGCGGGTGTAGTCAGGGCGTTCGGAGAACTCTGGGCTTCAGGTGATCTGTTAATAGGAACCTCAGTTAGCCTTCAACATGTCATATTCTCGTTCGTAATTGCAGCGGTAAGCGGGACTGCAGTCGGGATGCTCATGGGCTACTTTAGAGCAGCCGATCAGTGGCTAGGGCCTTTGGTCCACAGTCTGCGCCCTATCGCACCTTATGCCTGGATCCCAATGGCAATCCTCTGGTTGGGTATCGGTGACGCTGCGGCCATGTTCGTGATTACCTACGCTGCCTTCTTCCCGATGATCGTGAGCGTCATGGCAGGTGTCCATAGTATCGATCGGAACCTGATCGATGCAGCACGGGTTCTCGGCGCCTCTCAGTGGATGACGCTGCGTCGAGTAGTTTTCCCCGGAGCGCTACCCGGTATAACGGTCGGTCTACGTTTGGCGTTGGGTATGGCCTGGATCGCCGTCGTAGCCGCCGAATTAGCTACAGGCAACGCGGGCGGACGCAGCGCGACCGGAGGCCTCGGGCAGATGATGTTCATTTTTTACGCGTACGAGATCAACCTTAACTACATCGTAGTCTGCATCATTGTGGTTGCCCTGATGGCCTTAATCAGCGACCGAATAATGCAAAAGCTTCATCGTCGTCTAGCGCCGTGGCAAGCGGATGAAAGGTAGCGGTGACGCGTGAGTTGTTTTCCGCTTCACATCCTAATCGCGAACAAAACCTCCTTGCTGAAAGGCACCGTAATAATAGCGAGTCCTAACTGGAAGGAGCAAACGAGATGAGCAGAAGGCTGACCCGCAGAGACTTTCTTCAAATAACTGGGGCAAGCGTCGCTGGAGCCGCCGTACTTGGATCTGCGGGCTGTGTGTTCGGATCGGGCCAAGGAGGTGGCTCCGGCGCGGCTACTACTATTCGCATCGGGAGGATTCCTGCAGCGCAGGCGATGATCCCGATCACAGAGGTGATGCGAGCAGAGGGGCTAATCGAGCAAGCCGGCGAGGAATTGGGACTGGACATTGCCGCTGAGTGGCAGGATTTCCCTCAAGGAGGAGCTGTCCGTCAGGCGTTGACCAGCGGTCAGCTCGATCTCGGGACGGTGGGAAATACCCCTACGTTGATCGGCATAGCACAGAATGAACCTATTCGTATTCTCAGCATGGCCGAAGGTCGAGTGAAATTTGTCGTTGCCATGCCCGCGGATTCTTCGATCCGTACCCCAGAAGACCTTCAGGACAAGCGCGTAGGACTGATACAGGCTAGCGATTTACAGTTCTTCTTCGACCAAACAATCAACTCACTGTTTGGAACGACCAGTTATGATGAGCTTGGTATTGAGGTCGTCGGGCTTGAGACCCTGTCCCAAACCGCGTCGCCGCCGGGGGGAATCGACGCCGTTGTGGCTACCGAAACCTCCTATCTCCGAGGTCAGCTCGATGGCCTTATTATTGGACTCCTCAACAGTTACGGATCTACCGAGGAGCATTACGATGGGCCGTTGGGAGAGGGCGCGGGGATACAGCTACCTGCGGTACAAGGCTCCCCGTACTATCCTGAAGGCTTCTATTTGCACCGAAATTTCTGGCTCGTTACGGAGACCATGGCGGACGAGACCCCCGACGCGGTGGTTGCCTTCCTCATAGCAGAGCAGCGAGCTGTAGAGCGCCTGCAGGATATGGATCCTACAGAGGTCGCCGCGCTGGCCCAAGGCCAAGAGTACTGGAACTTAGACCCTGAGGTTGGCCGGCAGATTTGGCTTAATGACCTTATACATCTCCGGGGCTGGCCTTGGCTCACCAGGGGCGACCTGCGAGCCGTCGTCGATCAGTCTGAACTAGCCGCTCAGTCAGACTTAATCGAATCGCCCCTCTCTTGGGATCAGGTCAAAGAGAACATCTCGCCCATTGCCCCATTAGCGCAGCAGGCATGGGAGACAATCGGATATCCGGAGGAAAGCGTGTTCACTGCAACAGATACAGAAGATATTCGGGGGCTGCCTGTATGGCAGTATGAGGAGTGGGAAACGGCCTAAGGAGTAGAACTTCAAGCGGTATCAACCTTGAGAGAAGCACAAAGGTTATGCTCGCCCGAGGTCGAGTAGGTAAAGGGGACTGGAGGTGGTATTGCAGTGGGCTCTACGGTTCAAGTCGAGGACGTGAGCAAGGAGTTCAAGGAACCAGGATCAAAGGATACATTTCTTGCCCTAGAGAAGATCAATTTCCGGATAGAGGCAGGTGAGTTTGTTTGTGTGGTAGGGCCTAGTGGCTGTGGTAAATCCACGCTGCTAAACATCGTTGCAGGTCTCTTACCGAGTACCATAGGTACCGCGAAAGTTGATGGCCGTGTGGTAACTAAACCTTCACCACAGGTGGGCGTAGCTTTCCAAAATTACGCTCTCTTCCCCTGGATGACCGTTAGGCAAAACCTCGAATTCGGTCCAAAGGCTTTGAAGATGCCGCAGGCGAAGCGGGATGAGGTTGTCGAGGAGCTCATCAACTTGGTCGGTTTGCAGGAGGCCCAGTCCCGTTATCCGCACCAGCTATCAGGCGGAATGCAACAACGTTGCGCTCTTGCTCGGACCCTCGCAACCAATCCGGACGTTCTCCTGATGGACGAGCCGCTGGGCGCTCTTGACGCGCAGACCCGCACGATACTCCAAGGCGAACTGCTGCGCATATGGGGAGAGCACTTGAACTCCACAGAGCGTAGAACCGTTCTTTTCGTCACCCACGCCATCGATGAGGCTGCATTTCTTTCCGATCGAGTTGTAGTTATGAGTCGACTTCCGGGCAGGGTCAAAGCGTGTTTGGATAACCCGATGGAACGTCCTCGCGAACATGCACGAGAACATCAGGATTTCTTAGACTTCGTCAACGAGATCTGGAGCCTGATCGAACATGAAGCGAAGGAGGCCAGCGAAGCGTAGCGCATGCTAACTTCGAGGCATGCATCTCGTGAGTTGGTGCGAAGAAGGAGAAACGAATGCGCTTAGTGCGACAAGAAGCCCGTTGTCCAGTGAAGAGGCGAACATGAACGTACTCCTAGTCCTCATTGACAGCCTCAATCGTCATCACCTACCCGCCTATGGAGAGAGTCCAGTTTTCACGCCAAACCTGGACAGGTTCGCCTCAAGAGCGTTGCGCTTCGACAACCATTTTGTGGGCAGCCTGCCATGTATGCCCGCCCGCCGCGAGATTTTTTCTGGACACAAAGAGATGATGTGGCGTCCATGGGGGCCGCTGGAGCCCTACGACGCTCGTCTGCCCCGCCTGCTTGAAGAAAAGGGCTACTCTACCGCTATCGTCACCGACCACTACCACTACTGGGAAGAGGAAGCTAACGGTTACATACAATCGTTTCAGGGCACTAAGCTTATTCGTGGGCATGAGGTCGATTTTTGGAAGCAGCCTATCTCTGATGATGAACCGGTGCCCAGATGGGTCGAGAACATTGAAAAGTGGCGTCCCGGAGATTGGGGACGCCGCTACTACGCCAACATCAAGGACTTCGGAGGTGAGGAGGACTTCTTCCCCGCCAAGGTAATGAAGAGCGCAGTAGGCTGGCTAGAAGAAAACAGCCAAAAAGTGCCATTCTTCTTGCAGGTTGAATCCTTCGACGTTCATGAGCCTTTCCACGTGCCCGAGCCCTATGCCTCAATGTACGGCGACGGTTCTGAAAGGGATAAGTTCACGCTTTGGCCTCCCTATCAGGACACGGAGCAACTCAGGAGATTTGTAAGCACTGCGTCAGCGGAGGAAATCGAGTACATACGCTCCCAATACTATGGCAAGCTCACGATGGTGGACCGCTGGTTCGGGAAGCTGTTGGATAAGCTTGACGAGCTCTCGCTTTGGGAACACACGATGGTCGTGGTCACTACGGACCACGGCCACGACCTGGGCGAGCGAGGCGTGTTCGGTAAGCGGTACCCTCACTTCGACACCCACGCGAACATTCCCATGTTCGTCTGGCATCCTGAGTACCCGGGTGACGGCAGATCCATCGCAGCTCTAACCTCCACAGTAGACTTGTTCGCGACTGCCCTGGGGGCAGCGGGGGTGCCGATCTCGGACCATACGCACAGTAAGAGCTTCATGCCGCTGTTGAAAGACGAGGATAACGGATGCGAGGCACTACTCTACGGTACATTCGGACAGGGGGTGTGCTGCACCGACGGCGAATGGACCCTCTTTAAGTCTCCTGAGAGGGGTAAGCCCCTATACTACTACTCCTCGATGATCTTCAAGTCCTTGACGACGAATAGCGTCAATTCAGCCGAGAGCAGCGGCTACTTCGTTCCCGGCGTGGACCTCACGCAATGGCAGGTACCAGTCGAGGTTGAGCCACTCAGTCAGGAGGACTTTCTTTTTCATCGGGCTGAGGACCCAGGGCAGAAGGAGAATCTATGGAAAGCCGAGCCGCAGCAGCGTAACAGGATGCTAGGAGTAATGCGGGATCTGCTGGCTGAGGAAGGTACCCCCGATGAGCAGTACGCGCGCCTCGGAATAGATGCGAAATGAAGCGCGAACCAGTTATGGATCAGTCGGAGTTAGGAGGCTTCACATGATCAAGAACTCCGTTGGCATCTGGGCATTCGGCCCTGCAGTTACCCGCTTCGTTCCCCCCGGCTACCACCCCGAGGTGGCTGAGGAATCGATGGTCGAGAAGACCAGGCGTGTGGCGGAGGGTCTCTCTGACCTCCTCGATGGACTCGAATACCACTACCCTGGCGAAGTCAACGAGGACAACGTGGAGGAGATCCTCGCGGTTCTCAAAGGGCACGGCATGGATTTGCCTGTGATCGCCGCAGGTCTCCATCCCGACCCAACCTACAGCCTCGGCGCCTTCATCAACCCTGACGAGAACCTGCGCCGACAGGGGATAAACACTTTAAAGGGTGGTATAGACCTCTGCGGGGAGGTAGGAGCAAACTTCATCATTTGGCCCGGTGCAGAGGGCTACAATTACACCTTTCAGAGGCCCTATGCACAGAGCTGGCGTAGGTTCACCGAAGGCATCGCCGAGTGCCTAGACCACGCAAACAAAAAGGGCGTGAAGATTTTCCTCGAGCACAAGAACAGCGAGCCAGCTATGAAGATCCTGATGCAAAATATCGGGATGACGCTGTTCACCATAAAGAAGGTGGGCGACCTGGGAGTGGACACTCAAAATTTGCTGGTCAACATGGATTGGCAGCACTTGATCATGAACGGCGAGAACCTCGCCGAGTACGCTGACCTACTCGCCGCTGAGGGCAAGCTCGGCCACCAGCACGGTAATGACGGCTGGGGCACCTTCGACGACGACAACGTGGTCGGCACCAACTTCTTCATGCAAACCTTGGAGCTCGCCCAGACTTTGCAGGATGTAGGCTACGGAAAGAGCGGTGAGATTGTCGGCTTCGACCTCTACCCCTACACTGAGGACCAGGTCGACGCCGTCCGTCGTGCCATACTACATTGGGAATTCATCTGGGAGCTCGCCGAGAAGATAGATCGCGAAGCCCTCAAAGAAGCGAAGGTGAACGCCGACGCCCTTGCCAGTCAGAAGGCCGTCTACGCAGCGCTAGGCCTCGACGCGAACCACGAGGCGGAGATCGTGAGGCGCCGTCGGGAAGTCCGCAAGGCGCGCACCGGGCGTAGCTCGCAGAGTGCGGAGCGTAGCGAGGCGTGAGTATCCTCTTAGGGCTCGACGTCGGTACCGGTGGCGCCCGAGCACTGGC
>DASQMR010000079.1:0-41763 GCA_035645375.1 Rubrobacteraceae bacterium
GTGCCTCCGCAGGCTCTCCCAGATCGGGCCTTCCGCCTGCTCGACGGTCAGAAAGCCGTTCGTCACGTAAGGTTTCAAGTCTCTGACGTAACCCTTGATGTCCAGATCAACCCAGAGAAGCGTCCCGTCCACGTCCAGGAACACAGCATCGTAGCGTCTCAAACCCTAGGGCCTCCGGTCGGAGCTTAGCCACCGTACCAGACCCGCAGGCGGAAACAGCTTTACGGGGCAGCGGCGCGTGTTCCGCAGATCTACCTTCCAGCCTGCCCCGGAGATGGTCGGCACGAGCAAGCACGAGTTGCGGGCACCCGGGAGCGCACGCCGAAGCCACGCCAGGCTCGGGAGCATGACATCGTAGGGCGCGATCTCTACGATTTTGCCGTGGGATGCGGGCATCTTTACCTCCGGCCCGTAGATGGTCCTTGGCTACGGAGTATAGCGCGGACGATGGCTGCTACGAGAGTATCTCGGCCTCGAAGCCATGCTCTTCGGAGAGCTTATCGAGCGTGTTCTCGATATTGCTAGCGAGGTCCGACGAGACGTCGAAGTACGCCGTCTGAGGGTAGGAGTTCTCCGGCTCCGAGTCGACGTGCTCGTAGTCGGCCCCGATCTCGTCGAGCGTGTCGCGCACGAGCTCTAGCTCCGCCTCGCTCTTCAGGTTTGCTACTCGCAGAATAGATTCCGGCATGGCCGTAGACTACCCGAAATCGTAATCGGGAAACGCGCCGTCTCGCTGTATGAGCTCTCCGTCGGCGTAAAGTTCGCCGCCCTCGCGTAGGTCACAGATAAGGTCCCAGTGAACGCTCGACTCATTCTTGCCGCCGGTCTTCTCATAGGAGCGTCCGACCGCGAGATGAACCGTACCGCCGAGCTTTTCATCAAAGAGGATGTTCTTCGTAGCGCGCGGGATACCGTAATTAGTCCCGATCCCGAGCTCCCCGAGGTACCGTGCCCCCTTGTCCGCATCGAGCATCGCGTTGAGGTACTCCTCCCCCTTCTCCGCGCTCGACTCTACGACCTTCCCCCCCTCAAAGCGCAGCTTAACGCCGGAGACCTCGCGGCCTGCGACCGCGACCGGAATGCCGAAAGTGACCTCGCCGTTCACCGAATCCTCCACGGGTCCGGTGAAGATCTCACCGCACGGCATGTTGTGCGAACCGTCGCCGTTTAGGAACTTGCGACCCTTTATGGACATCGTGAGGTCCGTACCGGGACCGCTGATGCGGACCTCTTCGGCCTGCTCCAGCCTCTCGATAAGCCGTTGCTGCTCCCTCGCCTTCTCCTGCCAGTAGCGCACCGGATCGTCCTCGTTCAAGGCCATCGCTCCGAAGACGAACTCCTCGTAATCCGCGAGGCTCATCTCCGACTCCTGGGCCAGGGCTTCGGTGGGGAAGAGCGTTAGCGCCCAGCGGTCCTTGCCTAGCACGATCTCTTGAATCTCCTTGTCCCGCTTGCTGAGCGCCTGCTGCTTCTGGGGGTCGACCGCCGCGAGCGCGCGGGTGTTCTGGGGAGCCATGATCGAGATGAACGCGTCGGCCCCCTCGTAGATCGAACGCACGATAGAGGGTGTCTGCGTAAAGTGAACGTCCTTAGCGTGCCCGAAGAAGAGCTCCTGCATCCCGGGCAGGGAGACCTGGGGGATCGGGGTAGCGCCCACGTCGAGAAGCCTTGCATAGACTTCCTTTATCAGTGGCTCAGCCGCTACCCCGCCTGAGACGATGACCTGCTCCCTCTCCTCCGCTCCAACCGAGTAATCTACCAGCACCCGCGCCAACCTGGTGAGACGTTCATCTCTCACAAAAATACGCTCCTTCGTCCCGTAAAATCTCTGGCAGAGCTTACCACCAACCCGTATAGACCGGAGTAGACTCACCCGAATGAACGCGAGCAATATGCCAATAGACGACGTGAGCCTTCTCGAACGGCTTGCCGGCGCCCTTGCCAACTTTGAGCCGTCGCTCATTGAGCCGCAAGGGCGGAGACAGGCCACCGTAGCCCTGATGCTTCGAGAGCGAGACCGTGGTCTCGAGCTACTCGTTATCAGGCGCGCTGAGAACAAACATGACCCCTGGTCTGGTCATATGGCGCTTCCCGGCGGCGGCCGCGATGTCACAGATAAAGATGTCTACGACACCGCCCGCCGCGAGACGCTCGAAGAGATCGGCATGGATCTCGACGAAGGTCGCTACCTGGGCCGGCTCGACGACGTCGGTCCCCGTACGATGCCCGGTAGGCTCGTCGTTTCGACGGTGGTAGTCGCGCTTGACGCTGAACCGGGCCGCCTCGACCCGCGGGAGGTCGTTGAGGCTTTATGGGTTCCGGTAGACCTTCTCGTGGACGAGGAGGTCGAGATCCCCGACTTCCCAGGAAGATGGCCCGCCTTCACCTACAAGGACCGCTACGTCATATGGGGCCTCACCCACCGCATCCTCATGCAGCTGTGGGCGTTGGTCCCCGCGTAAGCGTAACACCTCTCCCCCTCTCGCCAGCGCTACAGTCATACGCTTCTTCAGGCCGTCTAGCAGTACGGTCTTGGGCGTAGCTGGTTCGACTCGGCGATACACAGAACCCGGTTGATCCTTAGCAGAAGTCGTATCTTTCCGGTTCCCGACCTCTCTAAGGTAGCCGACCGAACCTCGTCTCCCAACTCCCGAATGGAAGCGGATGTAGCCAGCTAGCCGGCATTCACGTGGGGCATAGCTAACACATCCACAGACCAGGTTGTCTACAATGCCCCTCCAACGTCTCCTACCACCGCCCCTTGCTTAGGGACTGCGTTTTAGATGCTTAGAGTTTGTTTGAGCATCTTGTGAGCGTTTCGCTTTCAATACGCGCAGCGGGTAACGTTCAGCAGGCCGCTCCGCATACGTAATGCTGGGGGCTCCTTAGCGATTACTGAAGGAAACCTACCCCGAAAACACTAAAGTCTTTCCTTCTTGCTGTCGATACCCTCTTCGACGATACGAAAAGGCAAACCAGCCGCGAAACTGAGGCGCGAAGCCAAACGCCTCTCCCCCGTGCAGCGCGGCTACATACCGAAGAGGAAGCTTCAGAGATGGCAAAGCGCACTAGGGTTCGACAGCGTATTTTCGGTCAGTGCAGTTAAGCCTGAGGGTCATGGCCTTTTGAGGAGGCACAGTTTCGGCCTTCTCATCCCGTAAGTAGAATTCTTGGTTGCTTGTTAAACGATGACTCTACGAGGGTCTCGGTGAGTGTAGACAAGTTACGCATGCTTTGTAAGCCGTGCTGTCGGATATTGTTCAAGCGGCAATACAGAGGGCGCAATGGCAAGAGGTTTTTGGTACCGGTGGCACTCTAACGTTTTGAGCAACACTCACCGCCTCTTACCCACTAGTCCTTGCCGGCTCTGCTCTTGGTGCGAGGAATAAGTTAGGGTGGACTGCTATACGATAGATATCCTTTAAAAGACAAGAATGTCGAGGTATATTTACCTTTTTGCGCCTAGGGTTGGAAGCGAAGAGACCGTCTTGATGACGAGATCACTGCGCCAGGCGCAAGCATCTCACAGCCTCTCATCCACATCGGAGATCCGGCCCAGGTTAAAACCCTTTATCGGCTTCGCGGAGCCCTTCTCTGACGAATCTCAAAGCGTCACGCATACGTTCAAGTATCTTCTGAGGATCCGGGGTTCCAAGTGGCCAGGGCTTAAGCTCCAGGCTGACGGCACCGGAGTAGCCACTACTTCCGAGCGTGCCGAGGAACTCTTTCAAGGGGAGCCTGCCCTTACCGGGGAGACGATGCTGGTCGGACCCTGATAGGTCCGAGTCTGAGAGGTGGACGTGACGGAGCTGTTCGGCGAGCTGCGCGTGCGCCTGTATGAGGTCTACCCCGCTCGCGCCGACGTGGCTGGTGTCGAGGGTGACGTCGCCGATGTCCAGCAGGTGCTCGGGAAGGTGGCAGCTCTGGTTGCGCCTTATGCTGAAGACGCGCTTCGCCTCGCTCTTTGGCATGTTCTCGACAGCGACGCGTGCATCTCCTTCACGAGCCTCCGCAAGTGGACCTTTGCTCCACCTTTGCAGCGGTCTCCCCGGCGGAGGCGGATGGGCGACGACTACGGGCGCGCCGATCCTATCGGCTAACCTTGCGCTGCGTATAAGGGTCGTCTCCACGTCCAACCTCCACGCACCCTGCCGCAGAGGAGTATGCAGGGCGAGGATCGGAATGCCGTGCTCTCCTGCGAGATAGTTCAGGTATACGTGCTGGTGGGTGTCCCAACGCTCGTCCATCATTATCTCTACGCCATCGTACCCCGCCTCGAAGGCCCAACCGTAGACTCGGTCCAGACCGAACGGGTGCAGCGAGCCCGTGCTGAAGATGATCGGCGCGCCCATTAGCCCCGCCTTATTTCGAGGAACTGCTCTATCGTCGAGGGCGAATGATTTTGGTAGTGGTTATTGGCATAGGCGAAGACAGTCCTATCTTGTGCCAAGAAGTCCTCCACCAACGCGGACCACCAGCGCAGGTCCTCGCTCCGATCCTTCTTCGCATGGGTGTGTCCCGAAGGGAACTCACGGCGGTTCCCGAGCCAGCGAATGTAGACGAAGTCCGTGGTTGCCTGGTCTATCCGAGGCATCCTCGGGTAGTCGACGAGGGTCAAGGCCGCCCCGTGCTCGCGGAGCAATCCGGGTAGATCCGAGTCCAGCCAGCTCTGGTGACGCACCTCGACGGCGTAGCGAGGCCCCTCGGGTAGATCCGCCAGAAACTCGTTCAAAATCTCTCTGTTGTAAGCGGTAATGTCTGGAGGGAGTTGGAGGAGCAGGGGCCCGAGCCTGTCGTCAAGCCCCTGCATCGTGCGTACGAAGGTTCTGGCCTCTGCTTTGCAGTCAGCAAGCCGTCTCTCGTGAGTGATCTCCTGGGGAAATTTGGCGGCGAAGAGGAACCCGTCGGGCGCGACCTTCCGCCACCGCTCGACGACGGAGGCTTTTGGAGTCCCGTAGAACGTTGAGTCTATCTCTACGGTGGCGAAGTGCTTGACGTACTCGGCTAGCCGTCTTGCGGGCGGGATGCCCGGCGGATAGATCGTTCCCTCCCAGTCCGCGTAGGACCACCCGGAGGTCCCCAGGTAGAGGCCCTCCTCCGGCGGAGAGACCTCTTCCGCGTCCTCCTCGAAGAGCCGTGTCTGTAGGGAGTCTTCCATACTACGAAACCCGGATGCTAGCATAATAGAAGCTCCCGGAGTATGAACTCCCGCCCGACGGGTGAGACCCTGATGTAATACAGTAGTCGAATGCAGCATGGGGGGCAGACGAGAAAAGCGTGAAGGTCTTCTACTCTGACCAGTTCGTGCTCCCGCTGCCCGAGGAACAC
This sequence comes from Rubrobacteraceae bacterium, assembly GCA_035645375.1. Classification (GTDB taxonomy): domain Bacteria; phylum Actinomycetota; class Rubrobacteria; order Rubrobacterales; family Rubrobacteraceae; genus Rubrobacter_F. The sequence goes on from DASQMR010000079.1 coordinate 5,329, forward strand.
CGTTTTCCCATGAAGAAGTACTCGATGCTCCGCGAACGGGTGGAACGAAACGGCATCTGCGGCCCTGGCGAGCTTCGCCTCCCGCACGCGGTCACGGACCAGGAAATACTGCGCGCCCACGACCCGGGCTACCTCAAAAAGGTCGTCACAGGCACGCTTGACCCCAAAGAAGTTCGGAGGATCGGGTTTCCCTGGTCCGAGAGGATGGTCGAGCGCTCGCGACGGGCCTCCGGCGGCACCCTCGACGCCTGCCGGGCCGCCCTCGAAGAAGGCGTAGCCGCGAACCTCGCCGGCGGCACCCACCACGCGTTCGCCGACCGAGGCGAGGGCTTCTGCGTATTGAACGACTCCGCGATAGCGACGCGCACCCTCAAAGCAGAAGGGCTCGTAGACAAGGTGCTCGTAATAGACACCGACGTTCACCAGGGTAACGGTACAGCCTCCATCCTGAGCGGCGACTCGAACGTCTTCACTCTCTCCATCCATGGTGAGAAGAATTACCCGTTTCACAAGGAGGAGAGCGACCTCGACGTCCCGCTCCCCGACGGCGCGGACGACGCGCTATTCCTGGCGTCGCTCTCTGGAGCGCTAAAGGAGGTGCTGGATCTCGAAGGTTGGGATCTAGCGATCTTTCTCGCCGGGGCGGACCCGTTCGCTGATGACAGGCTCGGCCGTCTCTCGGTCTCCAAGGAGGGCCTTTCGGGGCGCGACCGGATCGTTTTGGAGGGCTGCAGGAGCCGCAACATCCCGGTCGCCGTGACGATGGCCGGCGGCTACGCGAACACGGTCGAGGACACCGTGCATATACACTTCCAAACCATAGAGAAGGCGGCTACAGTGCTGGCATCCGAGAGAGACAACGCAGGCGGATGAACGATATGAGTAAGGACGACGTACTCCTTGCCGCGTCCAAGATCGCCATGGAAGGCTTGGTCTGCTCCCCTAGCCCGAGATACCGGACCGGAACAGCCCCGCGAGAAACCAACGCACAAACATCCTAAAGATGAGCTAGAAGGAGGCTGAGAGAGCGTGCAATCTTGCATCGTAGTAGGCGCGGGGCTCGCCGGACTCGTCGCCGCCGGCATCCTCAAAGATGCCGGCCTCCGCGTCACCGTTCTAGAGAAGGAGGGGAAGGTCGGCGGCCGCATGAGGACCGATACTATACAGGGCGCGGTCTTCGACCACGGAGCACAGTTTTTCACCGTCCGGTCCGACCGCTTCGAAGCGATTGCGCACGCTTGGATCTCCGCTGGCGTGGCCGAGGAGTGGACCCGGGGGTTCGCCGATGCGAGCGGCAAGCAAAGGGAAGATGGTCATCCCCGCTATAGGGGCACACGAGGCATGACCACTATCGCCGAACACCTCGCCCTAGGTCTTGATATCAGAACGGGTGTGGAGGTAAGCAGGTTACGCCGAGACGAACAGGGCTGGCAGGTCGCCGCCGGAGGCATCGTCCATAAGGCTCACGCCCTCGTTCTCACACCGCCATCCTCGCTCGCGCTCATCGATAAGAACGGTCTCTCCCTGCCTACAGAGGCGCGTTCTGCCCTGGAGAACATCGTCTACGATCCCTGCATAGCGGTAATGGCGTTACCCAAAGGTTCGGGCGCGGTACCCGAACCGGGGGGAGTACAGATCGGAGACGACCCGCTCTTCTGGGTCGCGGACAACCGCCAAAAAGGCATCTCCGTAGCCCCTGCCCTCACCGTCCACGCGGGTCCCGAGTGGAGCCGCGAGCACCTGCGCAGCGACGACGAGACGGTCTCTCGCCTGCTGCTTGAGGAGGCGAGAGACTATGTCGGCACGGAGGTCGAAGCTGCAGCCGTCTACCGGTGGGAGTACAGTCAGCCGGTCGGGTTGTACGAGGAGAGATTCGTATACGTCGAGGGACCGCCGCCGCTGGTCTTTTGCGGCGACGCTTATGGAGGTCCGAAGGTCGAGGGAGCGGTGCTCTCTGGCATCGCGGCGGCGGAGAAACTGCTTTAGAGCGCGGGCGTTTAAAGCGTTTACCGTTGGCGTACCTTACGGTGCCGCCTCTCAGGATCGCCGCGATAGGGTCTACTCCATGCTCCCTCACGCCAAGCGGGCTGCACATTAGGCTCACCGATGCCCACCGGGTTCGAAACGTCACTCCTCCTCGCCTTTCGCAGGCCCTGAGAGATGCTCCTCGCCTCTCTCTTAAGGATCTTTCTGGCCACCTTGATCTGACTCTGCCTTTTTGTTAGCAGCCGCTGTGCCACTCTTGGCCCGAGCTTCGACCTAGGAGCCCGCTTATGTTCGTCTTCTGCAGCTAGCTCTGTCGCTACACCTGCGTACGGCGTTCTCGTCCTTGAATGTGTCCCAACCGCGTCGGTTCAGAATTGTATCCGCCAGTGGCGCCTGGTCGTTAAAAGTGGTACATATAACCCATAAGGCACACCAAACATATGACGTTAAAAGAAGGGGTGAGGTCTTGGGCAATAGGAGGGTAGCGTTAAAGCCGCACGCCGTGAAGATCCGGCACTGGGTCGACGAAGGCCGGGGAGATGATTGGATCGCCCAGGAACTGAACACTACGCCCTCCAGCGTGCAGAGTTTTCGATCGCGCAACTCGATCTACCGCCGTGATCCTGTCAGGCGGGGCAGGCTCTCCGAACACCCCGTGGTGCTAGATGCGACCGGTGATGGGCTGGTGCTCACCACAGACGGCCTCGACTCCGAGGTTTTCACTAACGAGTGGCGCGGCTACCTCCGCCGTGACCCGAAAGACCTGCAGATCGTCATAACTCAGGACCGCATCTACCTGGAGAAGGTTCACTGACTCCGCGCGACGAACCCACCGTAAGCCTGAACCTCCCTCTTCCAACCGCTGAGGCCCTCCATGCCGCCCTCGAAGATCTGCTAGAGAATGGCTATGGAGAGCTCTCCCTCGAACATGCCTACCGTATCCTCGCCTGGCGCATCCTCGCTGCAAGAGACGGCTCGGGTTTGACCGCCCGCATGGCTCAACTAGCTCGCGAAGCGAAGAGCCTTGAAGATTACGAAGCAACCCGTGACAAGGCTCTAGGCCCCATCCTCGACGGCCTGGAGAGCGCCGAGAACCGCGATCCATGAAACAAGCCTTTCACTACTGCTAGCCTACTGACGCTCAAAGCGGGACAACAAACGAAAACGAGTAAGGCCTCACTGTACCGGAGAGGTAGGGCTGTTGAGATTTCAGCCAGACTACTCCCCTATGCCACGATCATGAGTAGCCTGTCGCTCTCGAAACGACACGCTGAGTGAGGCGGACCTATTGTTCACTGCGTACAGCGAGGCTCAGTAGGAAGCAATATAGACATACCTCACCATAAACCCCGCGTAGATATCAGGATTTAGAGTGGCGAGAAGAACGTATCGAAGGCGACGCGGACCTCATCACCAAACACCCAGCGTATCCGTGCTGATGTGCCGGCAGATTTCCCTACTTCCCCCTTACAGCAGGTATGTTTATCGCAGCCCACGCCCTCCGGTGGCGCCGAACGAAGGTCCGATCCGAGAGACCGACCTCTCAGCCGAAGAGCCGGGCCAGAGCGGTAACCAGAGCAGCGAGGGCGACAGCGAGAAGCACCGGAGCCCTCAGAGCGAGTGCAACCGCCGCCACCCCTACCCCGAGAGCCTTTTCGTCGAGCACTAAGTGGCCGTCGTCGCCGAAGGTTTCCGTGACCACCAGAGCGGCGAGCAGGGCGGGCGCTAGCAACGCGATCACGGCGTTCATCCGTGAAGGAAGCTCTCGGCCTCCGACCAGCACAGGGCCCGCCGCCTTGATAGCCGCGCTCGCCAGCGTAACGGCTAAGATCACAACCCAGAGTGTGTTCACGAGGACCTCCCCTTCAAGCCCAACAGCGCCGCCGCGCAGGCGACAAGCACCGGTACGCCGGGTGACGCGAACGGGACGAGGGCTGCCGCCAGGGCTGCCGCGATCGCCGCGGCTGTGACCGCGCGCTTCCCGCCACTCCTGAGCTCTACTATCAGCAAGGCCAAAAAGAAGGCAGGGAAGACCACGTCCAGCCCCAGCCGCTCGACGTCCCCCACAACGTTGTCGGCCAGCACACCGAGAGCTGTACCTCCGATCCAGGCAACCGCCTGCGGGATCGTGGCCCCTATCATGTACTCCCGCTCGAACCTGCCCCCGCCGCGGCTAGCCAGCGCCCACGACGTATCGATAACTGCCTGGCCTTCTAGCGCGCGCCGCAGGGGACCGCCCTTGAGAAACGGGGCCACGGCCGCTCCTATAGGCAAGAAGCGGGCGTTCAAGAGCACGGCGGCGGCGATCGCCGCGAACACCCCGCCACCCGCGCCCAGGACCGCCGCCACCGCGAACTGAGCCGAAGCGGAGAAAGTGATGACCGAAAATACGATCGGGGCAAGAACGCCCCAGCCTAGAGAGTGGGCCAGAACCCCGAAAGTGAGCGCAACAACCCCCGTGACCAACGCGAACGGCAGCCCCGCCCGCATCCCGGCAAGATAGCCTTCATCGCCGCGTCTCGCTACGTTCCTCATCCTCGCCTCCGTCGTTGTAAGGATCCATCTGCGCTTGAGGCGCTAACACTGTCCGACGCTTCCGTAAACCGCAAGCGCGCCTGTCAATCGTGACGCGCTTACTTATAGTTACCCGTGGTTGAAGCTAGAGAGCTTCCACGCCAGAACGGAGTGCTGGTTCGGATCACCTACCGACCGACGTTTCTTCTAACGATCCGGTTCCCTCTGTAGGGCGCGGGGTTTAAAGTCGGTTACCCGAAGCCGGGAGCTAATTACATGCTAACCTCTTTGAGGTCGCTCGTCGCCAGAAAGGTCGCGCATGGAGACTTTATCAGCCCTGGTTCAGGCTCTAATAATAATCCTCTTCGCCGGCGGCTTCGCGTTGCTGGCCCAATGGGGACGAAAGAACCGCTCGGCGGAGATCACGCTGATCGTCCTCCTACTTGCCCTCTCTTCACTTGTATTTGTGCTTGGTACCCTGGTCGCGCTCGTAGGACTGTCGGATATGGTCCCCGACTCGCAACTGTCCCGCGAGCTCTCTTTGAGTTCGGCGGCCGTAATCTTGCTCGCCAGTCTAACCGGATTCGCTCTCTGCGTCGCACCGCTGCGCAAGATAACAGGGCGTCGCGCAGCCGGAAACGCTGATACGCCGAAGCTAAACGCAGGAGACCTCAACATCGCTACAAACCCTCCATCCGAGGAACGGTACGCACAGCTGAGCAGATTCTCTCGCGGCTGGTACTCGGATCCGCCAGTCTACTTCGCGCTGTGGCTGTTAGTAGTCGTGCTGGCGGAGAGGATGGTTGAATTATTGATATTTACGCAGACTCCAGAGGTGATCGAGTCGACCTTCGCGGCGGCGGGGAAGCTCTCCCCAGCGGCCGTCGTCTTTAGCCAATTACCGTTCGTGGTCATCGCCTTTCTTGGGGTGGGGCTCGGCGTGAGACGAGGCTTCCGTCAAACGCTCGCCCGACTCGGTTACGGTCCTATAACCCTGCGCCAGCTTGGGATCGTGACGCTGTTCATAGTGGGAGCGCTTCTGCTCTCGTTTTTCGCCAACGCCCTCTTCTCTAACCTGCAGCCAGAGCTTTTTGAGCGTGTAGGGAGGATCTCCGAAGGTCTCTTTGGCACCGAAGGCTTCAGTCTGGTCTCAACGATCCTCTTCGCCTTGCTTGTAGGCGTCGGGGCGGCTCTCGGCGAAGAGACGCTCTTTCGGGGCGCCCTCCAGCCGGCTCTCGGCATCCCGCTGACCTCCGTGCTCTGGGCGTTCCTGCACATCCAGTACGGCCCAAGCATCCTCCTGGTCTTCATCTTCGTACTTTCGATCGGGCTGGGCATCTTGCGCAACCGGGTCAACACGACCGCAACCTTTCTCGCTCACGCCGGCTACAACGCTTCAAGCGTGCTCCTGGCGTACTTCTTTAGCGTTTAAGCAGAAGGTTTGGTTTTCAGCCCGGTGTCTCTCTTACAGCCTCGCGGCTAACTTGCCGTCCTGGCAGCACGCTGATACCGGTGCTCGTGCACGCTACGCAGTAGCCCAAGTAACCCCTCGCAATCGAGACTGTGAGATGCGGCATTCAAGGCGCGCAAGACCGCTGATTAGTAGAGCTTTCCGATCTAACGTAGGATCCGTACTCACGCAGCTTTCGGCCCGAAGCCGTCTCCTCGGCCCCGAATGCCCCAGGAAGCCTCGCTGCTGAGCGCGCATTACACGGCACGAGAACCGGGCCGCGGGAATCAAGTCTCCCGCGATCGACCGTACGATAACGCAGACAACAACAAAATGTGATGGTACCCGCTGGTTGCGGCTTGTAGTCGTGGTCCTGCGAACGCCCGTCTCTGCTCACTATGCTAGTCGCGGTCTCGAAGACCTCTAACCTCCCGCGATTACCGTTGCAGCTTATCCGCCCGCTCCTGGACCCCGAAACATTCGTGTTGCACGTCCATGAGCGGCGCAGTTCGCCTAAGCCCTTCTCGAAAGCAATACCCGCAGTCGTTTACGGGTACTCAGCGTACCCTTCTCCACGATACGAGCCTTCCCTGTTCGCCGGTCGTTACGGGCCACCGCCTCCCTCCCGTCGAGCGAAAGTAGTAACCGGTGGTCCGCAACTCCCGGTGACAGGGCTTCAACACCTATAAGTAAATCTTTACGTGAGTACCAAAGAAACCCTGGCGGTAGAAAGAATACTTGTCGCTGGCCTATATCGCGACCTAGATCACCGCCTCTACTCCGAGCGCCGGGAGCTCTAGCGACGCTAGGCTATTTAGGCGGCCAGCTTGTCGACATCCGGCGTTGCGGGGGCGTTGGCAGGCTCAAGGGTGGCAGCGATGCGAACGAGTAGGCCGGCCAACTCCACGCCCAGCCCCTCGGCGACGCTCTCCAGCACACGAGAGGAGGGGTCCTTCTCGCCGCGTTCGATCTCCGCAAGGTACGAGATAGAGACGTGGGCCCCTTCCGCGACCTGGCGTAGGGTTAGCCCGCGGTCGTTGCGCGTCGCCCTCAGCGTCTCGCCAATAGCCGAGAGCAGGTCCGTCTTCCTCTGCGCCGGATGAATCTCCAGGGTCTTCATAGAGTAGATTTTATACCCCTCTCGGCGAAAGAGGCAACCCACCCGCCAACTCCTTGACCAACCGCACCTGCTCGGCGTCTACTTCCGGCGTCGCGTAGGGCGTCTCCATCACCAGGGGCAACCCTGGCAGCCCCTCAAATAGGTCGGTCCACGCCTCCACCGAGACACGGCCCTCCCCTATCCTCTCGTGCCCATCTCGATTGCTCCCTAGAGCGTTTCTCGGGCTGTTGAGGTGTAAAAGGGCGATGCGATCCCCGAGCCTCTCTCTCAGCTCAGCGGCGACCTCCCGCGCGCCTTCCGGTGTCCCAAGATTGTATCCGGCGACGTACGTATGAGCCGTATCCACGCACACCCGCGCGTCGGCCCTCTCAGCCGCCCTCGCCAGGGAATCGAAGGTCGAACACAGCTGCGTTCCCGCCCCGACGGAGTTCTCAACCACGGGCTCCGCCGGCTGCGCCGCCTCATCCTCCGCAGCTATCTCCCGCGCCCGTACTATGCCCTCGACGAGCCGCTCCTCGCCTACCCTCTCGCCGTCACCTCCGTGGCTCCCGGAGTGGACGACTACGGCATCGGCGCCCAGAGCACCCGCGGCTACGAGCTCCGCCGCAAGCGCTCTGGCGGAGCGTTCTCGATGCTCAGGGTTCGAGGCGGCGAGGTTTATGAGGTACTTCGCGTGAACGACTACCGGGCTGAGCCCGATCTCCTGGGCGCCCCTGGCGAAGGCTTCGGCATCGGGTCGAGAGGCGGGGACGGCCCAGCCCTGGGGGTTAGAGACGAAGATCTGGACCGCCTCCAGCCCCTGCTCCCGCGCCAGGCTCAAAGTCTTCTTCAATCCGCCGGAGGTAGGCAGGTGCCTGCCCACCCTGTTCGTACGCGTTCCGTTATCCGTCATGCGGCAGATTCTAGCTGTCTCCCGGCCTGTTCGCCGTGAGAGATATAATGCTCTCTGTAATTCGTAGAGAGCGGAGGCAACATCATATGGCCGTAGAAGGAAAAATCGCGAAGATATTGGGCAAGGGCGAGGTCGTCTTAAACCGGGGCCGCATGCACGGCGTCCGGCAGGGGATGGTCTTCGAGATCTTCGCCCCCGAGGGCGAGGAGGTCTGGGACCCGGATACCGGCGAGACGCTGGGCACCGTGGAGGACGTGAAGGCGAAGGCCGAGGTGACGGAAGTCAAGGAAAAGCTCGCCATCGCACGCTTCGTCGACGCAGCATCTCCCTTCGGCGCGGCGGGGTTCGGAGAGATGCAGGAGAACCTCCAGCGCATGTTCGGGCAGATGTTCGGAGATAACGTCCAGGTCCAGGGCTTCGGGGGCACCGGACAGGGTGACGGACCGGACCTCGAAAGCATGTTCGGCGGTCCTTTGGAGGACGTTACCAAGGTCCAGGTCGGCGACGCCGCCCGCGAGATCAAGCACCGCTAGCGTACGCTAGCGTTAGCTTCTCGCACCTTTGACCTCCATACGTCTTCCCGCCACCTTCGGCCTGATCGCGGCCTGCGTTAGCGTGTATTTCGCCGTGGCCGTTGTGGGCTCTCAGACTGGCACGCCGCTAAACGTCGGGCTCGTGAGCCAGCCGGGAAACGTCCTGATCCTGGGAGCACTCGTGCCGCTTTACGTGGCGCAGGGCGAGGCGTGGCGCCTCGTCACGAGCGCCTTTCTACACGCGGGCTTTATTCACCTGGCGATGAACATGCTCGCCCTCTACTTCCTCGGCTCCTTCGCAGAGATCACCTTCGGACGGAACCGTTTCTTCGCGCTCTACTTCATCAGCGGAATCGCGGGCGGGCTGGCGCTGCTGTACTTCGGGGCCGCTAACAGCCCGGCGGTAGGGGCGTCGGGGGCCATCTTCGGTCTGGCGGGCGGCGTCTTCGGTTTCGCGGTAAGGCGCGGTACGTTCTCTACTCGGGATCCCGTTTTGCGCCAGCTACTTTTCATAACCGCGATCAACCTCGCCATAGGCGCGACGATCCCCGGGGTGAGCAACACGGCTCACGTCGGCGGTCTGGTGGGCGGCTTGATCTTCGGTTACCTGATGGCTCCGACGGTCTTCTCCCAGAAAAGGCTCGTCGCCGCGACCCCCGTCCTCGCTGCCTTCGGCCTGGAGACTCTCCTCCTGGGCATCTGGTACCTCTACGTCCTCTAAGCTATCTCGCTAAAGCTTTCGGCCTTCTCGCTCAAGGGACGACCACGACTGGTGGCGGCGAGAGTAACGAAGAAGAAAGCGGTAGCGACGAGGATAATGGCGGCGCCGGACGCCACGTCCAGGTAGTAGGAGAGGTAGATCCCGAGGAGAGCCGAGAGACTCCCGATCGCCATGCTCACGAGGATCATGTGGTGAAACCGGCGAGTAACCAGGTGGGCTGTGGCCGAGGGCGTCACCAAAAGGGCCACGACCATCACGATACCGACGGCCTGGATAGCGGTAACGATCGTCACGCCAAGCAACGTGAGCAGTAAATACTCCAGCCCCCGCGCAGGAATGCCCGAGGCAGCCGCGACGGTGGGATCGAAGGCGGCGAACAAGAGCTGCCGATAGAAGACTAATACCAGCGCCAGGACCACGAGCCCCAAAGCCCCGATGGTCCAGAGGTCTCTTTCGGTTATCGAGAGCACGTCCCCAAAGAGATAGCCGAAGAGGTCGGTCGTATAACTATCCACCCGGCTGATAACGAGGATGCCCAGAGCGAACGTGCCGCTAAAGAGAACTCCTATGGCGGTGTCGGAGCTCACCCGCCCACGCTGGCTTATCGCCCCTATCCCCAGAGCCGTCGCGATAGCGAACACGAAGGCCCCGAGGTATATGTTGGCCCCGAGCACGAACGCCAGGGCCACGCCGCCGAAGCTCGCGTGGGCCAGGGCGTCCCCGATGAACGCGAGCCCCTTCAACACCACGAAGCTCCCCAGAAGCCCACAGATAGCCGCCACCAGCACCGAGGCGACGAGCCCGCGTTGCATAAAGCCGAACTCCAGCGGTTCGAGCAGGTAGTCAGCCACCCTGCCCCCGATCCTCCAAAGCAACCGTACGGTCTCCTACCTTGAGGACCATGAGATGGCTCTGGTAGGTCTCGTTGAGTAGCTCCGGCGTAAACACCTCCTCGGGCCGCCCGAAGGCTACGACCCGCCTGTTCAAAAGCAGCGCCAGATCGAAGCGCTCGGCGACGCACGAGAGGTCGTGGGTGGTCACGATCACGGTCTTCCCCGCCCTTTGCAGCCTGCGTAAGAGGTCGAAGATCTCGTGCTGCGAAGGCGCATCTACCCCGGAGACAGGCTCGTCCAACATTAGCACCTCAGCCTCCTGGGCCAGAGCTCGCGCCAGAAAGACCCGCTGTTGTTGCCCTCCGGAGAACTCCCCTATAGGTGTGTCGGCGTGTTTCTCCATCCCCACGGTCTTCAGGGCTTCCCAGACCAGCTCCTTGTCGCGAGCCGTGGGCCGCTGGAGGAGCTTCATGGAGGGAACGCGCCCCATCATTACCACGTCGAAGGCGCTCACAGGGAAGTTCCAGTCCACGTCCTCGCGCTGAGGAACGTAGCCGACCATCCTCAGCGTCCGCCGGTCTACCGAACGCCCCAGGATCTCGACCTCGCCTCTATTTTTGGGTACGAGACCGAGGACTGCTTTGAGCAGGGTGCTCTTACCGCCGCCGTTGGGTCCGACGATCCCGATCATCGCCTTCCTAGGGATGGAGAGCGTAACACCCTCCACGACCGGCCGCCGGTCGTATGCGACGCTGAGGTCCCGAATCTCTATCGCCTTCCGCAACTTAACCTAACGCCTCCGAGATCCTGTCTATGTTCGTCCGCATCATCGCCTCGTACGTGCTTCCGGCCTCGTCTTCGACGAGCGTATCAGTGTACAACTCGCGTACCTCAACGCCCGCTTCCTGGGCTACCGTATCAGCCAGCCCCGCGTTGAACTGCGGCTCGGTGAAGACCACCGGCACCTCTTCCTCCCCTATAGTACGCACGACCTCGGCCACCTCGCGGCTGCCGGGCTCCGCCTCCGGGTTCGCTAACACCACGCCGACCAACTCGAATCCGTAAGCCTCGGCGAAGTATGGGAAGGCGTCGTGGAATGTAACCAGCTTTCGCCGCTCCTCCGGTATAGCCTCGGCCTTCTCCTTTATGTACCCGTCCAGCTCCTCGAGCTCCGACAGATACTCCCCTGCGTTCGCCTCATACTCCTCGGCGCCGTCCGGGTCCGCCTCCGCCAGCGTATCCCGTATCCGCTCTACGTAATGTTCCGCGTTCGCTACGTCGAGCCACAGGTGCGGGTTACCCTCCGCGTGCTCGTGCTCGTCCTCCGCCCCGTGCTCCTCCGGGGTTTCCCCGGCATGCTCTTCTTCGTACTCCTCGCCCTCAAGCGGCTCCAAGCCCTCCGCGAGCTCTACGACCCTCTGCTCCTCGTTGCCCGCGCTCTCCACGAGGTCCTCGACCCAGGCGTCCAGACCCATCCCATTCTCGAAGACGACCCGCGCCTCGGAGATACGGCCCGCATCCCGCGGGCTCGGCTGGAAGGTCTCCGGCGAGCCTCCAACCGGCACAATGCTGAACGCCTCGACCCGATCCCCGCCGACCCGCTCTACCAGATCCTGCAGAACGGAGATCGTCACCGCAACCCGAACTCTCTCTTCAGACGCCTCCTCCTCCTCGCCTCCGGAAGACCCGCTGGTCCCACAACCGGCGACCAGGGCCAACGACAGTACCGTTACGAACCCCGTCAAAGAGCGTCTCACCGCTCGCCTCCCCGTGTAGAACTGTCCTCGCTCCCCGTCCGCTTCAGCATATAGCAGGCGCTGCAATTACCGATGCTGCTCACCCATTGCACGATCATGATCTCCTTCCGCGTCATCTTCTCGCCGAGCTTCGCCTTGTGCAACGCCTCCTCCACTCGTCGCCGCATCCCCTCACCATCGAGCGGTCTGCTTACTAACTCCTCCCATACTTAGCCAGCCCTCCGTGGAGCTCTTCTTCGCCTCTCAATTGAAAATTTTTTTCATTGCCTGACAAAAAATTTTCTCATCTGCAAGCCGCGCATCGTCCGTAGACCTCGACGCTGTGGGAGTGAACTTCGAATCCTTCTTCGGGTGCCAGCATCATGGGATCGAGCGGACACCGGTCGAACTCGGAGATGTAGCCGCAAGACTCGCAGATCACGTGGTGATGATGGTTCTCCGCGAGCTCGTAACGCGCCCCGTCCCCGAGGTCCAACCGCCGCACGATGCCGAGTTCAGAGAGCAGGTCCAGCGTCCTGTATACCGTCACCAACCCGACTTCAGGGCAGCGCACGCGAATCTCCTCCAGGCTTTGGTGCTGCTCCTCGGCTAAAGCTCGCAACACCGCCGTCCGCTGAGGCGTCGCTTTGTACCCCCCACCTCGCATCTTCCCGACCGCTACCAGCTCCAGCTCTCGCCTGCTAACCGCCATCTTCCGCTCCGTTGTTAGAGGACGACGTATCTTCTTCGGAACCCGTCGTAGGCGAGCCGCGCGCCAGCCAGTTGTACGCTGCGTCGACCTCCGAACGCCACGCGAGCAGGTCTGCACGCCGCTTGTCCAGCTCCGCTTCATCCTGCTCGCCGGCAAGATTCTGCTTCTCAAGAGGGTCTTTAGAGAGGTCGAAGAGCTCGTCGGGCCGGTTGTCGTAGTGATAGATGTACTTCTCGTAGCCTTTTAAGCTCGCCAGGCAGGCGTTCTGGTGGAAGCAACTGAACCTGAGAGTTCGGTCTTCTGGGATCTGGTGTAGTAGCGAGTATCCAGGGTATTCTCCACCCTGCACGGTATAACCCAGCATCTCCAGCACGGTCGGCAGAACGTCAGTGTGGTTTGAGAGCCCATTAACTCGGTTGCCGCCCTCAAACAAACCGGGGGCGTGGATGATGAGCGGTACCTTGAGGCCCTCTTCCCATGCCACGTCGTCGTGTTGGAAGCGGCCGTGCTCGGCGAAAGCCTCGCCATGGTCGCCATAGATGACGAAGATCGTATCCTCATAGAGACCTAGCTCCTTGTACTGCTCAAAGAGGTTCTTCAAGAAGATGTCCTGAAGGCGGATGCAGTTGAGGTAGCGGTTAGTCAGATCTTTGTCAGAGAAGTACTTCTGACCGTAGCTGGTGCCGAGACATTGGTAGTCATGGTGTCCGGTGCCCAACAAATATTCGGCGACGAACGGATCGTTCCCACGATCTTCGAGCCAGTCCTTGCTTGGCTCTAGCATGATGTCGTCCTCGTAACCGAAGTAGTTCGTCTTCTTGAAGCCGTCGGGGTTCATGCTCTCGAGCGGGTAATACTCCTCATAGCCGAAGTTCTTCACGAGCCCGCGGAAGTCCTCGAAGTCCTCCGTAGAAGACTGGAAGAGGGCGCTGTCGTACCCCTGATCTTTCAAGAGGTCGGCGAGACAAGGAGCGGGGATACCATCGGGCTTCGACTCGGTAACCGGCTGGACGAGGTGCGGTTCGATACCGCAGTTAACCGAGACGCTCGCCTTCGAAGAGTGCGGGACGGTCGTGTAATACCGGCTGGCTAGCAGGCTGTTCTTCGCCAGCTCGTTCAGGAAGGACGTCGTTTGCAGGTCCGTGTTGTAGGGTGTGGTGGCGCCTGCGCGGGTGGACTCGAGGTGGATGAGAACGACGTTGCGCTTCTCAGTGGCGGATGTCGGAGCGAGGCTTGCGCCTGCCGCCGGGCTCTCTGCGGGAGCTACGTCAGGCCTGTCTTTATCGTAGGCCTCTTCAACTCCTGTCAGCACTACGTTGACGAGTGGATCCCGGGCGAACGTCTTGCTGGCGCTCGCCTGGCCGGAGTCGACCAGAAGCGAGAGCGACCCGAAGCCTATCGCTATGAGGAAGAGCCCGAGAGCTGCAGAGAAGGGAACCTCCGACGCCCCGGAAAATCGCTCCCCCAACCACCCTCGCCGCCGCTCCAAGATCCTCGTCACGAGCCAGGGTCCCGTAGTTACGTAGAAGACGGCTACCGCGAGCAGCAACCAGGCCGAGAGCGGAACCCCCTGAGTAATGATCGGGAGAGTCTGCTGAAGGTTGGGGAGCCAGGCCGCGATGACGCCATAGTCGAGCGTAGTACCGGTCTCTCGGAAGTACTGATAGGCGAACGTGCTCACGAGCACCACGAGCATCGTCACCGCGTGGAAAAGAACTACCACGACCCGGCGCGCATATCCTCTCCGGACGAGGGCAAACATGCCTACCCAGAACAACGCGTATCCCAAATCGAAGAAGACATCCGAGCGCATCAAATCGAAGACCAAGGCAAGCCCCGGCTGCGAGACGACGTTGGAGGCCTTCAGGGCTAGGTCGTAGACGACGAACGGAACCAGGAGGCTGAGCAAGTAAACCCAGTCCCTTCGCTCCAGCAATGCGCCCAAGAAGCTCCGCAGGGCCGTCTCACCCCCGTCCCGTCTCCTGTCCGTCCTCAACGATTCCTCCCGCTAATTGAAAAAACTTTTCATTGACCACGAGAAGGTAGCAGCCCGCAGATCCGGCGTCAAGCGTGTCTAGGAACCGACGGAGGGGCGGTTGCGGCGTTTGGTGCCACCGCCTCCCGCGTGGCGGAGGAAGAAGAGCAGGGCGAAGGTGAGGGCGAGGATCGAGGCGACGAAGAGGTTTCCGCGGAAATCGCCGATGAGGAAGGCCCGGTCTATGCGGAGCGCCTCGACAAAGACGCGCCCAAGGGAGTAAAGGCTTACGTAGAGCAGGAAGATGTCTCCGTTTTTGAGACGGTCGGCGAAACGGCGGGCGATGTAGAGGAGGGCGAGACATACGAGGACGTTCCAGATCGACTCGTATAGAAAAGTCGGGTGGAACGCGGTCTCGTTGTTGAAGCCAGGCGGACGGCGCTCGGGAGCTATCTCGATAGCCCAGGGAAGGTTAGAGGGGCGCCCGAAGAGCTCCTGGTTAAAGTAGTTGCCCCAGCGTCCGACCGCTTGGGCGAGGATGAGACCGGGGGCCGCAGCGTCGGCGAAAGCGAGCGGGCTGATACTGTAGGTCCTCCCGAAGAGCCGCTCGTAGAACGAGGTCTTCGCAACGGCAACGAAGACGAGGACTCCCAAGAGGCCTCCTATTACGGCACCGTAGATGCCAAGACCCCCATTCCAGACCTCGAAGATGGCGGGGATCGGGTCCCTGGAATAGAGATCGTAGTCGGTCGCAACATGGTAAGCTCTCGCGCCGACGAAGCCGAACGGCACGGCGAAGAACAGGGCGTCGAAGGCCATCGCCCCGTCGTAGCCCTTGCGTGCAAGCTCCCGCCCGGTCAGCCAGGTCGCGAGCGCAATCGCAAGGGCGATAAAGAGTCCGTAGTAGCGCGCCGCAAAGGGCCCGACCTCGAAAATCACCGGTGAAGACGGGCTCGGAAGCGTGAGCAGTAACCCCGTAGCGTGCGACAAACGATCTCCTTGTTTGATTCTCTCTAACTCAACCGGTCGAAGAGTCAGCGATCGAAGCAGCCTCTCCGCTCGAGACGTTCTCAGGCCTGCCGGCGATAGAGCCAGAGGGACTCGTCTGATCGTCTTCCTCCGACGGGCTCTCGGAGGACTTTCCTTCGAGGCCGTAATAGTACTCGAGAATATTGCGCACGGCGGGGGCGGCGGTCAGCTCGCTGCCGCTCTCGAAGGCGCCGCCTCCCTCGATCATCACGAGCACTAGCACGGGATCCGACTGGCTCTCGTCCCACCCGATAAACCAGTTTATGTTGTCCTTGCCCCACATCTCGCCGGTTCCCGACTTGCCGATCGCCTTCAGGGGGGAGCCTTCGAAGCTGCTCTCCGCCGTACCGCCCTTGCCTGTGACCATCCTCAAGCCGTTTATAGTCTCCTGAAGAGTACTAGGGGAAACGCCGACCTGTCCCGCAGGCTCGGGCGCGATCTCCTCGATCACGTTACCGCTCTGATCTTTGATCTCCTTGCCTACGTGCGGCGTTACTAGCGCGCCACCGTTCGCTATCATCGCGTAGCCCCTGATGAGCTGTAAGGGTGTGACTAGCAAGTCGCCCTGACCTATGGAGAGGTTGACCCAGCGGCCTACGGTCCACAGCTTGTCGTCCGGAGTTCCTCCAGCCTCCTGCTGCCACTGTCGAGTAGGAACTCGTCCCTCAAACTCACCGACCAGATCCACGCCCGTCCTCTCGCCGAAGCCGAACTTCTCGTAGAAGCTAGGAAGCGCGTTCTCGTCATCGGTGCTGTTCCACATCCAGTCAGCCACCTGATAGAAAAACTTGTTGTTCGAGTCGCCCAGGGCCTGGGCGTAATTCTGGGTACCGTGCGGCCCGAGGACGTCGTATTTCGGGCTGTTCTCCCGCCAACTCTGCCAGCAGCCGCCCACAGATGCTGCCGGCCGCCAGCAATCGCCCGTGTCGGTAACGGTAGTTCCAGAGCCGATCGCGCCGGACTCAAGCCCCGCCATACCGGTAAACACCTTGAAAGCCGAGGCGGCGGGGTAGCCTCCGGCGACGGCCCGGTTTGTAAACGGAGCGTGAGCCTCCTCTGAGTTCAGGTAATCATACTGCATGGTCTCCTCGCGGCCGGTGATCCCGCCGATGAAGAGCTGCGGGTCGAAGGTGGGCCGTCCCGCCATCGCAAGGACCTCGCCGTTGTTTGGATCTAGGGCGATAACGGCCCCACCGATCCCCTGGTTTCCTTTCTCTCTCGACCGCCCTATCGCCGCCTCAAGCTCCTTTTCGGCCTTCTCCTGAAGGTTCATGTCGATGGTTAGAGCGAGATCCTTGCCCGGTTCAGGGTCTGTAATGCTCGCGGGCTGACCGAGTTCCGGTATCTCCTCCGATCCTCCGTCGTAGCGCCGCCCGTCGGCCCGCCTGACGGCCACCTCCCGTCCGAGAGCGTCAACGGTGTAGTTCTTCGAACCCGCCTCGCCTCGCAGCATCTGCTCGTAAGCTAGCTCTATGCCGCCTTTGCCTACGACAGCGTCGTTGGAGAGGCCTTCAAACGGTCCGTTACCTAGCTCGCTCTCCGTGACCGCCCCGGTGTAACCCAGGACGTGAGCTGCAAGCTCCTCGTTAGGGTAATTGCGGACGTAGTCGTCGTTGACAACGAGACCCTTGAACTTCTCGGTTCGTTCGCTGACGTACGTGACGTCCTCGCGGCTAGCGTTCTCTTTCACGAGCATCGGACTGTAGCGGTTACCCGACTCAATCGCGGCGTCGTAGTTGTCGAGAACCGCCTTTTTGTCGGCCTCTAGAGTATCCACCAACTGCTCGACCTCCGCGCGATCTATAGAGTCGGGGATGATCGTGACGTTCAGGCCGGGCTGGTTGTTCGCCAGGACTTCGCCGTTGCGGTCGTAGATCACGCCACGCTGCGCCGGTATCTTGACGGAGCGCGTCTGGGTCTCCTGAGCGGTGTTGGCGTACTCGTTGCCGGTTAGGACCTGCAGGTGCCACAGCCTGAAGACCAGAACTACGAAGACGAGGGCGACGATCATCGCAACCGCGACGACGCGCACCTGCATCCTGGCCCTAGTAGCGGGGAGCTCAGACTCCTTCCTCTTCGGGCTGTTCTTACCGGGTCCTCTGCCCGGGACCCGCGTACGGTCTACCTTTGCCGGCAGTCGGAGCAAGCTTATCTCCCCCTCAAAGTGCTATTGTTAATCGAAAACGTCACCCCTAGGCTACCTTCTCAGCCTGCACTATGAGGCGTTGCGAGTAGTCCGGAAGCGTACAGGTTTGTAGCGTGAGGATGTCCTTGCCCTCGACCGGCTCGGTTACGGAGAAGTCGAACGGACCGACGACAGACTCGCTGTACACCTCATATGTGTACTCCTTGCCGTTTGCATCCGTAACGTAAACAGTGTCGCCCTTCTCCAGATTATCCAGGTCGTAGAACGCGAGGAAGCTCTCCGTCTGCGGGTATCCGAGCCGGTGACCAGCGATATATACGTTCGCCTCTTTCTCCCAAGGATAGTCCGTGCCTTTGAGATGAATGGCGGAATAATTCCTGAGTTTCTCCTCGTCGTTGCCCTCGGCTGTAGGTATCTCGGCGTCGGAGATCCTGGCCATCTTTGGAATCGTGAGCCTCAGCGTCTCGTCCGACGGTCCTATCTCCGCTGCCGTCGTCGCCTCTTTGACGAGGGGCGGGGTAAAGTCTTGCTGACCGTCCGAGGAGTCGCCACGCTGGACCGAACCCATAAAGAACGTAGAGATAAGGAACACGCCGGCCCCAACAAAGGCCAGGCTTATGAGGCTCAATACTATGTCCTTGGCGCGCATCCGGTCCTCCCGACACGGACCCCCCCTTCTTGGCCCTCTTTCAACAGAATGGCCGTCCCACTTCGACCACAACCCATTGTATCTGAAAAACGTAACTCTACTACCCTCGGCACAGGGTGAGAGAGGATGCTACCCTCCTCGTACTCTACGTCTCCTCTACCACAAAGGACTTGCGCGCCGCCGGTTCGCCGCCCGCATCGGCCTCCCCCGGGCCGTAGACCTCGATAGTGTAGTTGCCGGGCGGGACGGGATCATCAGAGTTCGTCTTCAGGACGAACTTGATGATCCCGGTAGCCCCATCCTCTGACTTACTCAACTGGTCCTCCTGCTCATCTAGAACCTCGATCCCCGACTCTTCGCCGAACAACATGCGGAAGACCGAGCCAGACTCCGCTCGTTGAACCCGCGCCTCCATATCTTCACCCGAAGGCAGGCCTTCCACGCTCAGGTACACGAAGACGGCCTCCGACGGTCCCTGGAAACGGTTCGTGTCTGGAGGCGGATAGAGGCTGTTCTCCTGACTCACGATAACGTCGCGTACGCTGGTGGAGAGGATCTGCTTCCGGGGCGCAAAGTTCTCCTCTCTCAAAAAAGCTTCCATGCCTAGAGCCAGCGCTATAAGCGCTACCGCCAAGAGCGCGTACAGGGGCCATCGTCTCTCCGCCCCCCTGGTCGTCGTGTTGGGGAGCGCGCTCAACGCTCCCTCCCTGCCTCGACGGACTCCGTCAGAGAATCATTGTTCCTCTCCTCGGCGACCGATCGGCGGGAGCGTCTCCAGAGGAGTAGCGTAGCGGCGTTGTGGATGACGTGTGCCGAGATCGGAGCGAGAAGACTGCCCGTCCAGATATAGAGAAAGCCGAAGAGGAAGCCTGCCCCCAAGGCCCAGAGCGTCCAGATCAAATATCGCCGGTCGCGACCAACATGCATCGCCCCAAAGAGCAGCGAGGCTAGTACGAGCCCCAGAATGGGCTGCAATGCCCCCCGGAACAAAACCTCCTCCCCGATGCCGCTCGCCGCCGAGACCAAGACGAGATCTCGGCGCCTCGAACCGTCCACGAGGACAGGGGCGAGCTCGTCGGAGAGGTTTCGCAGGGCCGGCATGAGGCAGAAAAGTATGATACCCGAAGCTACGGTACCGAAGGCGGTAGCGACGCCGATAGAGAGGTTTCGTAACGGTTCGCCGCCCAGCACGAAGACGTTTTCGTTCCAAAGAGCGCCGAGTAGCGCGGCCAGGAGTAAGAGCGCGGAGTAGAAGACCACCGCCAGCCTTACGAAACGGGGGCTCATCGGTTACGGTGTAGGGATGGAGAGCGGCCTGCACGAGCAACCATAGTCCGCTATTGTACCGGAGCGCGGGGCCGCACGGCTCCGGCGAGTATGGAGCCGTCGAGATAAGCCGGAGGTAGAGGGAGAGCGATGATCGACGAGTCAATATTCAAGGCGTACGACATTCGGGGCCTCTATCCGGATGTCTTGAACGAAGACGTAGTACGGCAGGTAGGTCACGCCTTCGTCACCTACCTGAACCTCTCGGGCTCCCGCGTGATCGTCGGGCGCGACATGCGCCTTTCGGGCGAAGAGCTCAAAGAGGCGTTCATCAAAGGCGTCACTGAGGCAGGGGCGGACGTTCTGGACATCGGGCTCGTCTCGACCGACGCGCTCTACTTTGCCGTCGGCTACCTCGAAGAGCCGGGCGGCGCTATGATTACCGCCTCCCATAACCCGAAGGATTACAACGGCCTGAAGCTCTGCCGGGAGGACGCCATCGCCCTCTCGGGCGACGAGGGGATCAAGCAGATACGCGACCTCATCACCTCCGGCGAACTCCCGGAACCCAGTGAGTACGCGGGCTCCGTCGAAGAAGGCGACATCGTCGAAGACTACGCGCAGCATTGCCTGAGCTTCATAAACACCGAGGGCCTTCGCCCGTTGAAGATAGTCGTGGACGCGGGGAACGGGATGGCCGGGAAGATGCTCCCCCCCATCTTTGAGAAGTTGCCCTTTGAGTACGTGCCCATGTACTTCGAGCTCGACGGTTCCTTCCCGAACCACCCGCCCAACCCAATAGAGCCCGAGAACATGCAGGAGCTCCAGGAACGTGTCGTAGCAGAGGGCGCGGACTTCGGCGTCGCCTTCGACGGAGACGCTGATCGATGCTTCGTCGTGGACGAGAAGGGTGTTACGATCTCCGGCGATCTGTTAGCCACGCTCGTCGCCAAGAACGTACTTGAGAAAGAGCCGGGTGCGGCGATTATCTACAGCGCCGTCTGCTCGAAGGCCCTCCCCGAGCTCGTGCGGCGCGAAGGCGGTCGGCCGGTCCGCACCAAGGCCGGGCACTCGATCATAAAACCGCAGATGCGCTCTAACGACGCCGCCTTCGGCGGGGAGCACTCCGGGCACTTCTACTTCCGGGACAACTACTTCGCTGACTCGGGCATAATAGCGATGCTCACCGTTGCTGAGCTAGTGGGCCGTGAGGAGACCCCGCTCTCCGAACTCTTGAAGCCCATAGACCCATACGTACGTTCGGGTGAGACCAACTCCGAAGTCGAGGACCAGGAAGCATCCCTGAAGAAGGTCGAAGAGCACTACTCGGGACTGGACAGCCCCGAGGTGGACTATCTCGACGGCCTCACCGTAGACTTTGGGGACTGGTGGTTCAACCTCCGCCCCTCGAATACCGAGCCCCTCCTCCGCCTCAACATAGAGGCCAGCGACCGAGAGACCCTAGAGAAGCGACGCGAGGAGCTGCTCGATCTTATTAGAAGTTAGTCAGCCGGAAGAGCGCACAAGAATACACCCCCGCTACTCTCCGCGGGGGTGTATTCTAATTGTTACAAGCCTGGAACAGTAAAGATGTAGGTTACAGGTCAGCCGGCTCGTGGCCGCCCGTTCCGTCTCGCCTGCGCGGGGCGTTGGGGTTGACGGTAAGGAGATTGTTGACCTCTGTCACGCCATCCACGCTCGATGCTATCTCTCCCACTGCCTGCTTCTCCTCATCGGAGTGGACCTGCCCGCGTAGGTCGACAACCGTATCGTTGACCTCGACGTTGAGGTGCGGCACATCGGAGGTGCGCGGGTCCTCGCCCACACGGGTGCGAATGCGGTTCTCGATCTCCTCGTGCTGCACGGGCACATCGCCAACCTGGCCCTGATGACTACGGCCGATCAGCGGGCCAGCGGAAGGGTCTGAGTACTCTCGTCCGGTCCCGGCGCGATTCGGGTCCTCGGGTCGCTGGAAAGTCGAGGGCGCGGCCGGGTCTGACCCCGTCCCAGCCGAGGAACCAGTATAGGAGAGTGCATCCTCCCTGTTGCCGGAACGTGCCACGAGAGCGCCGATAGCGAAGCCTGCAATAGCGAAGAGACCGTACTTCAAGAAGCGGGAACCGCTTGGTTCTGAAGAGCTAAGAGCCTGCTTAGCGAGCTTGGCCTGCGCCTTCCCCCCTGCTAGCGCCGCCTTGCCGGTACCTCGGGCAGCGCGCTTACCGATCTTCGCTCCTACCGCGGTTTTCGCTGCTTTCCTGGCTGCTGGCATGTACAACCTCCTGATTGTGTGGACCGAATTGCGAAAATGTGATACCCGAAAAGAAGAGCCGGGAAACAACCAGTGATACTCAGGCAGAAGGGTCTTGCAAGCCCGGCACCCGTCCGCCTCCTCGACCTGCGCCGTCCCCTCTCTCCCGGCGCTCGCGCACAGCGAGATCGCGGTCGGAAATACTAATCAACGTGCGCGAAACGCCGTATGCGGCGTCTCGCCCGAGGAAAGCTGTTACTAGCCGGACAACAAGGCGGATTTACCACCCTCCGATCTGTGCGTTAGTCTTCGGACAGTCCGGCGGGCCGTAGCTTAGGGAGGAGGGTGAGCCTGCGGTAGCGCAACCGACGCTCATTGAGCGGCTCCTCGAACTCGGCTTCGCGAGCGTATTCGACGCTTCCGGCGGAAGCGGCCTCGACTAGGGCTGCGAGGTCTTCCTTCTCGCTCGGTGACAGGCCGATCTCGTCCAGGTCCCGCTTGTCCTCGCGCTCGAAGAGCCTCACGCGGCGGGCGAGCGAGACGAAGACGCTGCACGGCTCGGGGCAGGGGATCTCTCCGTCTCCCCTTTGCATCGTAAGCGGCGTCTCCTCGTCTACGTCCCAGAGAGTTTTTTTGAGGCAGACTGCTTCCTCGCAACACGCGCGCGCGGCGTTCTGCACACCCTCGTTCGAGAGGCGTTGGATGCGCTTGTAGATGCCGCTCTGACGGGCGGCGTTCTCGCGGTAGCTCGTGACCTCCAGCCTCCCCTCGCGGTAGAGGTACCAGTGAATCTGGGCCGCCGGGTAGAGGTAGTGCACCGCCACCGCCAAACCACGCGCGTCCTTCACGCGTAACTCCCAGCCGCGGCGCAGGTTGGAAGAGCTCTTCAACGGCCGGTACTCATCCCTCTCGGTGAGTTTGGCTATCTCGCGAGCTTCACGCGGCTCCTCATACAAGACTAGCTCCGCGACTCCGACGTCATCTCGGTGGCGCAAAGTGTAGCCCCTCTCGGCAGTCCGGCGAATGAGGACCTGACCGAAGACGCGACCGTCGTCAGCCTCGTCTATCCAGGCCGCGAACGCCTCGCGGGCGGCTGTAGCGACGCTCTGGTTAACGTTGGGCTCAACCGGCACTTTGGACAGTTCCGATCTCCCGTTCGCTCTCACGGGCGCGGGCGACGATCAGCGCGGCCATCGAGGGGTGGGTGCCGACGGGCGACCCGTAGAAGATGGTCTTCTCGCCCGTTGCGGTAGCTCTCACGGTCACTTCACCGGCCAAGCCGAGGTCTGCGGGAATAGTCTCGCGGGTATGCCAACCCTCGGCTATAAAGACCGGAATCACGATGACGTTCTCCGCCTGGACGTTCTCCACGACCTCGGATATCTCCGGCTCCTGGTCGAGGAATCCTTCCGCGACGACGTCGTAGAGGCCGCGCTCCCTTATACGCGCGGCGTTGAGGTAGATCACCCCGCCGGAGCTCTTGTTCAAGTCGGTACCGTGCCCGAGCAGGACAAGCGCAGTGCGGCCGGGAAGAATCACTTTCTCCCCCAGAAGATCCTCTACGCGTTCGAGGATCACGTCCGGCATCCCCTCGAACGTCCCGAGAGGTCCAGCATAGCGAATGGTCTTCTCTCCCCTGATGGTAACCGGGCCGGCCAGCCCAAACTCGCGCGGTATCACCTGCTGGGTGAAATACCCCTCGGAGATAAACGCTGGTACGACACAAACGTCCTCCGACTCCACGGTATCTAGTACGTGACGCATCGAGGGTTCCTCTTTCCAAAAGCACTCGACGACTTCATCGTATTCATGCCCGAAGCGCTCCCTTATGCGCGCCGCGTGCTCGTAAACAGGCAGGCTAGAGTCCTCGTTCAGGTGTGACCCGTGTCCGACTATAACGAGTGCCTTCAAGCTACGAACACCTCCTAGAGCATAGAACCGCTTACTAGAGGAAATTCTAACCTACGGTGCCAGTGGCCCGGCGAAAGGGTTCACGGTCGAGGAGCGCCATCGAGATGACACCTAGTCCGAAAAGGCGGAAGCTCATTGGACTGGCGAGCCTTTCGAGTAGGCGACTCGCCCACGTCAGGGTGAAGAAGTGCTGCATCTCTTCTACCCTTATCGGCGAGGGGCGGGGCGCAAGCGGCCGTTTAAGTAATCCATACCATGCTCCAACGAGAGCAGGAAGGCTGCCGCTACAATCGAGGTCTCAGTGGCTGTAGGTTTGAGCCTCGGATCAGAGCGGAGCAGGCCGTCGAGGTTGGTTATGGCCTGCAACCCACGTCGCGAGTATGCGCCGCCCGCCTTTATAACACCGTGCGCGAGCCTAGAGACCTCCTCGGCCTCCTTACTACCGGCCCTGCCCATCACGTCGAGATCCGGCACCTCGGCGAGGACCTCCAGGTAAGCCTGCACGAGCGCGGGTCGGGTAGCCTCGACGCGGCTCAAAGCGCCCTGAAGCGCAGGACGGGCGAGTTCCCGGGTGACCTCGAAGTTGCGGGCGTACTCGCGAGCTACCGGGTCCGCGGGATTCCCGACAGAGGCGAAGCGCATCGCGTCGCGTAGCGTGGCATCCCGGCCGGCGCCCATTGCGATGTTGATCGCCCCGTAGAGCGCTCCGCTCGTGTGAATTGGACCGGCTGCCTCCAACGCCCGGGCGAAGAACCTCGCGTCGGAGTGCGAAAGCCCGCCCAGCACCTTCCCAAGCCCCTCGCCGAGAAGCGCCGCGCGCGCCAGCGGCGCGAGGTACGCCGCAACTCTCAAGTCCGTGTAACCAGCGGCGGCGCGTGAGCCCAGAGTAGCCTCCAGTATAGTCTCCCCTACCTGATGCTCACCGGCTCCGGAGACGGACGCCGCTAGCGCGGGAATTCCGAGAAGGCGCGTCTCGTGGGCCACCGTACCATCAGCGTAGCGTGAATCGACGCCCGGCATAGGAGCGCTGTAGCCTAGAGTAAGGGCGCTAGCGGTCGCCGAAGAGACCTCCAATGTCGAGGCGTGCGGCCCGAAAGAAGGCCCCAGTGCATCTCCCTCCATCGCAGAGGCTCCTTCTAGAGCGCCTTCTCCAGGTCTTCGAGGACGGTCTCGACCTCAGGCTGGTCGCCGGGAGAGCTCTCGATCTTTCTAGCACGCACGACGCCCTCCTTGTCGATAACGAAGTAGGCCCGCTCGGGGAAGCCCGCCTCATGCTTGACGCCGTACTCCTCTACGACCTCGCGCTGAAAATCAGAGAGCAGCGGAAACGCGATACCCCGCTCCTCGGCCCACGCCCTGTGCGACCAAGGCGAATCGACGCTTATGCCCAAGACAGCGGCGCCTTTCTCCTGGAAGCGCCCGATCTCCTCTTGGACCTGGCTCATCTGGTCCGTACAGACGGTGGACCAGTCGCCCGGGTAAAAGAACAACACGACCGGTCCCTCCCGTCTGACGTCCTCCAGCGACATCCTCTCCTCCCAGCTATCGGTCGGCAGCGTAAAATCTGGGGCCTTATCTCCAACTTTCGCGGCCACTAAAAACCTCCTAGCCTCCATCTAACATCGCTCGCATTCTACCCCTCAACGGCGAGTAGAATTACTCTGTGACCGACAATAGGTAGAGAGAGGACGAGTTGGAGAACGAGACGAGAGTGGGATCTTGACCGGAGTACATACCCTAATCCCTGAAGACGCCTTCGAGAACGACCTTCCGGAGGGTACTTTGGGCGCCGAGGAGGAGCTGTGGCTAGCCGACCCAGAATCGCTGAAGCTGGCCGGGGGGGCACAGAAGATACTCTCCAAGGCCCCTGAAGGCCACTACACCGGCGAGTTAATAGACTGCGAGATCGAGTCGAACGCGGGCGTGCACGAAGAACCTGAAGGCGTCCTCGAAGACCTTATAATTAGGCGGCGTTACCTTCTTGAAGAAACGGAGCGTCTGGGACGCCTGTTAGGGATCAGCGGTACGCACCCCATAGGGGACTGGCGTGAGCAAGAGATAATAGACCAACCCCACTATAAACGGCTCGAAGAGAAGCTCGGCTGGCTTATAAAGCGCAACAACACCTTCGCCCTGCACACTCACTACGCCGTCAAAGGTCGAGCAAAGGCTATCTATCTTTACAACCGGCTTCGGGAGTACGTGCCCCACATGCTCGCGCTGTCGGTCAACTCACCGTTCTGGCAGGGAGAGATCACGGACATGCAGTCGTCGCGCATCCTGATCTTCTCACGCTCCATTCATCGGGCCGGCGTACCGGACCCCTTGAGCTCGTGGGAGGACTACGCAGACTACGTAAACTACGTTTACCGTTCCGGCTCTATACACAAGCTAGGGGAGATCTGGTGGGACGTACGTCCCGCCCCCCAGCTAGGCACCATTGAGCTTCGCGCCTGCGACGCCCAGACTGATCCCTGGCGCACTGGAGCAATCACTACCCTGACCGCCGTCCTATGTGAAACCCTCGCACGAGAGTACGAATCGGACGAGCGTCGTCCCGTTCGTCCATCCCGCGAGATCGAAGAAAACAAGTGGAGCGCTCAACGCTTCGGTATGAACGGAAACTTCGTCGATCACGACTCACACGAGAGCATAGCTACTCGCAAGGCGCTGAACTCTTGGCTAGAAGACCTGGCGTCGCGCACGAAGCGGGACCTCTCTGCGGTCGCGCGCATCCTCGACGAACCGACCGGTGCGGACCGCCAGCTAGAGGTCTACCGGGAAACGAACTCTACAATCGAGGTTGCCGGCGACGTCGCCGAGCGGACGAAGTCATCTGTCGGAGGTTGATCTCGCTACGAGGTGTTCACCTCAAGTATGCCTACATCGAGGATCAGGGTTTACGCTCCTTCGGCCGCGACGGCTACAGTCACCTCCGTTCCCGGCTGTAGCTTGTCCACTATCGCCAGCGGGACGTGCGTAGTGCTGGCAGCAACGACGGGCACGTAGCGCATTGCATTGACGTTCTGCAGGGGGGAAAATATTGAGCATTCCCTCCACGGTGCTGCCCGCCCGGACATACTGGACTCCGGCCGTACACCCTTGAGGAATGGTGTAGGAGAGGTCCGGAGCGCCGGGCGAGTTCAGCCCCCCTCACCCTCGACTTCGATGATCGTTTGTAGCAACACGCTCGTGTAAGCCATCAGTAGCTTCCTTTCCGACAAGGTCTCACCGAGGAGGCCCCTGACAGAGGTCGCATGCCTGAGGTCGTATTAGCAGGGGATCTCCGCGTTTCTGCGGTAGTAAAAGTACCAGGTGACGACCATGCACGTCGCGTAGAAGACGACAAACGAGATGAGCGCCGTCTGCGGGCCGCCGGTCGCGCCTACGGAGTATTTTTAGGCTTGCGGGATGACGAAACCGCCGTACGCGGCTATCGCTCCGGCGAAGCCGAGCACGAAGGAGCTATCCTTCTGACCCTGCCGGCTGCCTCCGCCTTCGCGCCCTCGCCGCCGTCTTCGACCTCGCGTACGCGCTCGGTGCGGAAGATGGTGGGGATCATACGATAGGTAGACCCGTTGCCGATGCCGGCGGTAAGGAAGAGGACCATAAATGAGAGGAAGTAGAGCGCGGATACCACCCCCTAGAGCCATCACGAGGAAGTTCCAGAAGGTCACGCGAGCACCCTCGGTCTTATCCGAGAGCCATCCTCCGACCGGACGGGCCAGAGACCCGATTCTTTGAAATTCGCCGACGCGCCCATACCGAACGGGGTCAGCAGGGTAGAGATTGCGAGAGGCCCCCGACCCGTACAGGGGCCTTGAAGCCTTATGAAGATAGAGCTCACCCAAAACGTACTCGATTTCAGCGGTAGCCCTTTTCCGAAAGGGTCGGTGCTTGAAGCCCGCATAGCCCGCGACGGGGTGCTGGAGGTGGTCGGCGCGCAGCACCTGCCGCTGCACCCGCATGAGTGGACCCTGGTGCTGACCGACGAGTACGTTGAGAGGTTGCTGTTAGGCAGCTGACCTCGCCGCGAGAGAGTTGGGCCAAACCCTACGCCTACCTGCGGCCCAGGCGGCGCTTTATCTGACTAATGACGACGCGCCGGACGGTCGGGTTCTTGAGCAGCTTGATAGTGCCCTGGCGGACCCTTCGGTTGCCGAGCAGCTTCATGATAGTTCTCGCGTTCAACGGAGGACCTCCTCTCTTCTGGGCCACTCGTCGGGTGGCCTTATTCAGCTCACTCGGAGCTTCCTCTATATGATCTCCTTAGCAGGAGATCTCCGCCTCTAAGTGTAACGCTCGACGGCGCACGTTATTGATTCGGGGGCGTGTACGGTAGATCGTGTTGATGATCTATCCGCTACGTCGTTCGATTGCGCCAGCACATCAGGCACGTGTTCTTAGTATAGCTCCGGACTCAGCTTCTCCAGGGCATACCGCGCCTTGGAAATTGTTCGGTCATTCACCGTTGCGAAGACGAGGTTTATGGTAACTTCTTGAGCTACTCGAACTGGCGTCAGACGCGCGGCGGAAATGCGTAGCATACAGGGCGAGATTAGAGGAGATTACTCAGCAAGAGGATATAGACATGGGCGAGCACATGCTGTTCAAGACCGGTATCAGGCGGTTGGGGTCTAAGGAGCAGGGCTTCTTCTACCGCTACCCAGAAGGGGGTATGGTGCGTGAGGAGAGGGTCCTCACGCGAATAGACAACCTCAAAGTGCCGCCAGCGTGGAGAGATGCGCGCATCGCCCGCGCTCCCTCGGCAAAGGTGCAGGCGGTCGGCTACGACTCGGCGGAGAGGCTTCAATACCTCTACAGCCAGCGCTACCGGGACAAGAAGGAACGGGAGAAGTTCGACCGGATCCTGCGCTTCGCCGACACGCTACCGCAGATGCGGAAGACCACGAGCGAGCACCTGCGGCACGAACGATTGGACCGGGAGAAGGTCCTGGCGACTATGATCCGGCTGATCAACGCGGCTTACTTCCGAGTAGGGGATGAGCGCTACGCGAGGCAGAACAAGACCTACGGGATCGCCACCCTCCGGAGGAAACACTTGGCCATCGACGGCGAGCTTATGGTGTTCGAATACCGGGGTAAATGGGGCCAGATGCAGCGCAAATGCGTCGCTGACGCGCAGCTTCGCGAGATCGTCGAGGAATGCGCGTCGCTCCCGGGATACGAGATCTTCAAGTACTATGACGAGACTGGACACCTCAAAGACGTTAAAGCCCGAGACCTCAGCGTCTACATCAAGGAGGTCATGGGCGAGGAGTTTAGTCCGAAAGACTTCAGAACCTGGGCGGGTACCCTGATCGCCGCGCTCAAGCTCGCCGAGCTCGGGGCCTCAGAGGACGAGAAGATGGCGAAGAAGAACGTGTTGCAGGCTATAGACGCCGTTGCCGAGAGGCTTGGCAACACCCGCGACATAGCCCGCTCTTCCTACGTAAGCCCTCGCGTTATAGACCATTACCTCGAAGGCTCTGTAGTGGCCCGCCAGGCGGAGCGGTTGGAGGAGATTATTGTCGCCAAGCAGGGTGGTCTCACCAACGAGGAGAACGCCCTTATGGAACTCCTTAAGAGGAAGCTACGCCGTGAGCTGGAGAAAGCTGCGTAGAAACGCGTAACGGGGCCGGGGTCGGCGGCGGACGAAAAGATCCGCCACGGTCACCTGGCCCCGTCTGGTTCTCTATGTCAAGAGTGTCGCAGCTTCCGGCGGCGGCTTCGCGGGCTGCCGCGAGCTCGCTTCAGGTAGTCCGGTCTATCTGGGCATGGTAACGATTGCCGAAGCGCCCGCCGAAGAACCCGCCCAAGACCATCAGGAGTATGGCGCCGATCAGTATCCCGAGGCCGACTCCCCCGATCGCCACCAGGTTCCCGATGGCGGGCAGGATGCTCTCGTTTACCACGTCTCGCACGAGCCGGAAGAGCGTTCCTGGCAAGAACGCCGGGAAGATGGCGAGGAGCCCGGCGAGTAGAAGTCCCCAACCGACTGTAAGCGCCCCGTTACGGCCGCCATTGAAGCGCACCAGCCGCCCGGCCACGTACCCGCCAGCAAAGTAAGCGAGGAAGAGCGCGACGCCGATTACTACGAAGCCCGTGATAACCGAGGCATCTATAGTCTGGTTCTGGAGGTCCGTGCCGAAGTCCAAAGGAGCCAACAAAAGCCCCGCGAGGAGGAGAAGCAGGAGTCCCCCGCAGACCAGCGCGAAGACACACCCGATAAAGCTTGCGAGCCAGTCAACCCCGCCATAAATGTCCTTCAGACGGGATTCCCGCTGCTCGGTCGCCTCAAAATACCCGGACGGGTAAGTAACTTCCTCCTCTTCCTCTTCCAAAGCCCCCGGTCTGTTCGAGGATGCGCCCTGGGTGCGTATCACCCGGGTTCCGGTCTCCTCTTCGGCGGAGGTTCCGCCGCGTGTCGTATCCGCTTCATGGGTCGCGCCTCCCTCCTCTCCGCGCGTAGCGTCCCCGGCACGCGGTACGTGCCTCGTCTCTTCTGCCTCTCCTTCGTCTCCCAGAGGCCCGCGTCTACGCCGCTCCTCGGTCCTATCCTGAGGTCTGTCTTCCATCTCTACCCC
Source organism: Rubrobacteraceae bacterium (assembly GCA_035645375.1). Taxonomy (GTDB): domain Bacteria; phylum Actinomycetota; class Rubrobacteria; order Rubrobacterales; family Rubrobacteraceae; genus Rubrobacter_F. Next base: position 35,637 of record DASQMR010000079.1, read on the forward strand.
CCTCGTCATCTTCACCAAGACGTGCTATGTTGCTAATTCTGCTGCGCCGTCCCTTAATTCTACCCTGGACGCGCCCGCTGCTGAACCGCCGCGCCGACAGAGGACCCTCCTTTTGTACCAATGGCTAAAAATACGGCCGATTTTAGAGGTCCGACTTGTACGTTGGGCCGTATTCACCGCAAGGCTCCGTTCATATCATAACCTGCGTAACGTCCCGTTAGCACAAAAGGGGCGAGTTCGGCAGTAGCAAGCAAAACGGAGAATGGAGGCAGGTTTGGATACTCAGGCCAAGCAAGACATACTGAGACAAGCGGAGGAGGCGAACGTCAAGTTCGTCCGGATGTGGTTCACGGACATCATCGGGACGTTAAAGAGCTTCTCGCTCACGGTGGGCGAGTTGGAGGACGCCCTAGACGGCGGAATGGGCTTCGACGGGTCCTCGATCACCGGCTACCAGGACATCGAGGAGTCGGACATGATCGCCCTGCCCGATCCCTCGACGTTCAAGATCTTCCCGTGGAGCCCGAAGGAGACCCCGGTCGCCAGGATGTTCTGCGACGTGCAGACAACCGACGGCGATCCCTACGTAGGCGACCCCAGGCACATCCTCAAGCGCGCGTTGGAGCGGGCCAACGAGATGGGCTTCGATAAGTTCAACTGCGGCCCGGAGCTGGAGTTCTTCTACTTCAAAGACTCGCAGAGCACCGAGCCTCTGGACTACGGCGGCTACTTCGACCTCACGACGCTCGATGCGGCTACCTCCTTACGGCGCGAGACTATCTTCGCCTTGCAGGACATGGGCATTCAGGTCGAGTACTCCCACCACGAGGTAGCTCACAGCCAGCACGAGATCGACCTGCGCTTCGACGACGCGCTGACGATGGCCGACAAGGTGATGACCTACAGGACGGTCGTCAAGGAGATCGCCACGCGGCACGGCGTCTATGCCACGTTCATGCCGAAGCCTCTGCAGAACCAGAACGGTTCGGGTATGCACACTCACCAGAGTCTCTTCACGGGTGACAAGAACGCATTTTTCGACGCGGACGATCAGTACTATCTGAGCGACACGGCCAAGTCGTTCATCGCGGGGCAGCTCCGGCACGCGCGGGAGCTCTCGATCATCTTCGCGCAGACGGTGAACTCCTACAAGCGCCTAGTCCCAGGCTACGAGGCCCCAGTCTACATCGCCTGGAGCCGCCGCAACCGCTCGGCGCTGGTACGGGTACCCGGCTTCCACCCGGGCAACGAGAAGGCGACCCGGATGGAGCTGCGCTGCCCGGACCCTTCGGCTAACATCTACCTGTGCTTCGCCGCGCTCTTGCACGCCGGCCTCGAAGGTATCGAGAAGGGCTACGAGCTGCCCGAGCCTATGGAGCGCAACCTCTACAACCTCTCCCACGACGAGCGGCAGAAGATGGGCATTGAGAGCCTCCCCGCCGACCTAGGTGAGGCGATCCGGGAGGCCGAGAACTCCGAGCTTCTGCAGAAGGCTCTCGGCGAGCACACCTTTACCCGGCTCCTGAACGTCAAGCGCGAAGAGTGGGACGAGTACCGTATGCAGGTGACGCCGTACGAAATTCAGAAGTACCTGCCCGTTCTGTAACTACTGTTCACAGCCGTCAATAGACAGCTTTTTGGGTGCGGACCGAATTCGGTCCGCACCCATTCTTCACCAAAAAATGTTTACAAACAGGGGTAGCCGCGGGCGCTCTTACGCTTATGCTCTGGGAACGACGCTCGTACTGTAGAGATAGTCGAGGGTAGAGGCTTCAGCCACACGCGTTATCCAACGACGCGCATAGACACTCCGGCAGCCCCCTTCTCGCGCGGTGCTACGAGCGAGACCGAGTGTCCCTTTGCCCTATAATCTACGCGGCTCAAGGAAACGGCGAACGCTAGGAGGCAAAATTTGATCGGGATCGGTACGATAAGCGATCCACTTACAGAGGTCTCGTCCGCGTTGTTGGCGATCAGCCTCCACAGAGACGAATCCCCCCCCGAGGAGCTGAGAGAGGCCGTAGCAGACATCCTCTCGAACGGAGACTTCTCCGGCAAGGACGGCGAGACAGCCCTCGTTTATGCTCCGCAGGGGCTTGCAGCGCCCCGGCTGCTGCTCGTAGGCTTAGGAGACCGCTCCACCTTCACCCTCGACAAGCTCCGGCGCGCCGCCGCGACCGCCGCAAAGCGCGCCCAGGCACTCAAGCTCGATGATGCGGCTTTCGTCTTGCGCGTTACCGAGGGCTCGGCAGCGCGCGCCGCCGCCGCCGAAGCCGCGGCCGAGGGAGCGGTCCTTGGCGTGTACCGATTCAACCGTCACAAGACGTCCGGATCGGCCAGCAGGCTTCAGAATTTCGATCTCGTCTCCGACGATGAGGACGTCGCAGACGCCGCGCAGACCGGAGCGAAGACCGCGGCGGCTACCGTACTCGCCCGGGACCTCGCCAACGAGCCATCCAACGAAGCGACCCCGGAGTACCTGGCGAGCAAGGCTAGCGAGATAGCCGAGCGGTACGCCATGCAGGTCAGCCTCCTTGATCGGGCCGGTATCGAGGATGAAGGGCTAACCGGTCTCGCCACGGTCGGGCGCTCCGCCCACAACGAGCCACGGTTCATCGTGCTGGAGCACCGCAAAGGCGGAGAAGAGGCACCGATCGTCCTCGTCGGCAAGGCCGTAACCTTCGATTCCGGCGGTATCTCCATCAAACCGTCCGGTGGAATGGACGAGATGAAGTACGACATGAGCGGGGGAGCCGCTGTTCTCGGCGCGATGGAGGCCGTGGGCGCCCTGGATCTTACGCTCAACGTAGTAGCCCTCGTCCCGGCGACTGAGAACCTGCCCGCGGGGAATGCCTTCAAGCCTGGTGACGTGCTCAAGCTACACTCCGGCAAGACCGTTGAGATTGTCACCACCGACGCCGAGGGACGCCTGATACTGGCCGACGCCCTCTCCTACGCAAAGCGCTACGAACCCGCCGCCGTCATAGACTGCGCCACCCTCACCGGAGCGTGCGTCGTAGCTCTGGGCCATCACGCCTCCGGTCTCATGGGCAACGACGAAGCGCTCATAGCCGAGATACAGAAGGCGGGCGAAGCGGCGGGCGAGCGCGTCTGGCACCTGCCGCTCTTCGAAGAGTACACCGAGCAGACGAAGGGAGAGACCGCCGACCTCAAGAACTCTGGCGGTCGTCCCGGAGGCGCGCTGACCGCCGGGGCCTTTCTGAAGGAGTTCGTGGATTACCCGTGGGCACATCTCGACATCGCCGGGACCGCTTACGGCAAATTAAAGAATGCCTACACGCCGAAGGGCGCATCCGGGGCTCCGGCACGCTTGCTAGTCGAGTTTTTGCGAGGACGGGCTGGAGACCGGGCCGTTGAGGTGACGCGATGATCGCCGAGATGGTTACCGTCGGACCGTTTCAGGAGAACTGCTACATACTAGGGGATGATTCGGGGACGGGGGCGCTTATAGACCCGGGTGACGAGGCGTCCCGCATAGCGCTCGCCGTCGAGAAGACGGGGCTTGAGATAACAAAGATCATCATAACCCACGCCCACATAGATCACGTCGGCGCAATTGCCCAGCTCGTCGACGAGTATCTCTGCCCCGTCTTCATGCACGTGGAGGCCGAGGCGATGATGAAAACCCTCCCCCAACAGGCAATAATGATGGGCATGCGGTTCGGCAAGGTTCCGGCGGTAGACCAGCACGTAGCCGACGACGAGACGCTTGAGGTCGGCGGCATCCGGCTCCGCTCCCTGTATACCCCCGGTCACGCGCCGGGGCATCTCGCGTTCTATGCCGAGGAAGAAGGAATCGTCTTCTCGGGTGACGCGCTCTTTGCCGGGAGCGTCGGCAGAGTGGACCTGCCAGGCGGTAGCATGGATCTCCTGATGCAGAGCATCTCGGAGAAGCTCCTACCGCTACCGGACGCTACGCGCGTCCTCTCCGGCCACGGCCCTGAGACCAATATCGGCCGCGAGCGGCAGACCAACCCGTTCCTGCGCGGAGGCGGCGCCCTGTGAGCGAGAGCGCCCGAAAGCATCGGGAGGCGTCGCCGGAGAGGATACGGGTCGCCGTGCTCACCATAAGCGACACCCGCACCCTCGAGACCGACACCGGCGGCAACGCTATCGTAGAGTCCATGCGTGAGGCCGGGCACGAGATTCCTCGCCGTGAGATCGTGCGTGACGACGCCCCCCGGATACAGGGGATCCTACAAGGTCTGCTCGCCGACGAGGACGTGGACGCTGTGATCACCACCGGCGGGACCGGTATCTCGGGCCGGGACACTACCTACGAGGTCGTGAGTCGCCTTATAGATAAGAGGCTCGACGGGTTCGGCGAACTCTTCAGAATGCTCTCCTACGAGGAGATCGGCGCGGCGGCGATGTTGAGCCGGGCGGTTGCGGGCTCGGTTACGACCGCTTCCGGCTCGAAGTTCGTCGCCTGCCTGCCCGGCTCGTCGAATGCGGTGCGTCTAGCTATGAAGAAGTTGCTCGTACCGGAGATCCAGCACGTCGTCTTCGAGCTACGCAAGCACAGGATGGAGGCACTTTAGATGCAACGCGAACCCCTCTCCCCCGAGCTGGATTCCCTCTGGCGCCTACTATGGCAGGAGTGGCAGGACAACGACGAGGAGGACGTAATCCTCGACTCCGGGAAGCTCGCCGAGATAGTGACAAACATTCCCGAGCTTCAGGGCCGCATAAAGACGGCTTTAGCCTATCTCCAGCGCGCCTACTACATCCAGTATCGCTCGGGGGTAGGTGACGAAGGGATCGAGCCGATCCTCTACGATGTCTACGAGACCCGAGACTAACTTCAGGCTACACCCTGCTTGAGGATCTTCGCGGCCCGACACCCCGTGGTCTTCGCCTCGCTGCTCGCTCTAGCGCTGTTCAGCCTCGCGCTCGCGAGCAGAGCCGCCCTCCCGACCTACGTAACCCCGAGCGTGGAGAACCTCCCGGCTGATCTGGCGACGCCGCCGACGCAAGGCGAAGAGGCTCTCAACACCCTCAAGAGTTCCGAGAACCTGTACGGTCTGGTGTCAGCCCTGCTAGCTGTCATCCTGCTCACAAGGCTCTGCTGGTGGCGTGAGGCGGGCTTCGACCGGCCCTCGCGAAACGGAAACCCAGTTTTGCTACTCTTCCCGTTCTTCGTGGGCGCTCTGTCCTTCCTAGGCGGCGTGAGCATACGCGGACCAGCCCTGTTCGCCTCGGCGCTACTGAGCATACTCATCGTAGTGTTCGCGGAGGAGGCACTCTACCGGGGTATCTTCTGGAGGGCGCTGGCGCCCAAAGGAGCGGGGCGCGCGACGGTAGCGACGTCACTACTCTCCAGCGCGATATTTCTAGCCGGGTCCGATCCCGAAGCCCCATGGCCGGAGACCGTCTATCTCTTGGTGCTAACCTTTTGCGCCGGGTTCGCCTATGCAGTATTGCGCTGGAGGACGGGCTCAGTCTGGCCGCCCATGGTGCTCCACTTCATGCTTGCTCTCTCAGCCGGGTTCTCCACCCCCGAGACCGTCCCCTATCTGAGCCCGCTGCTCGTACTCGCGAGCACTCTAGGCTTCTTAGGATACGGTCTACTCCTGCTGTGCCGCCCCCACACGCCCGTCGACGATGCTTAGATATCTAAAGGACCAGCCGTCCCACGCCGGAGAAATGAACATCGCCCGACATGCGCCTCAGATGAACGGCATAGGAAGTCGGCACGCCCCTCACCGTGTTAGACCCAACGAAGGTATTGCACGAGCCGCGGCTGGAAACAAAGAGAGGGACGCTCTGATTAGAGCGTCCCTCTCTTTGTGAAACTTCTTGCGGTATTACTTAGACGCGTACAGCTTGGACAATCAGACGTCCCGACTCAGGTCCTGAACTCATGAGCCTAGGACCTATGGTCCACCAGTCATCGGGGGTCTCCGTGCAAACCTGCAGCGTGACCATATCACTGCCGGTCGGAGCTGTGACCCAGACATCATATGGCGTAACGGCAAACACTTCGCTCACCTGGTACGTGTACTCCTGGCCGAGCGAGTCATAGAGCGTAATCGTGTCCCCCGCTGCCATGGAAGGCAAATCGTAGAAGATGCGGTCGCTGCCAGTACCAGGGAAGCCAACGCGG
>DASQMR010000080.1:0-7513 GCA_035645375.1 Rubrobacteraceae bacterium
CGCCGTCCAGCGCGTACACGCTATAGTCGAGTAAGCAAGAACCGCGAGCTTGCAGACACCCGACTGTTCCGTCCTCGCGTTACTTGCTCTCCTAGCCCCTTTCCTAGTCCACGATAGCGGCGTATAGGTCGAGGCGGTTCACGATGCCGACCACACTTCCATTCTCAGTGACGACGACGCTCGAGACCCCGTCGTGGACCATCTTGTGGGCCACGACGACCTCGCTCTTGTCCACCTCTATCTGTGAGACCTTCGTGGTCATCACCTCACTCACCGGCCTCTCGGCCGATTCGGCGAAGTAGTCTACCCACCGATCTCCGGCCTCGGAGACGAAAGAGACGTCTTGCATAATCTTTAGATAGTCGGGTAGCGCGGAGGCGAGGAGGTGCGCGTCGCTCACGAAGCCGACCAAGAGTCCTTGATCGTCAACTACCGGAACACCGGGGATGTTGTTCTTCAGCAGGACTTCCATGACCTCCCTCTCCGAGACATCGGGGGTAACGGTCACGGCCGGGTGCATAATTTCCCTTAGCTCGATGTCCCTGCTGGTCTCCCGGCGGGATGGTCTTTCGCTGCTCACGTACACCTCCAGGCGGTTCGCCGCGGGTCGTCGCAGAAGCGCTACCCAGAAATGATTATATACTGGCCCGATGGAAGAAATCTTTGCCGTAGCGCTCTTCGCTCTGGTACTCGCGGTTATCGCCACCGAACTGTTAAACCGGACGGTCGCAGCTCTGCTCGGAGCGGCCGTCATCGTCTCGTTCGGCGTCGTCGAGCAGAGCGAGGCTGCGAGCGAGTTCATAGACTGGAACACCATCGGTCTGCTTGCCGGGATGATGATCATAGTCGCCATCTTGAACAAGACCGGCGTCTTCGAGTATCTGGCGATAAAGAGCGGTCAATGGGGAAAGGGGCGACCGGGCAGAATCCTGATCCTGCTCAGCCTCGTGACCGCCATTCTCTCCGCCTTTCTGGACAACGTGACTACCGTGATCCTGATGGTTCCGGTGACGTTCCTTATCGCCGACGCCTTGGGCGTCTCGGCGCTACCGTTCTTGCTTGCCCAGGTCATGGCCTCGAACATCGGCGGGGCGGCCACCCTGATCGGCGACCCGCCGAACATCCTTATTGGTAGCGCGGCGGGCCTCTCCTTCACCGACTTCGTCCTGAACCTCGCGCCCGTGGTTCTCATCTCCCTGCCGGTCGTCTTGGTCTTCTTCTACCTCGTGTTCCGTAGAGAACTGAAGGAAGGCGAGAACGCTGAAGAGACGATAGAAAGGCTGGACGCGCGTGGCGCCATCCGAGACCCTGTCCTGCTCCGCAAGTCCTCCCTCATCCTCGGCGTGGTCATCCTGGGGTTCTTTCTGCACGGCGCCCTGCATCTGGAGGCGGCCACCATAGCCCTCTTCGGGGCCGCCGTTCTGATGCTCTACGCGAAGAGCGATGTCCATGAGGTCCTGCGCGAGGTAGAGTGGCCGACGCTGCTCTTTTTCGTCGGGCTCTTCGTGCTCGTCGGCGGTCTAGAGGTGACGGGGTTCGTGGGTCGGATAGCCGAGCGCCTTACCGAGGCCAGCGACTCTTTGGCCGTTACCGCGATGCTTGTGATGTGGGGGAGCGCCATCGCGAGCGGGATCGTCGACAACATCCCTTTTACGGCGACTATGATTCCGGTGATACAGGAGCTCGCGGCGACAGAGGGACTCTCCGAGGCACAGGTACGCCCGTTGTGGTGGGCGCTCGCGATCGGGGCGGACTTCGGCGGTAACCTCACCCTGATCGGCGCGTCGGCCAACGTCGTCGTCGCCGGGATGAGCGAGCGGGCGGGGAGGAAGATCTCCTTTGTCAAGTTCATGCTCTACGGCATCCCCGTTACCCTGCTCTCCCTCCTCATGGCGACACCTTACGTACTGTTCAGATACTACTTGTAGAGGTAGTACCTGTAGCTCTCAGACCAGGAAGAGGAGCGCGTATGCGGTCGAGATCGCGACCACTATGTGGGTCAGAGGCGCGGGCGTCCGGTGAGCCTTCTCGTCAGCGAAGAGAACCAGTACCGCCACGAAGACCGCCGCGGCGAAGAGACCAAGGTCTCCCGCCCGGTGCCCGTGACGGTTCTGACTACAAGAACGTCACAACTGAAGGACGGTTTTGACGCCGGTCCCTATGCGGTCGGCCCCGCTCTCTTGACCTCCTCCTCGACCTCGTCCTCGAACTTCTTGAAGTTTTCGGCAAAGAGGCTGGCGAGCTTCTTCGCCTGCTCGTCGTAGGCATCCTTGTCGTTCCAGGTCTCGCGAGGGTCGAGCACCTCGGTCGTGACGCCGGGGACCTCCTTGGGTACGTGCAGACCAAAGAAGGGGTCCTCCCGCGTCTCGGCGCCGTCGAGCTTGCCGTTTATCACGGCCCGGACCATGTTGCGCGTGTCCGTTATGTCTATCCGGCTCCCTACACCGTAGGGGCCGCCGGACCAGCCGGTGTTTATGAGGTAGCAGCTCGTGCCGTGCTCCCGGAGTTTCTCGGAGAGCATCGTCGAGTAGGTCGTGGCCGGCAGCGGCAGGAAGGGCGCCCCGAAACACGTCGAGAAGGTTGCCTCTACGTCGCTCTCCATATCAGCCTCGGTGCCGGCGAGCTTCGCCGTGTAGCCCGAGAGGAAGTAGTAGGCGGCCTGCTCCGGGGTCAGCGCGCTGATCGGCGGGAGCACCCCGAAAGCGTCGGCCGTGAGAAAGAGAACGGCCTTCGGGTGGTCTCCTTTACCGTTTGGGACGGAGTTCTCTATGTACTCAAGAGGATATGCGGCGCGAGTGTTCTCGGTGATGTAGCTATCCCCGTAGTCGACCTGGCGGCTCTGGCGCTCCAGGGTAACGTTCTCGAGCACGCACCCGAAGCGGATGGCGTTGTAGATCTGGCGCTCCTTCTCCTCCGAGAGGTGTATGGTCTTGGCGTAGCAGCCTCCCTCGAAGTTGAAGACGCCTTCGTCGGACCATCCATGCTCGTCGTCCCCAATGAGCCTCCGCTCCGGGTCGGCCGAGAGCGTTGTCTTGCCGGTCCCAGAGAGGCCGAAGAAGAGAGCGACGTCGTCCTTCTCGCCCATGTTCGCCGAGCAGTGCATCGGGAAGACGCCATGTTCGGTCGGTAGAACGAAGTTGAGGACGCTGAAGATACTTTTCTTGATCTCTCCGGCGTACCCGGTACCGACTATGAGCACGACCTTGCGCGAGAAATCTACCCCCACGAAGGTCTCGGAGTCGGTGCCGTCCTCCTCAGGCTCGGCGAGGAAGCCGGGCACCGAGAGCACGGTCCACTCGGGCTCGAAATCGTGCAGCTCGTCTCTCGTAGGACGCCGGAAGAGCTGGCGGGCGAAGAGGGCGTGCCAGGCGTACTCGGTCGCGACTTGCACGTTAAGACGGTATCTTGGATCGGCGCCCGCGTAGGCGTCTACGACGTAGAACTCTTCGAGGTTGCTGAGATAGGTGGTCGCCTTGTCGAGGATAGCTTGAAAGGCCTCGGTAGAGAAGGGTTTGTTAACCGCGCCCCAGTCCACCTTGTCGCGCGTAAAATCATCCTCGATGACGAAGCGGTCCTTTGGCGACCGGCCCGTGCGTTTGCCGGTCTTGGCGACGAGGGCGCCGTTGCCGGCAAGCATTCCTTCCCTGCGCCGTACGGCGGCCTCTACGAGGCGCGCCGGGGGCAGATTCTCGTGTACCGCCCCGTAACGCGCCAGCCCGAGCCTCTCCAGCGTCATCTTGCGTACCGCTACGTCCATATCGAGCCCTTTCCACCTGCTACCAAAACCGGCGTCATTTATCCCAAAGGCCTAAGAGATACTACTCAGTGTGGCCGGAAGTCTAGCAAAACGGGACAACCCACGTCGCCCGGAAGGAGAAACGCCCTGTGCTATATTCCGCCCATCGCGAGATCCAAAACGGGGCCACGCGAAAAGCGTACGATGGTATGGAGGGCTCGTATGGCGAGAAGGAGAGCCTCAGGCGGAGTTACCGTGACCCGCGTTGCTGTGATCCCGGGCGACGGTATCGGACCGGAGGTCGTCCGCTCTGGTATCGCGGTTATGCGTACCGTTGCTTCGAACGATTCCTCTATAGAGCTGCAGTTCGAGGAGTTTCCGTGGGGATCGGAGCATTACCTCGAACACGGGGTCATGATGCCAGAGGACGCGCTCGAGACGCTGCGCGGTTTCGATGAGATCTACCTGGGAGCCGTGGGCTGGCCGACAGTACCGGACCACGTCTCTCTGTGGGGGCTGCTGCTCCCGATCCGACGCTCCTTCGACCAATACGTGAACCTCCGCCCCGCCCGGCTGCTACGCGGCGTCGAGAGTCCCCTGCGCAGCGCCGACCCGGCGGCCCTCGACATCACGGTGGTCCGCGAAAACACAGAAGGGGAGTACTCGGACGCGGGCGGGCGGCTCTACAGGAGGACGCCGCACGAGCTCGCCGTACAGGAGAGCGTCTTTACAAGGCGCGGCATCGAGCGGATCCTGCGCTACGCATATGAGCTGGCGGCGGAGAGAAGCGGACGTCTGGTCGGGGCGACGAAGTCGAACGGGATCAGCATCACGATGCCTTTCTTTGACGAGGTCTTCGGCGAGGTCAGCGAGGAGTACCCCGGCGTCGAGGCCTCGCTCATGCACGCGGACGCCCTGGCGGCCCGGCTAATCCTGCACCCGGAACACTTCGACGTCGTGGTCGGATCAAACCTCTTCGGGGACCTTCTCTCGGAGATAACGGCGGCGATAAGCGGGGCCATCGGAATCGCCCCGTCTGCTAACCTCGATCCGACCGGAGAGTTCCCCTCGCTCTTCGAGCCGATCCACGGCTCCGCCCCGGACATAGCCGGCAAGGGCGTCGCGAACCCGGCCGGCGCGATCTGGGCCGCCTCACTCCTCCTCGAACACGCCGGCTACACTACCGCGGGCGCAAGAGTCCTAGGCGCTCTCGAGGAAGCGATAGCCAGCGGCGTGAAGACCCCTGACCTCGGCGGCACGGCCTCCACCGCAGAGGTGACGGAGGCCGTAATCGTACGTCTCTCCGAGGCTCCGGGCGAGTAGGACGCTCCTCCCTCTGGCGGTAACGTGAACGAGGTCGGTAAACGTCCGGGCTGGAGCATCCTCTTCAGGGGAACTTTGCCCTTCGCGGCGCTCCTGTCGATGCTCCTGCTTCTGCCCGAAGATCTCGGCTCCCCGGCTCGTTGGGCTCTGGCGATAACCGCCGGCACGCTCGCCGCGTGGGTGCTCGAACCCGTGCCGCTGGCGGCTACCTCGATCCCGATAGTCTTCCTGCTCGCCGCTTCGGGCGCCGCTACCCCGGATGGTGCGGCTTCTGGCTTCGGCTCCTCGGCGACCCTGCTACTCGTGACGGGCTTCATGATGGCCGCTGCCCTTGAGAAGACGCCTCTCGCGCGCAGGCTTACTTACGGGTTTCTCCTGCGCGTTCCCCTGAACTCCTCGGGCGTCCTCGCGGGGCTGCTCCTGGCGCTCGCCGCCCTAGCCTTCTTCGTGCCTTCGACCGTGGTACGAGCCGTGGCGCTGCTACCAGTCGTGGTGTTCATAGCGGAGGCATTCGTCCGTCGGGGCTCGGCCAACGGCGCGAAACGGCTCCTACTGGGTCTCGCCTTCGGGGCCACGCTGGGCGGCATAGCGGTCCTGCCGGCGGCTGTGGTCAACGTGCTCGCCGTGGACCTCGTCGTCGGCTCGGGCGGGGATCGCATCACCTACCTCGGCTGGCTCGCCCTGACGTGGCCGATCGAGGTGCTGGCGTTCGCGGCGCTGTGGTGCGGGCTCGTTCTGCTTTTCCCGGTCCGAGACGAGGAGTCGTTGAGCCGCGAAGCAGTCTCCGACCGTCTCGCCGACCTCGGCCCCGTCATGGCTCCCGAGAGGCGGCTGGCGAGTATCCTGGTCTTCACGGCTCTGTTGTGGGTTCTGGAGCCCGTGACCGGCTGGCACCCTTCGGTTCCGGCTTTTCTCGCCGTAGCGCTCATGACGGTCTCGCCGTTTCGGGTAGTCTCCTGGGAGGAGGTGTTGGGGATCTCCTGGGGCTCTATCTTTCTCTTCGGGGCGAGCCTCTCGCTCGCTTTCGCCCTCCGGGACACGGGGGCGGCAGCGTGGGTCGGAGAGGGGCTGCTCGGGACGGGTGCGGCGGACCTGGCGCGGGCAACCGCGGTCGCGGGGGTCCTTGTGGTCGCGGGGATAATGCTCGTCTATCAGCTCGCTTTCGCGGGCTCGACCCCGGCTGCGGCCACGCTCCTGCCGGTCCTGCTCGCGGGCTCCGGCTCTCTCGGTCTGCCGGCGGGGGCGGTCGGCGTCACGGTGGCTCTCGCTGGTCTGGCGACGTTCGTCTTGCCCTCGCAAGCGATGTCCAACCTCGTCACCTACGAGACCGGCATGTACTCCTCACGCGACCTGTTGCGTGTCGGTCTCTTGCTAACGGCGCTGTTCCTGATCATCCTCGGCGTAACCTCCCTGCTGTGGTGGCGTCCACTAGGATTCCTAGGGTAGCTTCAAGGAGATAGCCGTGACGCCGCGGGGGTTAACTATCCTCGGGTGTGATCCTGGTTATCTTCGGGGCGTGACCCTCTCTATAAACGAGGAGCGTGCGCTTGAACGTGACCACTATAATGCCATCCTGGTTGAAGCCGGTCGTCTTTACGGTGACGACGCCCACGTTCGGACGGGATCTCGACTCCCGCTTCTCCAGAACCTCCGAGCGGGAGTAGATGGTGTCGCCCTCGAAGACCGGAGCGGGCAGGCGGATCTCATCCCATCCCAGGTTGGCGAAGACGTTCTGGGAGACGTCGGTGACGCTCTGCCCGGTAACCAGGGCGACCGTGAAAGTTGAATCTACGAGCGGTCTGCCGAACTCCGTCTTCTCGGCGTAAGCATGGTCGAAGTGTATAGGCGTCCCGTTTCCAAAATACAAAACCTTCAAGGCCTATCGGATTGGGGTTTCAGGCTCGCATAGTAGGTGATGGCCAGGTCAAAACGGAGATCAAAAGAGTGTAAGGAGAACTCAATAGTAGCGACAACATCTTAGAACGGCGGGTCCCACATCCGAACTGGGGACACCATAATTTTCAGTCATGTTAGACGTATTTCCAGATGTTGCTGGATGTTTCAGGTTGTTACCCTGGGCTACTGTCAAATTACTGTCAAACAGGCTTTAGGCTCTGATGATCGAGAGAGGAGTTCACACCCTAACGAGAGCGTCCCTTTCGGTTCCTTCTTTTCTATGGTCAGCATGCACACCTGCGCATCTTTACAGAAGACCGCTACATCTTGAGGTTGGGAGGTGCGCCTCTTGAGGCAAAATCTCCCTACCGGCCCCTCATGTGACTGCAGCTATACAGTATTGGGCATACGAGTTTCCGAGAAGACCTCTTAGCGGCAACCCGCTGAATAGAGGATAGAACGAAGAAGAGCCGGGCTGGGCTTTTAGGAGGGAGGTAATATCGCTAGCCCGGTCTGAATGATCTAGCTGTACTCTAATCCCCCTAGGTGCGTCTCTTC
>DASQMR010000081.1:0-4057 GCA_035645375.1 Rubrobacteraceae bacterium
TACGTGGACGGGCTGGCGGGGATGTTCACGAACCAGGTCGGCAACGGCAGGGGCGAGCTAGGCGAGGTCGCCGCCAGGCAGATGAAGGAGCTAGGGTTCTTCCCCAACTGGGGCTTTCAGCACCCGAGGAGCCTCGAACTCGCGGCGAAGTTGGCGGAGATAGCGCCCGGGGATCTGAACAGCACGTTCTTCGTCTCTTCGGGTTCGGAAGCCGTAGAGACGGTCATAAAGCTCGCACGCCAGTACCATCGCGCCAACGGGGAGCCGGCACGTTACAGAATTATCTCGCGGAAGCTCGCCTACCATGGGACCACGATGGGCGCTTTGAGCGTTACGGGGCTGCCCGACTTCAAGGCGCCGTTCGAACCCTTGTTGCAGGGCTTTTACCACGTGCCGAACACGCAGCAGGACCCCGAGAGGGCGGCCGACGCCATCGAGGAAGCCATAGAGTTCGGTCCGCCGGAGACGGTGGCGGCAGTGATCCTCGAGCCGGTACAGAACTCAGGCGGGTGTCTGGTGCCCCCACCGGATTACTGGAATAGGGTGCGCGATATCTGCGACCGGCACGGCGTGCTGCTCTGCTCCGACGCCGTGATCTGCGCCTTCGGCCGCCTGGGGGAGTGGATGGGCATCGAGCGTTTCGGGGTGGTGCCGGACATGACGAGCTTCGCCAAGGGCGTAACCGGTGGCTACTCGCCGATGGGCGGCGTGGTGGTGAGGGAGAAGGTCATACGGACGCTCGCCGAGAACACGTCGATGTTCATGCACGGCTCGACCTTCGGGGGACATCCGGTCTCCAGCGCGGTGGCGCTCGAGAACATAAAGATCATCGAACGGGAGAAGCTCCTGGAGAACGTGCGCGCCCTCGAAGGGCACTTCGGGGACGAGTTGAAGCGGATGGCCCAAGCGCATCCGATAGTGAAGGAGGTCCGGGGGATGGGTTTCTTCTGGGCCGTCGAGCTGAAGCCCGAGAGGGCGGACGAGACGCCCCTTCGGGAAGACGAATACCGGAGATACTTCGAGGGCGTTCTCTCACAAGCGCTGCTCGAGAACGGGCTCATCTGCCGCTTCGAAGACAAGGAGGACCCGGTCATCCAGTACTCCCCCGCGCTCGTCGCCGACCGGGAGCTCCTGAGCAGGATAGCGGAGATCACGGACAAGGCCCTCACCGAACTCGAGCGCGAACTCGGCTACCGGGTCTAACGCCGCGAAGTTGTCCTTGGTACAGTAGCCAACGGTGGTAGAGGATCAGAACACCAGAATCCTGCCGGCGGAGAAGTAGGAGGATTAAAGGCGATGCAAGAATATAATTGTGATATTCATAGTAATATAAATGTTATGTCTGCAAATCCTATTCTCGACTCAAATACCTTTGGCATGGAGGTTGTTCTGGACCTCTATGACTGCAACCTCGAGACTATCCGCTCAAAAGAGAAACTTCAGGAGTACACTCGCGAGCTCTGCCAGGTGATCGGAATGACTCCATACGGAGCCCCTTTTGCAGAGCGGTTTGGCTTGAATGAAGCCAAGACTGCAGGCTATTCTATTGTTCAACTGATAGAAACCAGCTCTATTACCGGGCATTTTAGTGAAGAGTGGAACTCTGCCTATATCAACATCTTTTCATGTAAAGAGTTTGATCCAAAACAGGCCGCAGAATTTAGCAAAGACTTTTTCGAAGCTGACCGGGTAGAATCTACTCTCCACATTCGTAAATGACTTTTATCTCCATGCAATCTTCTAAAGCAGCTATGATGCCTGGAGGAACCCATCTTATTGCTGAGTTAGCCGGGTGCAATCAAGAGGTCTTGAACAATGAGGAGTTGTTGAGAGAAGGATTAAGGGAAGCCGCTCAAACCGCTGGCGCCACCGTTCTTAGTGTTCACTCCCACAAGTTTACTCCCGTCGGCGTCACCGCCTTTGCCCTGCTGGCTGAATCACACATCTCGATACATACCTGGCCGGAACTGGGGTATGCTGCGGTGGACGCTTTTACCTGCGGCCTATCGATGCGCACAGAATTAGCTATCGAAAGCGTTGCCCACGCTCTCGATTCGAAAAATACAAAAGTCATCACAGTAAAAAGAGGTCTTTGAAACATGACGAACAGCGCTAAAGAACCTTTTTACTTCACGGAAGCAGAGCTTCCTTATGGAAAAGAAGGAATCAAAATTTCAGTGCTCGTCAGCGAAACGCTCCTAGACGAGAAATCCGAGTATGGGCATATTCAGGTTTTCGATACCGCCTTCTTCGGCAAGATGCTCGTAATCGACGGAATTATTCAAACTACCGTATACGACGAGTTCATTTACCATGAGATGATGGTTATTCTGCCTTCACTTAGAATTGAAAAGCCGCAGTCCGTACTGATAATCGGTGGCGGAGACGGCGGGGCAACCAAGCAAGCCCTAAGAGTCAAAAGTCTCAGGAACATTGTCATGGCAGAGATCGATACGACAGTAATAGACGTTTCTCAAGAGTTTTTACCCGAAATTTCCGGTGGTGCCTTTGATGATCCGCGGGTGGAGCTTATTATCCAGGACGGAGCTGAATATATTCGAAAGCACAAGGCTGAGTTCGACCTTGTCGTTCTCGATTCAACAGACCCGGTTCCAGGGAGTCCTGCCGAATATCTCTTCTCTGAAGAGTTCTATCATGAAGTGAAAGATGCCCTCAAGCCAGGGGGAGCCGTTGCTTTACATGGAGGGAGTATTACCTTCCAGCCTGCGGAGGTTACGACTTTAATCCAGCGGTTAAGGAGAGTCTTTAAATATGTCGATCTCTATCCGGCTATTGTACCTGCCTACCAACTAAGTCTCTTCGGCTTTATCAATGCATCCGATCAACCTCATGCCAAAACAGCCGAGGTTGAGAGGTGGATGCAAAACATCGAGGGGCAGAACAAATATCTTTCTTCAGAAGTCTATGAAACACTCGGTGTTCTTCCGCCGTACATTCAAGAAGAGCTTGGACTTTAATTAAACGCTTGGTGTGAATTATCTGCGCGGAATTTGAGAGGAAGGTGCCCACCGACTAGAGTCGGCTTCAGCGAGCCTCCAGTTCTCGCAAGGCACGCACCCCAAGATAGTGCAAGAAGTCCTCGAACACGCGACCGTCGCCATCACCCTCGACGTCTACAGTCACATGGTGCCAGGCATGTCCGCCCGGGCCGCAAGGACCATGGAGGATGCCCTGTCTTAACGGTAACTGTCACGTAACTGTCTAGAGGCTCCGGCAAGAGTCGGAGCCTCATTCTTTTCCCTGCGTTTTACCTGCAAATCCCTACAAAAAGAAGTGGCGAGACCCGGATTCGAACCGGGGACACCATGATTTTCAGTCTCGGGCGAAAGGTTTCTAGTCGTTGCCGATAGTTGCAGAATCCGCATAGCTAAGCCTAAACGCTGCATTGCTCGTTGCCCAGTGTTTCACGTTATTGATTTGGGTTAGTGTCAAAACTAGTGTCAATATTTGTGGCGGGTTGGTGTACTAATTGGTGTACATCAACCCGATCGCGATGCGCGTTTTGATTCGCGTAAGGAGCGCGCTGGCGCAGGAGTAGTTAACGCTACCCGCCCACAAGCGCAGCCTCTTAGAGATCGCCTAGAGCGTAGCGAACGTATCGCTCACGCGGCGGGTGAAAACGGATGTTCGCCAGTGGCCGCCAAGGGCCACTAGCAAGCGCTTCTTCGCCTTCGCCCGGGTAGCTCAGGGTAACCCGGATCTCGTCACCGTCCAGTTCGATCCGGTTGTAGGAGGGGGGCATGAACCCCCTATTTCTTGTACTGGAAACCGTGCCACAGTGGATGATCAGCGTGTTTGAGACGTTGTAGACGTAAGGGACGTGGCGATGGCCGGACAAGACCATATCCACCTCCAACTCCCGTAGGATCGCCAAGATGTCCCCAGCATCGCTCAAAATGTTTCTGTCTCGTCCGGTTCCCGGGATATCCAACAGGTGGTGGTGGATCACGAGTATCTTCGGTCCTCGGTCCCAGCCCCGGAACTCCGAGGCAAGCCAGGCGTAGTTCTCGCGACCTACCTGTCCCTCATCGAGGTC
>DASQMR010000082.1:0-4255 GCA_035645375.1 Rubrobacteraceae bacterium
TTCACGTTAACCTCGGCCTCCGGCGGCGCGACGCCTACCCACATCACGGTTCCTCCAGACCTCGCTGCGTTCAGTGCTGCCTTCATCGTCTCGACTCGGCCTACGCACTCGAATACAACGTCTGCCATCTCTTCAGAGACCCTGTTCGGCTCTATGGGCTCGGCCCGGACTGCTTCTGCTCTGGCCCGGCGGTTCTCATTAGGTTCGCTTACCATAACTTTAGTAGCGCCGGCGGCTACCAGGAGAGCTGCGGACAGTATGCCGATAGGTCCTGCCCCGAGCACCAACGCCGTTTCACCAGGTCTTATGCCCGACAATCTACCGCGTGTAGCGCACAAGCCAAAGGCTCGGTCAGGGCTGCTGCCTCGGGCGCAACGCCGTTCGGCACCTTGTACGCCTGGGATGCGGGAAAGACCGCGAGTTCAGAGAGCCCACCGTTCAAGGTGACGCCGAGCGCTTCAGGGTTCTCACAGAGGTGGGGGCGCGAGCTGTGACAGTAGGTGCAGACTCGGCATGGGATGTTGGGGTCTACTACAATTCTCTCGCCGATATTGAACTTGCTTACCTCTGGACCGATTTTCACTACAGTACCCGTAAACTCGTGTCCCAGGGTCACCCCAGACTGGGCGAATGGATACTCTCCTGCGGCGATGTGCAGGTCCGTACCGCACAAGCCGGACGCCTCGACCTGAATCCTCAGTTCTCTAGGCCCAGGCGGCGGTACCTCACGGTCCTCGACTCTCACTCCTGTTAGTCCGTCCCAGACGACGCTTTTACTCATGAGCATCTCCTTACCACTGATTTCTGCTGAACTCCAGTCCCCTTACGCTCGTGTTGGGTTCGAGTAGACCTCCTTCGTAGCATTCGAGGAGTTGTGGACACTCGCTACTTTGCCTCTTCTTTGCCCACTATATTCATGGTCACTAAAACCATTAACGTACTTAGGTGAATCGGGAGACATGCACGCCGGGTGGTGCGGACCCATGCGTTCCGGGAGCGTTTGGGGGAGCGGTAGGCAAGCCATAACGCCTGTGGCGACACCTCCGTGCCTATAGGCTGCAGCTGCGGCGAGGGCCCAACTGAGAGTCTTGGGCTTCGTGTTCGTCCCTTACGATTCGTAAGTAGGTTCTCCCGCCTCTTGGTTGAGCGCAGCTTCGCGCTGCGCGAGGTGCTATGGTACTCATAAGAGCGGCGGATACACGGTCGGGGCGTACCCGATCCTGCCGTTTTTGGGGCTGGCTGCGGCGCTCTTCTTCCTTGCGTTGCGATACGTTTCCTTCCGGCTGCGCCGCTGGAGGCAGGCTCGCCTGCCCTTGCGATACAGAGTTTGATCGCGCTTACTCCATAGGTTTGGCGAGCTATAGCAGCTTGTAGTAGTCTTGGTGATCTAGAAAGTGAATGCTCGGTAAGTCATGAGGCAGGCGAGCGGCAAGCAACAAAGTCCTGAACGCCACGCAGGCAAGGTTTTGTAGTCTTGATGGCTCTGGTAGGCTGTCGATTCTATAGAACGTTCACAGTATCCTATGAGATCCGCAAACTTCGATGCTTAGGAGATTAAACGGAGTGAAGGTCTTCAGGTTTCTGAATATCCTTCTGAGTCGCCGGGATTGGGTTTATCTGCTCAGCCTCCTGGTGCCTCTTATCGTCTACAACCTTGCCCTGAAAGCCGCCGACGTCGTCTCCATGTCGGAGTATGGGGGGGTCTGGCGAACCCTGAGCTTTATGCCTTCAGACATGTTCTTCAATCTAGGATATGCGGTGTTCTGGATAGGGCTCTTCGCCGTGGTCCGCAGGGGGCTGGCACGGTGGATCGTGGTCGTGCTCTTCCACGCCTTAACGATCCTGGTGTTGGTCGCGAGTACAGTGGCACACCAGTACTTTCGGGAGACTGGTACCACGCTCGACTACAGCATGATAGCCGAGTGGATCCCGAAGTTTGAAGAGCTTATGCCTATATTCCTCTATGATATATCCCCTTGGGCCTGGGCTCTTCTCGCCGCCGCCGTCTTCTACGCTACTCTAGGCCCTCTGGTGATAACGGGCCTCGTCGAGTGGTGGTCTGGTGCCACGATGAGGTTCTCATCCGGGATACTCATGCGGCCCTTGTGGGGTTCGCTAGGGCTCTGGAGCCTCGCTCTCGGCTTCATCCTTCTCTCGTTGTTAACTGGCACGACCACCCTGTCCAGGGATCCTGTGTTGAACCTTATGTTGACGGGGGTAGAGGAGGCAATTGCCGACGAGGATCCGGGCGCCCCCGCGGTCGCCGAGAACCCGGCCCTCAACGCTACCCTCGCGCCAACGTCCCAAACCGAGAAGCGCAACGTCGTCCTCGTTCACCTGGAGTCGACCCGCGCACAGTCTGTAACCCCATACAACGAAGACCTCCAGACCACGCCGTTCTTAAACGATCTATCCGAGAAAAGCCTCTTTGTCGAGCGGGCCTACACGATCGTGCCACGCTCCTCCAAGGCGAGCGTCTCAGTTAACTGCGGTGTCGAGCCGCCCCTCTACCCGGGACCGGAGTTTGAGACGGACGGCGTCCCCGCCCAATGCCTCGCAGATCTTCTGAGAGAGCGAGACTACAGGACCGTCTTCTTCGCGTCGACGAACGCTACGATGGACAACTTCGGGGATGTGGTGGATGGCTTTGGGTACGAGGAGTTTTATCCGGTGGAGACTATGGACTCAACGGGCTACCAGGTAACGAACACTTTCGGCTACGAGGACGATGTAATGCTCGGGCCGAGTGAGGACTGGCTCAAAGAGAACGGTGAGGAGCCGTTTATGGCTGAGTACTTCACGGGCACGGGGCACTACGGCTATGAGTGCTACGGTACGCGCCACGGAAGCAAGGACTTCCCCGGCGAGGGCGATCTGGACGCCTACCACAACTGCTTGAGGCTTCAGGACATCTTCTTGGAGAGCCTCTTCGAGCAGTACGAGGAGCTCGGGCTGTACGAGAATACGATCTTCGTTCTCTTCGGCGACCACGGCGAGGGGTTCGGGGAGCACGATCGCTCCATGCACGGCGACACGCCCTACGAGGAGGGCATTAAGGTTCCGCTCATGATCCACGCCCCGGGGCAATTCGACGAAGGACAGCGGGTCGAGGGGCTGGCGAGCCAGATCGACATCCTACCCACGATAGTCGATATGCTCGGCTATGAGGTGGACAACGGGGAGTATCCCGGGTATTCGCTGTTGAACCCGATATCCGAGGACCGCACCCTCATGTTCAGCTGCATCAGCAACCGTAAGTGTCTGGCGAGCATCAAGGGTTACGAGAAGTACATCTATCATTACAGCAACCAGCCTGAGGAGTTCTTCGACCTCTCGGAAGACCCGCTCGAGCGCAGAAATACCGTGTACGAACAAGACCAGGCGGAGCTCGACAGGCTACGCAAAGACCTGCTTGAGTGGCGTTCCGAGGTCAACGCCGAGTACAGTGGGAGTACCTCCCAACCATACTGAGAGGCAGTGATTGAGCAGTCGTAAGGCTGATCTTGCGAACTCGTTTGCTCCATCAGCTCAGGGAAGTTAGGAGTGGGGAACGCTCACCGATGCTATAACAGCCGCATCGAGGACGCACTATCAAGAAGGACAGGTACTCTGTAGCGAAGACAGGCAACGGCGCTTGTAGATACGGAGCCATGGGACAAGCAGGCAGAACCAACAAGGCCTACGGAGTGTTGGGCTTGCACTTGATCCTGCTCGCCCTGGAACTCTAGCCGGCTGCGGCGGTGGAAATAAAGATGCCAACCTGCCATAACAGGGGCACTTAGAGAAAATAAGAGCCTTCCGCAATTAGACCAGTTGCTGGTAAACTAAAGAAGCTGCCGTTCGGCGGTACTTGGTGATCGTAGCTCAGTTGGCAGAGCATCGGGTTGTGGTCCCGAAGGTCGCGGGTTCGAGCCCCGTCGGTCACCCTCCTCTATGCAGGAGGTAGGAAAACTTGCCATCCTCCGCTTCGCCTTGGTTGCTCCAGTTGCCGTGGACATTGGTCACCTGCCGGACCTGGATTTGTTGCTCTGTATTCTGCTCCGCCACGGCTTTCCTCCTCCTCGTTAGATCGCGAAACAGGCCTCTCCTACCCGTCCAGACGTGGCGCAAAACAACCCGATGAAGGCTTCAGATATGCGCTCATATCTGAAGGGTTTCCGAGAAGCTATATACTGGAAGCTAGGTTTCCGACAAAAATTCCTGGCGGCTAATTCGGTGAACAGAGGTAACAAAAGCTTCTAAGGAAGGCGGCAAC
>DASQMR010000083.1:0-17915 GCA_035645375.1 Rubrobacteraceae bacterium
GCTCTGGACCTGGGCTACGGTCTCGCCGCCGCCGGCTTCAGGCGCGCCTCCGACATCACCGGTGCTATCCTCCTCGCCGCCTCCTCCGCCGGACTGCTCTGCTCCTTCTTCGCCGCCGCTGCCGCAGGCAGCCACGACCGAGGCTCCGGCTGCGCTTACTCCCAGCGCCGCCCCGAGCCTGATGAACCTCCCGCGCGAGATACGTGCTTCTTCCTCCAAAGCGCTCCCTCCTTCTCTACCGTCCCTGAAGCTCTGCATCTGTGGAGACGCATACGATTGTATACGCCGCACAATCCCCTCCGGTTCTGCGAAATTTCCTTGCCTCGAACCTGTGGCGCGTCATGTGCGTAGAATAGGGGGGCGGTTCCGTACCTTACGAGGAGGATCGGCGATGAGCGGCATGGCGTGGGTAAGGATGTTAATCGGCGCCGTCTGGCTGAACGGCGCGGTCGAGAAGTTTTTAAACCCCGATTTCGCTCGGCAGTTCGCCGCCAGCCTCAGCGCAGGAGGATACATCTCGCAGGCGCCGCCGTGGTTTCAGGGCTTCATGCAGGGTACCGTCGTGCCGAACGCCGAACTCTTCGCGCAGTTTCAGAGCTTTGGGGAGCTGGCGCTGGGGCTCGCGCTGATCTTGGGCCTGCTCACCAACCTGGCGGCGCTGGGCAGCATTCTCCTGGGCCTCACCATCCTCGTCTCCCAGGGAGGCGTACGGTTGGGGAGCGGGCTCGGTTCGCCCGAGTTCATCACCGTAAACTTGTTTATCGCCCTGATCTCGGTCGTCGTGCTATTTAGCCCCGCCGCGAAGGCGCTCTCCTTGGATGCCGCCCTCTCGCGCCGCCGCCCGCGTCTCTCGCCCATCCTCCTGAACCGCCGCGCTCGTAGCGGCAGGAGGGCATAGACAGTTCTCAATACCAGCACGAGCTATCAGAGCCTGGCCTCTCTCTACGCTCAGCTGTAGTAGAGACGGAGAGAATGATCGTGCACAGCGGCTCCGCCGCTCACACCTGCTCTTAGCCGTCGACCGGAAATTATAAGAACGCCGGTACGACCTCTCCTTTTATGAGATCCGCGAGATGCTCGCGCTCGCGGACTACCGACCAGCGGTCTCCCCTCACCAACACCTCAGCTGGACGCGGCCTTGAGTTGTAGTTCGAGGCCATCGAGAAGCCATAGGCCCCGGCGCTCATAACGGCCAGAACCTCACCTTCGGCGGCGTCGGGCAGATCGCGATCCTTGGCTAGGTAGTCGCCCGACTCACAAACCGGACCTACGAGATCAGACGATGCCGAAGCGGCAGCGCCGTCGTTGACGGAGCGCACCTCATGGTAGGCGTTGTAGAGGCTCGGACGGAGCAGATCGTTCATGCCCGCATCAGCGATGAGGAAGCGCTTGGCCCCGCTCTTTTTGCGGTAGACGACGCGCGTGAGCAGGGCGCCCGCGTTGCCAGCAACGTAGCGGCCCATCTCGCAGAGTATCTTCGTGCCGCTCGTCGCGAGATGCTCGAGGGTAGACCGGACGGAGTCCACGTACTCTTTTGGTGTGGGAACCTCTTCTTCCTTGTAGCGTATCCCGAGCCCTCCGCCGATATTGAAGTACTGAATGTCGAAGCCGCGACTCTTTAATTCTTCGACCAGCCCGGCGCTCTTCTCGACCGACTCGGCATAGGGGGCGAGCTTGGTGATCTGAGACCCTATGTGCTGGTGTACCCCGATGAGGTCCAGACACCGATATTCGCCCATCCTCTCGGCGAGCTGCAGGGCCTCGTCGACGGGGATGCCGAACTTGCTCTCGCCCTGCCCGGTAGAGATATGCGCGTGAGTACCGGGGTTTACGTCCGGGTTGATACGTAGAGAGACGCGCGCGTTCTTGCCGTGGCGGGCGGCGCAGCGCTCCAGATGCTCCAGCTCCGAAGCAGACTCGACGTTGAAGAGCAATATCCGCTCTCCCATGCCGGCCACGAGCTCGTCTTCCGTCTTGCCAACCCCCGCGAAGACGACCTTTTTCGGGTTGAACCCGGCCTTCATCGCCCTGTACAGCTCCCCCCCTGAGACGATGTCCGCTCCTGCCCCAAAGGACGCCAGAGCGCGCAGGACGGCGAGATTGCTGTTCGCCTTGACCGCGTAACAGACCATATGGTCTATACCGGAGAAAGCCTCGTCAAGCTCTCTGTAGGCTCTCTCTAATGCCGCGTAACTGTAAACGTAGGTAGGAGTGCCGGCGCTCGCGGCGATCTCGGCTAGGATGACGTCCTCGCACCGGAGGCCGCCTTCGCCGTAGTAAAAGTCCTCCAAGGTGACCCTCCTTATTATCCCGTTGTCCCCGCTGCATGTTATATTATCCGGCCTCTGGAATCCGAAACCAGAGCGCAGGACTTTAGCTTTATAAACAAGATCGTTCTCCTCCCCTGAACCAGCCTTGGAGGGAAATCGTGAAAACGCCAAACGAACAACCCGCCCCACAGACGGCGCCCCGTCTTATCCTGAATCCCGTGCTCGCAGAGCTCCCCGCCTATCCGCTAGCAAAGATGGACGAGCGCCGCCATAAGCTTGAGGATAGTGGAGCCACCCTCTACGACTTCGGCACCGGTGACCCCCGCGAACCCACAGCACATAAGATTCGTCAGGCCCTCTTGGACGGCGTACCTAAGACCAGCCGCTACCCGAGCGCCGCTGGCACGAAGGCCCTGCGCGAAGCTTTCGCGGGCTTCATGCGTCGCCGCCATGCCGTCGAGCTAGATCCCGACAAGGAGGTCTTGCCTGCCGCAGGTTCCAAGGAGGCCATCTTCCACGCGCCTCTAGCCTTTCTGCACCCTTCCCACGAGCGGCGCGGGGTCGTCTACGGTACTCCAGGCTACCCCGTCTATGAGCGCGGGACGCTCTTCGCTGGCGGGGAGGCTCTGCCCTTGAAGCTTCGCGCGAAGGATGGTTTCCTGCTTCCTACGACGGCCATAGACCCGGTGAGGACACGGGTGGTCTGGATCAACTATCCTCACAACCCCACCGGCGCGTCCGCGACCCGCGCATATCTCGAAGAGTTAGCCGCCTTCTGCCGCGAGCACGACATCCTTCTCTTCTCCGACGAGTGCTACAACGACGTGTACTCCGGCGATCCCCCGCCCTCGATCCTGGAGGTAACCAGAGAGCGAATCCTCGCCTTCGTATCTCTCTCTAAGCGCAGCGGCATTACCGGCTACCGCTCGGCGATGATGGCCGGCGACCCCGAGCTCATCGCCGTCCTCAAGAAGATGCGCCTCTCTATCGGCGTCGCAAGCCCCGGTTTTGTGCAGGAGGCCGCGACAGCCGCCTGGAACGACGACGCCCACGTCAAAGAGCGTAACCGCGTCTTCGCCGAGAAGCGCAAGGTGTTTACGAACTTCTTCGAGAAGGCGGGCTTCGCACACACCCCCACAAACGCAAGCCTTTACCTCTGGGCCGAGGTACCGGAAGAGTACGGCGGAGACGAGGAAGCCTACGCCCTGAGGCTCCTCGAAGAAGGGATAATAGTCGCGCCCGGCTCCTCGTTTGGACCCGGCGGCGAAGGCTACTTCCGGGTCGCGCTCGTGCCGAGCGTCGAGGAATGCAAAGAAGCGATAGCCCGTTGGGGTAGCTACGAAGAGTTGAGAGTCGGGAGGTGTTGACTACGTCAGAACGTGCTGAACGAGAGGCAAGCCTCAAAGTTCTTCTCCGATGTTCCTCGGCCGTCTTTCTGGTGCACGACCTCGAAGAAATCCTGAAGATGGAACGATTCTGGGGAGAGAACCGGGACTGCATCCCTATCCCCGCTGGCCTGAAAAGTCGGATCGAGGCTACGACGACCGCGCAGATGGCCGCGGCTGTGGCGTTTGTGTTCGCTGCGAGCTGCTACCCATCCTCCCCGGCTGCGAGGTCGCCCATACCCGGCGCGAGGATCGGCTTTTTCAAAACCATGATATCTCTTCGCTTGCTCAACGCGCTCCTACACCTGCTTCAGACGCTGGCGCTTCGGAGCTATGCGCCCGGAACGGTTACTGCCCTGCTCGTATCCTTGCCGTACTCCCTCTATGTCTTCCACTGGCTCTCCACACGCAGGATGTGCTTACCGCTCGTGACCTGTACAGAGCGCTGGAGCTAGGCGCGCTTCTGCATACGCCTGTGGTGCTCGGGGCACAGACGGCGGGCAGGGCGCTCGTCCGGCTACTCTCGCGCGGCGGCTGAGACGATGCCGCGCCGTTGAACTCAGCTTCATGAGAGATGGGAAGGCTCCAGTGATGTCGAGTGCACCACTGCGAACAAGTACGAATCAGTTCACAGTGACGTCCTGCTAAACTGGCGCACGATCTGCCGAGTTTTTCTATTTACCGAGGGGGCAGCATGAGAGAGCAAATAGAGGCCGCGTTTGAAGACCGGGGGCTGCTGGAGCAAGAGGAGTACCGTCAGGCGGTACTCGACACTATCGCAGCACTCGACTCGGGAGAGCTCAGGGTCGCCGAAAAAGAAGACGGTGAGTGGCGGTCGAACGCGTGGGTGATGAAGGCGATCTCACTGTACTTCACTGTGGCGGAGATGAGCACGATCTACGCGGGCCCGTTCGAGTACTACGATAAGATTCCCACGAAGAAGAACCTCTCTGCGGCCGGGGTACGCGTCGTACCGCCTGGTATCGTACGCTACGGCTCCTTTGTCGAGCCGGGCGTAGTGGTTATGCCAGGCTACGTGAACATCGGGGCCTACGTGGGGAGCGGTACGATGGTGGATACGTGGGCGACGGTCGGCTCGGGAGCCCAGATCGGGCGTAACGTACACCTCGCTGGCGGCGTAGGTATCGGCGGGGTGCTGGAGCCACCGGGGGCGATGCCGGTGGTGATAGAGGACGGGGCGTTCGTCGGCTCGCGGGCCATCGTGGTCGAAGGCGTGCGGGTCGAAGAGGAGGCGGTGCTGGGGGCGAACGTGGTCCTGACAGCCTCGACCCAAATCATCGACGTCACGGGACCGGAGGAGGTCATCCACCGCGGCCGCGTCCCCGCTCGCTCGGTCGTCGTAGCCGGAACCCGCGCAAAGGAGTTCCCCGCCGGCTCCTACCAGCTCCAGACAGCCCTCATAATAGGGCAGCGCCGCGAGTCAACGAACCAGAAGACGTCCCTGAACGAAGCCTTGCGGCAGTTTGGGGTGAGCGTGTGAGAGGAGAACCCCTGCAGGAAAATCTGCTAGAGGCCCTGCTCTTTTTCCTCGAACGCCCGAGCGTGACCGGGGAGGAGGGATCGCTCTGCGACGACCTCGAAAAGAGGGTCGGAAGACTCCACGAATGGCGTGCCGAACGGGTCTCCAACAACCTCGTGTTGAGCCGCTGGCACCCGGACGTCTCACGGGAGCGCCTCGTCTTCGCCGGACACCTGGATACAGTGCCTGAGCCAGCGGGGGGTCTGCCCGTTCGTGTTGAGGGGGACCGCGTCTACGGGCGGGGCGCTTCGGACATGAAGGCTGGCGACGCAGTAATGCTTGCGCTGCTGGAGAGCTTCCGGTGGGAGGAGAGCTGGGCAGAGCCGGCCTTCGTGTTCTACGAGCGGGAGGAAGGGCCACACGCAGAGAACGGGCTCGGGACGGTCTTCGAAGAGTGCCCCTGGGTGGTGGATGCAGACCTAGCCTTTCTCTTGGAGCCTACGGGGAACGCGCTGGAGGCTGGCTGTGTCGGAACAGCACACGTTGAGATAACCTTCGAAGGCACGCCCTCACACTCGGCCCGCCCCTGGCAAGGCGAAAATGCTCTCACAGCTGCAGGAAGATTCCTCGCCGCCCTGCATGAGCGCCCGGTCGAGAAGATAGTGGTGGACGAACTTCCGTTCTACGAGGTACTCGTGCCTACGATGGCTCGGGGCGGGCGGGCGAAGAACGTCGTTCCGGATGAGTTCTGGATCAACGTCAACCATCGTTTTCCTCCCGGCAGGGGTTTTGACCATGTACACCGCATCTTCGAAGGGTTGCTAGAAGATTCGGGGGCGCGTGTACGCTATGAGGTCGTTGACTTCGCCCCGAGCGGATCGGTTGACTTGGATCACCCTCTGTTGCAGAGTTTCATCTCCGGCGGCATAGAGGTACGTCCGAAGCAGGCCTGGACGGACGTGGCCCGCTTCACCCAAAACGGTGTCCCCGCCGCTAACTTCGGGCCCGGGCTCACCTCACAAGCCCACCAGCAGAACGAGTATGCTGAGCTACCGCTCCTCGTCGAAAGCTACGACTATATGAGGCGTTTCCTGACACAGTCCGCTTCGTAAATAGCGCAAGTTATAGAGTTTGAGGCTTTAGACAGGGGCAGAAACCAGCGATCGCGAACAGCTACGGTTGCCGACCAAAGCGGCAAGGAGGAGAGACTTGGGCAACGACAGACTATATAGGACAAGAGTACTAGGAAGAAGCCTCTAGACTCTGAGGAACCCTTCGTGCGCGTTGTCGATCCGGTTACAGAGAAAGACCATTCGCCAAGAACGAGACGTCATTGCTCTGCTAGAGACTGGCTCTGAGAAGTAGTTTCCTTGGGCTACATCGCAACCCATTTCCCGCAACCAAGCCAGGTGCTCGGCAGTCTCTACACCCTCCGCCACACCCTGCATACCCAAACTATGGGCCAGCGTGATCATCCCTGACACGAGCATGGTATCGTCGGGATCATTCTCTAACTTATATATAAAAGAGCGGTCGATCTTTAGGAATCTCATAGGAAAGCGCTTGAGGTAAGAGAGTGAGGAGTAGCCCGTTCCGAAGTCGTCGATCGCAAGCTCCACGCTCATCGCCTTCAACTCCTGAAGAGTAGCGGTGGTTGAACCGTTTCGCGGGCAAGCGCCAAGCTCTCTGCCTGATGCATAATTGCTGGTAGAGGGGAAAGCGGTGGTGTTAGGAGGGTAAGCATATGGTTAGTAAGGCGATTGTCCCGGGCGGGCGGAGGTTCATCTGTAAGGATATAAGCAGACGAGACTTCTTAAAGATCGGGGGCGCGGGGCTCGCCGGGGCGGCGTTGCTTGGGGTCGCGGGATGTGGGGGTGGCAGCGAGGTCGGAGGAGCAACAGAGCTCACCTTCTCCTTCTTTCCGGATCGCACAGGAAGCGTGCAGGCGCTCATAGACCAGTTCAACTCCGAGAACGAAGGGGAGATCCAGGTAACGCTGCGCGAGATGCCCGCCGATTCGGGCCAGCACTTCGATCAGCTCAACACAGAGTTCCAGTCCGGGGAGATAAATATAGACGTAATCGGGGGAGACGTAATCTGGCCCGCCCAGTTCGCCGCAAACGGCTACATTACCGACCTCTCCGACCGCTTTCCCGAAGAGGAACGGAGCGCTTTCCTCCCTGCGACCATCGAAGCGATGACCTACCAGGGCGGCATCTACGGCGTCCCCTGGTATACAGACGCCGGGATGCTCTACTACCGCAGCGACCTGCTGGAGGAGGCAGGCTTCACGCAACTGCCGAGGACCTGGGACGAGCTCAAAGAGCAGGCACGGACGGTACAGGAGCAGTCCGGCACGCAGTACGGGTACGTCTTCCAGGGTGCGGACTACGAGGGCGGGGTCGTGAACGCCCTGGAGTACATCTGGACCTCGGGCGGAGACGTCCTTGAGGGAGACCAGCAGGTCATCATAAACAGCCCGGAGGCGCGTCGAGGGTTGGAGATCGAGCGCAGCATGATCGACGATGGCATAGCGCCCGCGGGGGTGACCCAGTACAAGGAACAGGAAGTCGCCACGATCTTTCTCGGTGGGGACGCGGTCTTTATGCGCAACGTCCCGCGCATGTACGCTTTAGCCTCCGATCCAAACGAGTCGAGCATAAGCCCCGACCAGATCAGGATAACCTCTCTCCCCATAGCCGAAGTGGGCCTCCAGAGCTACAGCTCCCTAGGCGGCTGGAACTTCTTCATGAACGCAAACACCGAAGATCCAGACGCCGCCTACGAGTTCATCCGCTTTATGAGCGCCCCGGAGCAGCAGAAGTACCGCGCCATAGAGGGCTCCGTTCTCCCGGCGCGTCAGGAGCTCTACGAAGACGAAGAGCTGTTGCAGCAGGTGCCGGTCGCTGAACTCGGGCAGGAGGCCATACAGAACACACGCCCCCGCCCCGTCTCTCCGTTCTACTCCGACATGTCTCTTAGAATGGCCGAGCAGTTCAACGCCTCCCTTAACGGCGAGGTGCCGCCCGATGAAGCCCTCTCTACGCTTCAGGAGGAGCTAGAGGAGATCATCGAACAAGGCAGTCAACAGGGCGCATAACAAAGTCTTACAAGCGCCGCGCTTTTGATATGCTACGTTCTCGCCCGCGTGATAACTCCGTGCGGCGGTCAGGTTTAGCATACAGAAGGAGGCGTCGCTTAGATGGAGCGGCAGAAGATTCTAATTACGGGCGGAGCCGGGTTCTTGGGGATCAACCTCATCCGCTACCTCGACGAGCGCGGATACGCTTTAGCTTCTCTGGACGTCGAGGAATTTGACTACCCGGAGAGAGACAGGGTCGAGCTAATAAAGGGCGACATTCGTGACAAGGCGCTCTTAGACCGGGCGATGGAGGGCGTAGACTTCGTGGTACACACCGCCGCCGCCTTACCGCTCTATGCCCCGGAGGACATCTACACTACGGATGTGGAGGGGACGCGCAACATCCTCGACGCCGCCCTGCGTCACGAGGTCAAGAGGGTGGTACACGTCTCCTCCACAGCGGTCTATGGGATACCGGATCACCATCCTCTCTACGAGACGGACAAGCTGGAAGGCGTGGGACCTTACGGGCAGGCTAAGATACAGGCTGAGATGATCTGCCTCGAGTACCGGGCAAAGGGGTTGGTCGTGCCGGTTATCCGCCCGAAGTCGTTCGTCGGACCGGAGCGGTTAGGGGTCTTCGCGCTCCTGTACGATTGGGCGATCACCGGGCACAACTTCCCCATGATCGGGTCTGGAAGGAACCGCTACCAACTCCTCGACGTCGAGGACCTGTGTGAGGCGATCTACCTGACCCTTACGCTACCCGAGGAGCGGGTGAACGACACGTTCAATATCGGGGCGGCGGAGTTCACGACGATGAAGGAGGACTATCAGGCCGTCCTGGATCATGCCGGGTACGGCAAGAAGGTGTTGGGCTTCCCGGCGGCCCCGGCGATCTGGGGCCTCAGAGTCCTAGACAGGCTGGGGCTCTCGCCGCTCTACAAGTGGGTCTATGAGACAGCCTCGAAAGACTCGTTCGTCTCCATCGAGAAGGCCGAGCGAGAGCTGGGCTTCAGGCCTAAGTACTCCAACAAGGATGCGCTCTTGAGAAACTTCCGGTGGTATATCGAGAACCGGGCGCAGTTCGAGAATGCTTCTGGAGTCTCGCACCGCGTGCCTTGGAGTCAGGGCGCGATCGGGCTGCTCAAGAAGGTCTTTTAGGAAGGTCTTTTAGTCCTCGGTCTGCGCGCGTTACATAGATTTCGCTAACTTTCTCGAAAGAGGGTGCTCCGGTGTGAGCCAACAGCCCCCGTCTACCGTAAAATCTGAATATAGTGGGCCGGCACAGCTGCTGCGCTTCGTCGCTCTTTAGCTGCTTTCACGTCACTCCAAGCCTGGCCCGCTACCTCTTAAGACCCTTTCGCCTACCTGGTGGTTACATCCGAGCCCAGCGTGTGCTGGCGTCCTCAATCGCTAGAAGACGAGAGGTAATATTTCCTCTCGCCCGTTGAGTTGCTCGCGTATTTACCTCAATGACGGGTGAAGACTTGGTTTAGCAGGTTGCTGGTGGCACTGGTCGTGTTCCCGGTAATCGAGCAGACTGGCCAGAGCACAGAGCAAGTGGCCTAGCAGGCTACCCGCCTGCGTCGATGGCCTTACCATTGAGCATCCCGCCCGCCACGAGATACCCGGCACGGTTTACCGAAGGGGTGAAGAAGTTCGAGATCGCACAGCTAAACGCTCCGCCACAGATTAACGTACCGTTAACCGGGAGCTCTCCCGGCAGCAAACGCCTTTCGACGAACCTATGAAGTTCTTTCGAGTAGATGGGCCGCCGCATGGTCGAGCATCCAGAGAGGTTCGTCCGCCGGTTTGATTAGTTTCGCCGGGTAGTCGTGCGGGTCAGCGTCATCTTCGAGGATCTCTTTGAGGGCTTCAGCCTTGCCCTCACCGGCGACGAGGAAGACGACGTTCTTAGCGGCGCTTATGGCGGGACGGGTCAACGTGACCCTGGTCGTCTCCAGCTTCTTCACCGGGTTCTCGACAGCCCAGCGGTCGCTAACCTCTAGGGCCGGGGTACGGGGGAAGAGGCTCGCGGTGTGACCATCCTCGCCGATGCCGAGCAGGACGAGGTCGAAGCGCGGCGGACCTCCAAAGAACTGCTTCAACTCGTGCTCGTAGAGGGCGGCAGCTTCGGCGGGCTTCAGCTCACCCCTCATCCTGTGTACGCTGCCCGCGGCCACGTGTGAGAGCAGGGCCTTATAGGCCATACGGTAGTTCGAGTCCTCGTGGTCAGGCGGTACGCTTCTCTCATCGCCGAAGAAGAAATGAACCCTGCCCCAGTCGAGGTCCTTCGTCTCGCCGTACTCAGCGGCGAGCGTCTCGTAGGTGCTCTTCGGGGTCGAGCCGCCGGCGAGCGCCACGGCGAAGCGGCCGGACTCTTGTATGGCATTGCGGGCTTCCTCCACGAAGGTATGGGCGGCGGCCTCGGAGAGCTGCTGAACGTTCTCGTAGACGCGCAGGTTCATAGACCGAGCATCTCCACGGTCTTGTGAAGGGCGGCTTCGTAGGCCAGGTCCCGTCCGGGGAGGCATAGCTCGTCGCCAAGCAGGGCTCCCGCGCTGGCGGAGCACAGGCGTACCCTGCGCTCGCCCAAGGTCTCCTCGCCGCTCTTCACCGTCGTACAGGCGCAAGCGTGTTCCCCGTGTCGCGAGACCCGTACTTCAAAGGCAAGTTCCTCGGAACGCAAGCGGACCAGGCTCAGGGCGGGTTCCACGTTGTCTTGGGAGAGGCCCACCGTTACCGTGGCGGAAGGGGCCGAGAGAGAGAGCTTGCGGCCGCTCTCCGTGCTGCTCGTCTGCCCCGGGCGCCAGTCTAGGGCGGAGGCGAGCCAGCCCGCAAGGAGAAGGGCCTGGCTCTCGCCCGCCAGGCCGTGCTGGACCTCCATATTTGTTATCTCCGCCAGATCGCCGGCTCGCTCGGGGGGAGTAAAGAGGTCCGCGACGAGCGCGCGCCACGGGGAGAGCGCGGTCCACTGCAGGTCCGCGACCGCCGGCAGACGGGCCCGGCACAGGTCGGATGCGGCACGCAGGAACTCCTCGTGGTCCTCTGCCGGACCGGAGTCGAGGATGAGGCGGTCAGCCAGGGAGAGCATGCCGGAAGTTGGATCCGGGAGCGCTGCGTTCGGGTACCAGAGAAACGTGGGGAGGTCGGGGATCAGAAGCGGACCCGCGAGGCTTTCGAGATGCTCGGCGGGCGGGCCCTCGGCGTGGATCGTTATCTGCTCGGCGCAGATTCGATCTGCTCCCCTTTCTATACCGCAGAAGGTGGAGAGCGAGACCCCGAGGTTCGCCTCCGCTTCGTCTGGGTCCGAGATCACGAGTATCGTCCTGGAGGGGTGGTGGCTGGAGAGGTCTGAGACGACGCAAGCTACCTCAGGTGCGAATTCCTCGCTCGTTACCACGATCACGTTGACGACGCACGCCCGTGCGTCCGGCGGGCCATCCTCGCTCGTCCGGCGCCGGGCGAGCTCATGCTCTATCGCCTCGACCGACATCGCGTTCCAGATCACGGCCTCCGCCACCTCCTCCACTCCCGCCCGAGGAGCTTCTCAGCCTCGTCCGGCCCCCAGGTACCGGCCGGATAGAGAGCTATCTCACCGTTCTCTGTCCACGCTCGCATCACCGGGTCCAGGATGTCCCAGGCCCCCTCGGTCTCGTCCGAGCGTATAAAGAGCGTCGGGTCGCCGAGCATCAGGTCCAGAAGGAGCCGCTGGTAAGCGTCCGGGACCTGTTCTAAGAAGGCCGTGCCGTAGAACAGGTCCATGTTGACAGACCGGATCTCGAACCCAGAACCCGGCACCTTCGCCCCGATCTTCAACGACACGCCCTCCTCGGGTTGGACACGCACCACTAGCACGTTCGGCTCCAGGTTCTCGGCCCCGGCGAACGGCGCATGCGGGGTCGGCTTGAACTGTATGGCGATCTCCGTGACCCTCTTCGGCAGCCTCTTTCCGGTGCGGACGTAGAACGGCACCCCCGCCCAACGCCAGTTGTCTATGAACAGCTTGAGAGCCACGTAGGTCTCGGTCGTAGAGTCGGGGGCTACGTCCACTTCCTCGCGATACCCTTGCACCTCTTCGCCCCACACCCAGCCGCGAGCATACTGGCCGCGAACAGCGAAGTCCTCGACCTCGTCCTCGGGGATGCGGCGCGCGGCTTTCAGAACCTTCACCTTCTCCTCGCGCACGCTCTCGGCGTCGAAGGCAGCCGGGGGCTCCATCGCGGTGAGGCAGAGAATTTGCATGGCGTGGTTTTGAATAATGTCTCGCAGAGCGCCCGCATCCTCGTAGAAACCGCCGCGACCTCCGATACCCAGGTCTTCGGCCACGGTGATCTGGACGTGGTCCACGTAGTGCTGGCTCCAGAGGGGCTCGAAGATGCTGTTGGAGAAGCGCAGCGCGAGTATGTTCTGCACCGTTTCCTTGCCGAGATAGTGGTCTATACGGTAGATCTGGGTCTCCTCGAAGTACCGTCGGATGTCCGCGTTGAGCTCTCTGGCGCTCGCGAGATCCCGCCCGAACGGCTTCTCGACCACCAGCCGCGCCCAGCCTCCGTCCTTTTCCTTGTTCATCCCCGCCTCTCCAAGCCCCTCTACGATGGTCGAAAACAGCGTTGGCGACGAGGCCAGATAAAAGGACCGGTTCCCCCGCGTCCCCCGCTCCCCATCGAGCTTCTTCAAGAGATCGTTCAACTCGCGGTAAGTTTCGGCCTTCTTCGAGTCACCGGCGAGGTAGAAGATACCTCCGGAGAACGAGTCCCAGATGTCGTCGCTCACCCCGCCGGGGCGCTGCTCTTCGAGTGAGCGGCGCAGCTTCTCGCGGAACCGGTCGTGGCTCATCGGGGTCCTTGCGACGCCGATGACCGCGAACTCCATCGGTAGGCGCCGCTGGGCAGCGAGCTCGTAGAGAGCGGGCACGAGCTTGCGAGCCGTCAGGTCGCCCGAGGCGCCGAAGATGACGATGGCGCTCGGGTCCGGGGTCTTTGGAATCCTCGGGTCGTCGCGGAGAAGCTCCGCCGGGAGCCGCGTCTCGACCACGGTATGCCTCCCCTACTTCTGCTCGGGGTACTTCGTCGATGACTCTTGAATTGCGTGCCCGCCGAACTCACCGCGCAGCGCGGCGATGACCTTCATGGCGAAGGAATCTTCCTGGCGCGAGGCGAAGCGGGCGAAGAGAGAGCCCGCGATGACGTTCGCCGGCACGTCCTCGTTTATAGCCTCCAGCACCGTCCAGCGGCCCTCGCCCGAGTCCTCAGCGTAGCCCCGGATGCTCTCCAGGTGGCCGTCCTTCTCGAAGGCGTTCTCGACGAGCTCCAATAGCCAGCTCCTGACCACGCTCCCCTGGTTCCACAGGCTCGAGATGGCGCGCAGGTCGAAGTCGTACTGGCTCTTCTCCAGGATCTCGAACCCCTCCGCGTAGGCCTGCATCATCCCGTACTCGACGCCGTTGTGGATCATCTTGACGAAGTGACCGGCCCCAGCTTCACCGAGATAAGCGTAACCGTTCTCGGGTGCCAACGTCCTTAGCGCGGGCTCGACCTGCTCGTAAGCGCCGGAATCCCCGCCGACCATCAGGCAGTAGCCGACCTGTAAGCCCCAGACGCCGCCGCTCGTCCCCGCATCCAGGAAGCGCAGGCCCCTCTCACGGAGCATCTTCGCCCGGCGAACGGAGTCGCGGAAGTAGGAGTTGCCGCCGTCTATGAGGATGTCGCCCTCGTCCATGAGGTCCGCGAACTTGAGGAGGGCCTGTTCGGTAGCGTCGCCGGCGGGGACCATGATCCAAACCACACGCGGTGCCTCCAGCTTCTCGACCAACTCCTCCATTGAGTAAGCACCCTCGGCTCCCTCCGAGACCACCTCGTCCACCGGTCCCGGAGAGCGGTTGCCTGCCACGACCCGGTGCTCCCCGCTGCGCGCGAGCCGGCGCACCATGTTGGCGCCCATTCTCCCGAGACCGTAGATACCTATCTCCAAAGTTCCTCCCCATGATTGGAAGCCGTAGGCTTGTTGATGATTCCGCGGGCCAGCTTCTTCTGCTGAGTTGCTCTAGCTCTTACGGCTGGCTGACTACCTGGCGGCTCTTGCTCTGTATACCCTCCAGCAACTCGTCGAAGGAGTCGGCGAACTTCTGGACGCCCTCCTTCTCCAGCGTCTCCGTTACGTCCTCGTAGTCCACCCCGGCCTCGCGCAGCTCCCCGATGAGCTTTCGCGCCTCGTCCAGGTCCTCTTCGAGCGCCTTTGAATTTACCTCGCCGTGGTCCATGAACGCTTGGAGGGTCGAGCCGGGAAGGGTGTTCACGGTGTCGGGGCCGACGAGGTTGTCCACGTAGATCGTGTCCTTGTAGTCCGGGTTCTTCGTCGAGGTTGAGGCCCAGAGAGGGCGCTGTTTCGTCGCGCCCTTCGACTCCAGAAACTCCCAGTCATCGCCGGAGAAGATCTCCTGGAACGCCGCATAAGCCAGCTTCGCGTTGGCGATCGCGAGCCGCCCTTGCAGGTCCTCGCGCCCAGCCTCGTCCAGCCGCTTGTCTCCCTCGGTGTCGACCCGGCTGACGAAGAAGCTCGCCACGGAGGCGACGCCTGAAGGGTCTCCGCCGGCGGCGACGAGACGTTGGAGGCCGCGGATGTACGCTCCCGCCACCGCGCGGTAGCGGGCGAGAGAGAAGATCAGGGTGACGTTTATGGATTTGCCAGCGGCTATCATCTCCTCTACCGCCGCGAGCCCCGGCTGGGTCGCCGGTATCTTTACCATGAGGTTCGGCCTGTCCACTATCTTGTGGAGGCGCATCGCCTCCTCGACGGTCGCCGGGACATCGTAGGCAAGGTCCGGGGAGACCTCCAAGGAGACGTACCCGTCGAGCCTGTCCGTCCTCTCGAAGACCGGCATCAGCAGGTCGCAGGCCTCCTGAATATCTACTCGCGCCAGCTCCAGAAAGACTTCTTTCGAGTCGTCCAGCTCTTCAGAGACCTGCTGTAGCTGCTCGTCGTAGAGGTTCGAGCCGGAGATCGCCTTCTCGAAGATGGTGGGATTCGAGGTGACGCCGACAACGCCGTCCTCGATCATTTCTTGCAACTCCCCGCTCTGTATCGAGTCGCGGGAGAGGTAGTCGATCCAGACGCTCTGCCCCGCCTCAGCCAACTTTTGCAACCGCTCGTTCATCCGTCTGCGACACCCCCTGAAGGTAGCTTTGCGAAGCGTTTCCTCTCCGCTTCACCAGTTTACACCCCTGGGCTCTGAATAAGCCCGTGCTTGATCCTTGACTTCTGGCGACGGATTCCTTGAAAAACAGAGGGCGACGAGGGGCCGGTCCACCAGCACGCCGCGCTTACCGGCGCGCTGCGGTTCGGCTTCCGCCTGTAGCTACCGTGCTCTACCGCTTACGAATGTCCTTCTTCGGGGGCTGTTTCCTCGAAGGCCGGGGTGGTACCGGAGGTTTCCCCGGCCTTCTCCTCCCGGTTGAGCAGGCCCAGAACGATGTTCGCCGCGTTCTCCGGGGTGATGCCGAGCTTCTCGAGTACCTCCTCTCCCGGCGCTGAAGCTCCGAAACGGTCGACTCCGACGCTCGTACCTCGGAAGCCGACATACCGCTCCCAGCCCATAGTGATACCCGCCTCTACCGAGACCCGAGCCTCTACTCCGGGAGGGAGCACGGCGTCCTTGTACTCCTGTCCTTGCGCCTCGAAGATCTCCCAGGAGGGCATGCTCACTACCCTCGCCGCCACGCCCTTCTCCGCGAGCAGCTCTCTGGCCTTCAGGGCGACGGCCACCTCGGAACCAGTGCCGATAAGGATGACTTCTGGCTCGCCGCCTTCGGTTTCCGCCAACACATAGGCCCCCCGCAGCGCGCCCTCCGCCGCAGCATCCGGGTCGAGCACCGGGACGTTCTGGCGCGTGAGTAGTAACGCTACAGGTCCTTCGGCCCCCAGGGTGGAACGCCAGGCGGCGGAGGTCTCGTTTGCGTCGGCGGGCCGGATGACGGTGAGGTTAGGGATCGCCCTTAGCGCCATGTAGTGCTCGACGGGCTGATGGGTCGGACCGTCCTCGCCCAGGCCCACCGAGTCGTGGGTGAAGACCCAGACCACGGGGAGCTCCATCAGCGCCGAGAGCCTTATGGCCGGGCGCATGTAGTCGGAGAATACGAGGAAGGTGGAACCGTAGGGCCTGACCATACCGCCGTGCAGAGAGATTCCGTTTACGGCGCTGCCCATCCCGTGCTCGCGCACGCCCCAGGCGATGTTGCGCCCGGAGTGCGTAGCGCCGAAGAGACCGCCGCCCGAGAAGACGGTGCTCGTGGAGCCCACGAGGTCCGCCGCGCCCCCAATCATGGTCGGTACGTAGCCCTTGAAGGCGTCCATGGCGGCTCCGCCCGCCTTGCGGGTAGCCAGCTTCTGGGTCTTGGCCGGGTCCCAGCGCGGCAACTCTCTCTCGTAGCCGGGCTCCGGCTCGCCGCTCCACGCCCAGTCCCACTCCTCGGCCAGCTTCGGGAACTCCCCGCGCCACGTCGAGAAGCGCTCGTTCCACTCTTCCTCTAGCTCACGCCCCCGGGTACGGCAGTCCATGTGCTCCAGCACCTCGTCCGGAACGGCGAAATGCTCTTCGGGATCGAGGCCCATCGCCTCCTTCGCCGCCCGCACCTCGTCCTCGCCCAGAGCACTGCCGTGGGAGGCGGCGGTGTCGATAGCGTTGGGCGCAGGGTAGGCTATGTGGGAGCGTACTATGACCAGCGAGGGGCGTTCTTCCTCGTCACGCGCGGCGGTAAGGGCCTCTTCCACGGCTTCGAGGTCCTCCGAGTCTTCTACCTTCTGTACGTGCCATCCGTAAGCCTCGAAGCGCTTTGCCTTGTCCTCGGCATCGAAGGAGACAGCAGTGCTGCCGTCTATCGTGATGCGGTTGTCATCGTAGACGTAGACGAGCTTGCCCAAGGCGAGTTGCCCGGCAATGGAGGCGGTCTCGGCGGCCACGCCCTCCATCAGGTCGCCGTCGGAGCAGATAGCGTAGACATGATGGTCCATGATCTCGTGTCCTATCCGGTTGTACCGATCGGCGAGGAAGCGCTCGGCGATACCCATCCCTACCCCGTTGGCGAAGCCCTGCCCCAGGGGACCGGTCGTGGTCTCCACGCCCGGGGTGAGGAAGTGTTCCGGGTGGCCGGGCGTTCTCGATCCCCACTGCCTGAAGTTCTTTATGTCGTCGAGAATGAGATCGTAGCCGGTAAGGTGGAGCATAGAGTAGAGGAGCATGGAAGCGTGACCGGCGGAAAGAACGAAACGGTCGCGGTCGGGCCAGAGGGGGCTCGCAGGGTTGTGGCGCAGAAGCTTCGTGAAGATGGTATAGGCAACTGGGGCGAGAGCCATAGGAGTTCCGGGATGGCCGGACCTCGCTCTTTGCACCGCATCCATCGAGAGGGCGCGGATGGTGTTGATTGAGAGCCCGGCAACGTTTCTAGTCCTGAGATCCAAGGTATTTCCCTTTGTCGTGTCCTGGTCGGACCCCACTCTACTACAAGTCTTACTCCCCTCGGAGACGTATGGTCATCCGAGATCTAACCTACCTGCGCTCACGTGATCTGGGGAGTAGAGTTATGCTGCGAGAACGGAGAGAGGGCGTGGCACAATGAAACGCTTCTTTCGTACCTCCGGCGGCGACGGTGGTGTTGACACTACCTGCCTTCGCGGGGCGGCGCTAACCCGGCCTCCGT
>DASQMR010000084.1:0-2515 GCA_035645375.1 Rubrobacteraceae bacterium
TTGGGTGAATAGACTACACTCGAGGCAGAGGCAGGCCTGCGAGCGGAGGTAGCAATGATCTTGCGCATTGTTCTAGGAACGATCCTAATACTGCACGGCCTCATTCACCTGCTCGGATTCGTAGCCTACTTGTGCCTTGCCACCATCGAAACCTTGCCCTATAGGACTGATCTGCTCTCCGGTGCCTTGGAGGTGGGTGAGGTCGGTGCCAGGATCTACGGCTTGCTGTGGGGCTTAGCAGCGGTGGGGTTCGTCGCGGCAAGCGTGGCGGTGTTTGCCCTTCTGCCGTGGTGGCGGACGCTTACCGTCTTGGTAGCGCTGCTTTCTTTGGCGTTGAGCGTCTTGGGTTTGCCCGACTCTCTGTTCGGGGCGGTGCTCAACGTGGCGATCCTAGCCTTTGTGCTCGCCGGAGGGAGGATGGGTTGGCTACCCTAGAGTCTCGGCAGGTCTTCTTGCACCGATGGCCATACATCCTCTCGGCTGTGCTCGCGGCGCTTATGGTCGTGCAGTCCGTGCTCGGACTTGTCTTCCCAGGGCAGTACCGTGATGTGGAGTGGATCCGCGCTACGTGGTTCGGCAACGACTGGATTACGCTCGTGGTGGGGGCACCTTTGCTGGTCGCATCCCTCGTGCTCGCGCGACGAGGTTCGATCCGAGGACTGCTGCTGTGGCTCGGGATGCTCGGCTATGGAGCGTACAACTACGCGTATTACATGTTGGGTGCTGCGCTGAACGCCTTCTTCCCACTCTACATCGTGCCGCTCGTGCTGTCCGTGGTCACGCTTATCCTCGCGCTGTCGCGGATCGACGTCGCCGAGATAGCCGCGAGCTTCCGGCAGAAAACGCCCGTGCGCATCGTTGGCGGCTATCTCGTGTTCGTCGCTGTGGGTCTCACCTTCGTCTGGATGGGAGTGTGGGCAGCGTACGTCATCGCGGATCAGCCAACGCCCGTGGAGACCGAAGCATTCAAGCTAGTTGCGGCACTCGACATCACGATCATGGTGCCGGCACTCGCGTTCGGCGGGGTTCTGCTGTGGCGACGTAACGCATGGGGGTACATCGTCGCTGCCATCGCCGGCGTCCAGGGTTCCCTTTACCTGCTCGTGCTGTCGACCAATTCGGTGGTCTTCATCCTCCACGGTCTCGCAGAAGCGCCGGGCGAACTACCCCAGTGGGGAACGCTGGCGGTAACCACCACCGCTGCGACAGCGCTATTGCTGGCAAACGTGCGGGGCAGGTGGGAACAGCGGCCCTAACAGTTCCTGACCGTAGATCAGCGCGCGAACTCGTGAGAGATCTCGTCGATATGACCCCGCCAGTAAGGCTTCTCTCCCTCGGGTAGCAGCCAGGCCACCTCGCCATCGAGCGGCACCTGCATACCGCCACGCTCCTCATAGTTCCAGAAGCGGCCCTGCCAGGGCGTCGGGATCACCTCGTCGCCCACCGCCCTTCCGCGCGCCTCCGCGCCAACGGTGTCGATGAGACCTTCTTCGTCGAACGTGAAGAGCATGGTTATGGAGATGTCGCCCTCCTCCAGCGTGGCATAGGCCGAGCGATCGTCTACGGCTTCCCAACGCACGCCCTGGCTGGGCAGCAGCGCTGTAGGGTACCAGGCCGCCTCGGCGAAGAAGCGCATCAGTTCGCCCTCAGCCACATCGCCCCCGCCGCGCATATCTACCACCGGAAAGAGCCCGAGCAAGGAGGCGTGCAGGATGCCTTCGCCCGCTACGTAAGCGTCGTGTACCCGCACGGGCACACCCGGTATCATCGCGACGCGCCCGTCCCAGTCGAAGCCCGGTCGCTGGGTGACCACCACTTGGTCCGAGGTAAAGGGCTTCCACTGGTCTGTGGTTTCACCCATGTTGAAGGTGCCACTGTGCTGCACGCTTACCCCCGCCACCATCGGCTGTCCCTCCTCGAGCACGAGGCGGAAGTAGCTTCGGACCGAAGCGGGCAAGCCTTCCAGCTCACGGAAGTCGACGGTCTGTGGACTAACGGGCAGACGGGCCAAATCCAGCCGTGCTCGCAATTCCTGGGTACCAGCGTTCCAGCGGTAGGCTCCATATAGCCAAGCACCTATCACGAGGACGGCGACGAGGGCGAGAACGACAAGGAACGTTCTCAGTATCTTGGTGCTATTCCAGGAGGATTTCATGGCACTCAGTTTAGAACATCTGGATGGCGCCACCTATAAGCACTCTTCGTAGTGTTATCCATTTTCTTCCCTTTCAGAACCGTGTCATGCGAGTGTAGGTAAGCGGGAGAGCCTTGTGAAGAAGTTGGATCTGAACCTCATAGCCCAGGTTCTATAGGTCTATGTGACTGGGGTTTAGCTATCTCTATTCACCGGATTGCCGCCAAGAGGTCTTCTCGGATTCTCGGTTGCCGGTGTCAGGATTTCTCGGAAACCGAGTAATAGCCCTCGCGCTTTGATCTAACAACGCTTTATTGTTCGTATCTTTCTCGAGAAGGAGATGTGCATGGACCAACAACAATACCAGGTGACAGAAAGACA
>DASQMR010000085.1:0-4545 GCA_035645375.1 Rubrobacteraceae bacterium
GGAGCACATCAGGAACAGGAGGCCTGGTCTAAGGACCGGGCCTCTGTCGTTATCGGAGAGTACCCTGAGGGAGAAATCGGAGACCTTCCAGCCTGTTGGCTGGAAGGTCTCCGAGAGACGAGCTCCTTGGTATCTCTACCGCGACTATCCGACGCACGTTCGTAAGCAGGAGGAAGGTCCTTGACCGTGAGTTGGCGCCTGCGTGGAGATAAGAGATACCGGCACTCTGTAGCAAATAAAGATGGTGTAGGAGGAGATCTGACGAACCCGGGTTAGCTGGCGTATCTTGCCTCGACTAGAGCGTCGAACTGGGCTCGCCGAGTCGCTCGGAAGGGCGAGCGCCCTAACGGGAGCAGTGTAGAATCACAAGCATGACCGTCGGGACGCGCAAATCTCTGCCGACAGATCGGGTTCACTTTGGTCCCGGCTCCTTGAGCAAGCTGGAGGAGGAAGCCCGGCGCTTCGAGCGAGCTTTTGTAGTCACCGGCCGTACCCTCGACGAGAAGACAGATCTCGTCCGGCGTGTCGAGAAGCTATTGGGCACTAAGCACGCAAGCACCTTCGTGGGTATGAGCGAACATACACCCGGGAGCGCGGTAGAGAAGGCTGCCGGGGAGGCCGAAGGGGCTGATCTGCTCGTCAGCGTCGGAGGCGGGAGCGTCGTTGACGGGACCAAGGCTGTCGCCGTCAGGCTGGGTTACCCAGATCAGGTAGCAGTTCCGACCACCCTCTCTGGGGCCGAATGGGCGCATCTCGTCGGGGTGACGGACGAAGCGGCGGGCCGTAAGAGCGGCTTCGCTGATGAACAAGCCGTCCCGACGGTGGTAATACTCGACGCCGAGACTACGCTGTTTACGCCGGAGAAGCTCTGGCTTTCGACCGGCATCCGCTCTCTCGATCACGCCGTCGAAGGGTTTCTCGCGAAGGGGGAGCACCCGGTGGAGGACGTGATGGGGCTTGAAGGAGCGAAGAGGCTCATTGAGTATTTGCCGCGCTCGAAGGACGAGCCGGAGGACGTCGGGATGCGACACGAGCTACAGCTCGCGTCGTGGATGGCGTACTTCGGACCGTTGAACACCCCGATGGGTATCTCACACGGGCTGGGGCGCAGGATCGGGGCGAGCTACGGCGTCCCGCACGGCTACACCTCCTGCATCACCCTCGCTCCGACCCTGGCGGCTACAAAGGACCAGATACCCGAAGACCGATGGAGAAGGC
The DNA here is from genome assembly GCA_035645375.1 of Rubrobacteraceae bacterium. GTDB lineage: Bacteria > Actinomycetota > Rubrobacteria > Rubrobacterales > Rubrobacteraceae > Rubrobacter_F. The sequence goes on from DASQMR010000085.1 coordinate 1,219, forward strand.
TGGCGGGAGCTCTGGGCGGCGACCCTGACGAGGGTATCGCCGACCTCGTGGCGAGGCTGGACTTGCCGAATAGGCTACGCGACGTCGGCGTACCGGAGGAAGACCTCGAATTTATAGCCCAGGACTTCGGGGACCGCGCCGAGGACGCCCGGGAGATACTCCGCCGCGCCTGGTAGAGGATGCTCGCGCACTCCTGCTGCCAGCGCGGACAGGAGCTGTTACGGTTCGTCTGTTTCTGACTTCTCCTTGCCTCTGCGCAGAAGAGAGCCGGCACTACCAATGCAGAGGATGCTGCCCGCGCTTCCTATACTCAGGATAGACTTGCTACCGCTCCCCGTTCAACCGCCTGGTATTACCGGCTCACGGAACTGACGGCGATAGAGATTGGCGTAGAGGCCGTTCTTTTTCAGTAGCTCCGCGTGGGCGCCGCGCTCGGCGATACGGCCGGCCTCTATCACCAGGACCAGGTCAGCGTCTCGGATGGTGCTGAGGCGGTGCGCGATGACCAGGCTTGTGCGACCCTTCAAGAGCGTGGCCAAAGCCTTCTGGATCAGCGCTTCGGTGCGAGTATCTATGTTGCTCGTCGCCTCGTCGAGGATGAGGATGCGCGGGTCGGCGAGCACCGCGCGGGCGAAGGAGAGTAGCTGGCGCTGACCCCCGCTTAGAGTCCCGCCGCCTGCGCCCAAAGTCGTGTCGTACCCGTCCGGCAGGGCGGCGATGAAGGTGTGCGCGCTGACGGCCCGGGCGGCGGCTTCGATCTCCGCCCGCGAAGCGCCCATCCTGCCGTAGCCGATGTTCTCTGCGATGGTACCCGAGAAGAGGAACGGCTCCTGCAAGACGGTGGCTATCTGCTCCCGCAGGCTCCGCCGCTCGACCTCGCGCACGTCGTGGCCATCTATCCTCACCGCTCCCTCGCTGGCATCGTAGAAGCGTGGTATGAGGTTCGCTATCGTAGTCTTGCCCGCTCCTGTAGGTCCGACGAGCGCTACCGTCTGGCCCGGCTCGACGCGAAAGCTGACGTCCCTCAACACCGGGCGACCCTGCTCGTAGGCGAAGGATACGTTGCCAAGCTCTATCCGCCCCTGTACCGTGGCGAGCTTCGGGGCCTCTGGCGGGTCGGGGGGCTCGACACGTTCGTCGAGAATGTTGTAGATCCGCTCGCCGCCGGCCAGGGCCGACTGGGCCTGGGTATAGACTTGGGAGGCGAGCTGTATCGGACGGAAGAACTGTTGCACGTAGATCAGAAACGCAGTTAACAGGCCGACTGTCAGGGTGCCGTTGACGACAAGGTAGCCGCCGTAGCCGATCACGAGCGCCGTAGCGAACGTACCGAGCACGTCTATCGCGGGGGCGAAGGCGGAGGTGATCGCCACGGCCTGTACGTTGGCGGTCCGATTGGCGGCGTTGCGCTCCCGGAAGCGTTCTATATTCGCCTCAGTTCGGTTGAAGGCTTGCGCCTCGCGGATACCCACTATCTCCTCTTGCAAGCCCGCCGTCACATCGCCGACGGTCTCGCGCGTTGTCCGGAAGGCGCGCCGAGCGCGCCGGGCGAAGTAGACGTTCGTGAAGAGCATCGCCGGGATAACCGCGAAGCACGCCAGCGCCAGACGCCAGTCGAGGAGGAGCATCGCGATGACTATCCCGACGAGGCTGAAGAGCGAGCCCAGAAGCTGCGTTATCCCCTGAGAGAGGAGTTGGTTGAGGGTGTCCACGTCGTTCGTGACGCGGCTCATGAGGTCACCGGCGGGGCGCCTGTCGAAGTAACCCAGAGGGAGGCGAAGCAGACGTTCGAAGATGCGCTCGCGTAGTGACGCGAGCACGCTCTGGCCGACCGAGCCGACCTGGAGGATCTGACCGCGCGACGCGAACGTCCCGACTAGATAGACGCCGAGCAGCAGGAGCATCGTCCACGCGAGCCCGTCAGCGTCGCCCCGCAGGATGTAGAGGTCTATAGCCCGGCCGATAAGCCACGGCCCTCCGGCCTGCGCAGCCGCCGCGACCACGACGAGGACGAGGATGAGCATCAGACGACGCCCGTGGGGACGAAGCTCCGAGAGCAGACGACGCGCGGTCGTGCCCTTGTCTTCGGCCTGCTCCTGGGAGGCTCCGGCGATAGACTCGATGCTACGCATTCCCACCGCTACCCGTGGTCCTCGTTCGTAGCTGCGGTGTTCTCTGTGATTAACTGGGAGCCCAGGATCTCGTTGTATAGCTCGCTCTCGCTCAGGAGCTCCTCGTGAGTTCCCTGCGCGGCGATGGTGCCCCCGTCGAGGACGAGTATAAGGTCGGCGTCGCGTATGGTGCTCGCTCTTTGGGCGATAACGAACGCGGTGCGATTGCCCTCGCGCATGAGCCGGTCGAGCGACTCCTGGATGACCGTCTCGGTCTCGGCGTCTACCGCTGAGGTGCTGTCGTCTAGAATAAGCAGACGCGGGTCTACGAGCAGCGCACGCGCTATGGCTATTCTCTGGCGCTGACCGCCAGAGAGCCCGACGCCTCTCTCTCCGACCACGCTGGCGTACCCCTGCGGAAGATCGCGGATGAACTCGTGCGCGTTTGCGGCGCGGGCGGCTGCCTCGATCTCTTTCTGCGTGGCGTCGAGCCTGCCGTATGCGATGTTGTCGCGTACGGGGCCGGAAAAGAGCAGGGAGGTCTGGAGGACGATCCCGATCTGGCCTCGCAGGCTGGAGAGTGTTACGTCGCGCACGTCGTGTCCGTCGAGCTTCACGCTGCCTTCCGTCACGTCGTAGAAGCGTGGGATGAGGTTGACCAGCGTGGATTTGCCGGAGCCGGTCGTCCCCAGTATCGCCACGGTCTGTCCCGGTTCGGCTGTAAAGCTGATGTTGCGCAGGATCTCGCGCTCGTCCCCCGGGTAGCGGAAGCTGACGTCGTCGAACTCTACCCGACACGAGACGGGGGGGAGAGGAACAGCGTTCGGAGAGTCCTCGACTTCGAGTGGGGCGTCGAGGACCTCGAAGATGCGCTCAGAGGAGGCGCCTGCGCGGGAGATGCCGGCGGCCAGGAACCCTATCGTGAGGATAGGGAAGAGCAGGAAGCCGAGATAGGTGTTGAAGGCAACCAACTCGCCGACCGTCAGGCCGCCGCCTATCACCTGCAACCCGCCGAAGAGGATTATCGCAAGCGTCCCGATATTCGCGAGCAAGAAGACGAACGGGAAGTTGTTCGAGAAGGTCCGTACAGTCTCAAGGTTTCTCCCGAGAAGCTCTTCGTTGACCAAGCGGTATCGTTCCCGCTCGTAGGCTTCACGAGCGAACGTCCGGATTACGCGTATCCCCGCAAGGTCTTCCTGCAAGATTGAATTCAATC
>DASQMR010000086.1:0-4718 GCA_035645375.1 Rubrobacteraceae bacterium
GCCAGCTAATAGCCTACATCCCGAGCATCATTGCGGCCATCCTGATCCTGATCCTGGCAGCGCTGCTGGCGAACTTCTTAGCCGGCATCGTGAGGGGCGCGACCGGGAACGACGTTCTGGCGAGCGTGGCGAGGTACGCGATCATCGTGTACGCGGCCTTCGCGGCGTTGACGCAGCTTGGGATAGCGGTGCAGTTGACCGCTAACACGTTTTTGATTTTGCTGGGGGCTATAGCTTTGGCAGCGGCGATAGCGTTCGGGATCGGCGGCCGGGAGGTAGCCCGGGAGAGCCTCGAGAAGGCTTACAACCGGAGCAATGAGATAACAGGGGAGCCCAGCAGGCGGCGTAGTGACGATCAAGGCAGAGAGTAAACGAGAGGAGGCCTGATACCCGCCGGTTGCGGCGCAACAGGCAGCATCATCATGTGGCGCGGCTCTTTAGCGTATGCTCTAACCAACAACTTACAAGTAAGTAAAGGTGGCCCCTAGCACTTAGAAACAAGCGCTCTGTCCGTTTGGAGCCCAACAGGGCAAGGGGTTGTGACAGAGGAAGCTTGGTTGGTAATAGGTATGCCCTGTTTCATTTGCGTAAGCTAGACTCAAAGGCGTTAAGCTGGCGAGCTGTGGGTACAACTAATCCTAGCTAGGAAAATAGAGGCTTTTCTCTTGTTTTTGAAGCCATGCTACTTTGTTCTTAGCAAAACAACTATGGAGGTTACGAAGTGTCTGGAGAGCAACATCGGAAGACCAAGCACAGCGCCGCTGACAGTGCTGTTGACAAGCTTCAGCAGTACCGTAGAAGCAAGGGGAAGTCGGATATCTTAGATAAAGCCATAGACAAAGCTCAAGAGGCTGGCTTGGTGAACAAGGCGTTCGATACCCTAAAGAAAAGGTTCTCCGGTAGATAGTAACGGTTAGGGAACGTTGATGAGGGCCGGGGCCAGTACCAGCTGCTCTGGCCCTCCTACTGCCCTCCGGCGTATAAGCATTACAACATCAAGTATGAGGACTGCGCTTGGCTTCTGGATAGCAACTAGACTGAGTGCATGCCGTTGAGAAACCTGCGTTGCGGTAAGAGGTAGCCAGCTAGGCAGCCGATGCTAGACTTGCGTGAATTCTTTTTGGATCTGAGGAGCGTCTTGGGCTCTAGGGTGCTTAGGCGGGTGAGCCGTAAGGTGCTAGAAGACGACTGCCCGGGGCTTGCTGGGCAGCTGGCTTACTTCACCCTTTTCTCGTTGTTCCCTTTTCTCTTGGTGTTGGTTGCCCTGGCGGGGCTCGTAATAGACGACCCCGCCTCCCTTCTCAAGACGTTGACCGAAAGAATGCAAGGCTTCTTGCCCGGCGACGCCGTAGGGCTCTTAGACGGCTACATAAACCTCACTCTGAGGAATGCGGACCCGAGCGTGCTAGTCTTTGGCACCCTGGCCACCTTCTGGTCCGATTGGGCGGCGGCAAACGCGATCGTCAAGGCTGTCAACAGGGCTTACGAGTTGCAAGAGACCCGACCGTGGTGGAAGCTTTGGGGCATCTCGGTTCTGATGGTCCTAGGCTTTGTACTCATGGTAGTGAGTTTAGCCCTTGTAGTTTTTGGTCCTGAGGTAGGCGATTACTTCCAAAACCTAATCGGATTGCCCGAGACTCTCCTGGCCCTGTGGGACGTCCTGCGATGGGCGGGGGCATTCTTGGCGGTGAGCTTAGCTCACGCCCTCCTTTACTATGTAGCCCCCAACGCCAAGGTGCCATTCAAGTAGATCACCCCTGGGGGCTTTGCGGCCACGGTCCTCATACTGGTCTCGAGCGTCGGGCTGAACCTGTGAATAGCCAATCTCGGCCGCTACAACCAGGTCTACGGGCAGGTAGGCGCGATCATGGTGCTAATGCTGTGGCTCTACGTCACGGGGCTGATGGTGCTCGTCGGAGCTGAGGTAAATGCGGTGTTGGCACGAATGGCCGAGGAGCGAAAGGGCATTAGGATCATTCAGCCGCAAGGCTCGGGGCAACAAAGCGACACTCGACTCAGCAACACTACTGGGCATCTCTAACAGCAGTATTAACAACTATTGGACCGGTAGACGATGGTAGGGATCGATAGCTGTTTCTCAGAAATACTGCAATTGTGCTTTTGGCGTCTGTAGCGAGCAACACGTTCGTATCCTACGTAGGATCAATATTTATGACACCCTGTGTGCAGCAGCCGTGCAGCAATCTGAGTAAATAGCCTGAAAACTCGAGAAGATCATCATGAAAGAAATTCGCATTTTTGTAGCGATTCTGCAAGCTCTAAAAAGCCCTAGCAAAGCATGCTGCCGCCTTTGCACGTCGGAGGTCAGGGGTTCGAATCTCCCCGGCTCCACTTAGGAAAGTATCCGTTTTGCAGGCAAAACGAGATATAAAAGGAGGCCTAGGATCGCGTGTCAAAAGTTGGTGCAGCAACCTAACCAAATCTTCTACAACATCAAGAAAAAGACTCACCGCAGAAATACAGCTGTTTGCGGGTATTCTGCAGCTTCTAGAAACCCTTAGCAATCTACTGCGTTGGATGCACCCGGCAGAGGTTGCTGATATGAACCCAGCATCGCCCACTCGGAGCAAGCGGCCTCCGCAAAGAGAAGAGCCTAGGAGCGTGAACGGGACTCTTATTCAGCAACCGTAGAGCTTCGTTCCTGGCTATGATTGGACACGGTAGCGCATGGCGCGGGACGGAACTATACTTCCCCCCGTTCAATCGAGGGATAGGTGAGGCATGACATCGCCCATAAGGTTCCTAGCAGTAGTTCTTCTGCTGGCATTCTCACTCGCGAGCTGTGGCGGAGATAACTCTACCCAGCAGGGATCTCAGAACGAAGAGCCCGCTACGACGACGAGCGCTGAGGTCTCGTCCTGTGTGGGGGATGCGGACGTGCAGGTTCCTGGAGCCGACTTCCAAGAGACGGCGTGCCTGGTAGACCTAACCACGAAAGGTACACAAGAGTCCGGGCACACCAATCCCAAGGACTGGGCAGGGCTGAGCGCGAAGGAGACCGACAACCCCAGCGGGGTATCCGGGCTCCAGATAGACGGCTACTTTCCAGACGACTCCAGCACCAACACCAACAACGAGCATAATCACGACTCCCAGTTCGTGCTCCGTTTGCCTGATGAGTGGAATGGCAAGCTCGTGATCACCGGAGCCTCTGGGAACCGGCCTCAGTATGCCAACGATTTCATCATGAGCGACTGGCTGCTTGACCGGGGCTACGCTTTCGCTTCTACTGACAAGGGCAACACGGGCGCGGAGTTCTACGAAACCGGGGAGAACCCAGGGGACTCTATAGTTGAATGGAACTACCGGGTCGAGGAACTCACGAGGGCGTCGAATACCGTGGTAGAGCGGTATTACGGTCAAGGCCCTCAGTTTACGTACATAACGGGCATCTCCAACGCTGGTTACTTGGTCCGCTATGCACTAGAGAATACGCCGGAGCTCTACGACGGCGGGGTGGATTGGGAGGGGAACCTATTTCGAGCGGAGGGGCCGAACCTCCTTACGTACCTCCCGCCAGCGGTTAAGAACTACCCCGAGTATGCAGACACCAGTGATGAGGAGGCGTTCAGGGCGATCGCCGAGGCAGGTTTCCCGGCGGAGTCAGAGTTCCTGTGGGAGAAGTATTTCGATACTTACTGGAAGCTGACGCTGGAAATCTACCGGAAGGAGTTCGATCCGGGTTACGAGGAAGCCGAGGAGGAGTACGATTACTTCGCCCGACCGCAGGAGGTAAGGGACGCGGTTACACGGGTGCAGAATACCGGCCAAATCGGGAAGCCCATGATCACGCTTCATGGAACGCTCGACGCACTCCTACCAATAGGAGAGAGCTCGGATGTCTACCGAGACCTTGTAGAGACGGTTGGCCGGTCGAACCTTCACAGCTACTTCGTAATCGAGGACGGCAACCACGTCGACGGCTTCTACGACGACTATCCCGACAGGATACGCCCCATCCTGCCCTGCTACCGGGCAGCATTTGAGGCGCTGGAGGAGGCGGTAGAAGTTAATAAATCGTTGCCGCCTGGAGGCTTGTTGCCGGTTCCGGAGGAAGGCGACGGCGTTAACCAGTGCTCTCTAGAGGAGGCTACGTAGGCTCATGCTAGGGAGCATATAACTGTAGGTGTACATCCTCTGCGAGATGTTGACATGACCCAAGAGTTCCTGAACATATTTCGGGTGAACACACTGCATAAGCAAGAGCGTAGTGCAAGTAACCTGTGTAGGGCGCTAACAGTAGATTTGTGTGTGACTCTGTATGTTGCTCTACAGCAATCTACCTCTATGAGGGAATCTAGAACTGACTCAATAGAAGCTGATTTCGATGCACTCGAAGCGTTAGAAGCAGATGCCTCGGAGCTAGCGCATATAGAGGATTTGCTCGACCGACTCAATATTTTCGAAGCTATCGCTATCGTCCGCTAGAAACTGCGCCACTCCGACTTCTTAGCCTTGCTGCTCGACCCTCAAAGTAACCACAACCTGGACGACTGGTTCATAAAGAGGTTGCTTCAACGGTCCTTGACAACAACAGGGTTTGCTTCAATATCCGCTACGCCGATAGACCTGGACGTGCGGGATATGAGTCAGATAGCGGTCCTCAGGGAGTGGCAACGCATAGACATACTGCTGCTGGATGAGGACCATAGGTTGGCGACCATCATCAAGAACAAGATCGGAACCGGCGAGCACTC
>DASQMR010000087.1:0-2943 GCA_035645375.1 Rubrobacteraceae bacterium
TGATCTGAGAGGCTATGGGCGCAGATATCGCCCCCAGAGCTTTCTCTCTATTCAGCGGATTGCCGCTAAGACGTTTTCTCGGAAACCTAGCTTCCGGTGTACAGGGTTCTCGGAAACTCAGAGGGCGTGAGGGTATGAAAAAAGGGCCGGCCTAAGGCTACCGGCCCGTATGTCACCTATAGCCTCCTAGCTAGATCGGGCTTCCTCTACAGGATGCCCCTCTTCCTTCCAGGCCTTGATGCCACCATCCAGGTGGGCAACATCCTCGTAGCCCATCCTCTGTATGCGTTGATGTTGACTCGCGCACGCCGCCATGCATGCGCAATCGGTCGAGTGAGCTTTTCGGTGGACCCGCCTGTAGACATCACGCCATACGGGTCAACCACACTGAAATCCGCTGTGAGAATGCGTCTTCCGCGCACTCGGATGAATAAAGGCAACAAGAAGGGCCCCTGCACTAGAGAAGCCCCGGCCCCTGCACTAGAGAAGCCCTTGTGTTACGAGAGCAAGTCTTTGAGGTTGCCCTTCTTTTCCTTGGCCTTGCCCTTCCTCTGGTCCGAGCGCCCCTCCCTCTTCAGGCTCTTGTCGCTCGTTAGGGCACCCCCGGCTTCCTTCATCTGACCCTTAGCCCTGTCCAGGGCTCCCTCATTCTTGTCGTCCTTGCCTTTCCTGCTGTTCAGCACCACTGCTTACTCCTCCTACTCGGTTGCTTACTTTTATAGATGTACCCGGCCCCTCGGTTGAGAAATCCGATCAAGGACCAAACGCCCGGATAGGCGCGGGCAGGGTTTGTGGAGCTTCTTTAGCGTCCCAACAAGTTGTCGCCTACGTTGCCTAGTAACCCCTTGTCCTTGAGTTCTTGCTCCTCCCGTTGCCGCTCAGCCTGCTTGGCCTCAGCCTTGGCCCGCCGGGTCCTCTCCTTCTGCTCTGCCTCTTGCTTAGCGGCTCCCTTCCTCTGCAGCGCCTGACCTTCGGCCTTGAGGTCTTCGTTTCCGGTAATAGCACCGGCGGCCTCCTTCGTCCGGCCCTTCATCTTGTCCTCCATCGTCGCTGCTCCTCTCCTTCGTGGGTTGCCTTTTGCCTTTTGTCTTTCAACAAGCGAAAGGCCGGGACGGTTGCACTCTGGGTCTTCGTTATGGACTACCCTGCACAGTGCACCCGCCAAGCCGAACTTCCGAGAACCGGCATTCCACGCGCTTTGGGGAATAAAGATAAGAGGGCAGGGACCTTCGTTCAGGCCCTCTTACTAATGATCGTCCGGCTTCTCTTTTAGGTAGCCCTTATCTTGCGATCCATCTGCTCAAGGAGCGTGATGCGCCTCTTGTTGCGCTCCTCGTAATCGCGCAGTACCCGAGTCTGCTCCGCAGAAAGGTCGTTGAGGCGTTCGGAAATCTCCTGCTCGCTCATCTCGTCGTACTCTTCGATGGGCAGGTTGGTCGTCCCCGCAGCGGATTGCGTCGCACCAGCAGCGGATTGCGCTGTACCCGCTGCAGCGCCCGTTGCGGCGCCCGCTGCCCCGGTTGCAGCACCTAACACGCCCCCTACGACGCCCGTGGCTGTATCAGAGAGGGTGCGCGCTCCCTCCTGCACACTTCCCGCGGCGCTCTCGGCGCCCGTAGCGTACTGCTCTGCGGTCACACGTGACATATCAACCGAGACCACCGGCTCATCGCCCACCACCCAGGCGTCGTGGCCCGGAGGGATTACGTATGCGTCACCGGGACCAAACTCCTTCTCCGTGCCGTCGTCCATCCTGACGTGCAACCTACCCGAGACGTGGTAGCCGGTGTGCAACACCTGGCAGGAGTCGGTGCCTGCTATGGGCTTGACGTTCTCCGACCACCTCCAGCCAGGCTCGAGCACGAGCCTAGAAGCGGTGAAGTCGCCGAGAGTAACGACTCCTACCTCGCCGTTCTCGAAGGTTCTAGTCTCATCCGGCGAGCCCAGACTCTTCTGCTGAAAGCTCTCTAAAGCCATGAAGCTTTATCTCCCTTCTCCCGCTTTCGCGTAGATAGAAGCAGGTTAGCCCTTTCCACCCATGGCAATGATACCATTGTCACAAAGTCGACGCAATACCATGCAAGCACGGTGAACTTCTAGGAGAGCTGCGAAACCTGGCGAGGAGAGAGCTATTGCACCGCACCGATATCCGGAGTGAGCGTCGACACCTGCGAGGATGATTACTGCTGCCGTGAGCTGCCGCCCGGCCTGAGTTGCCACTATCCACCAGATCTACTCATCGAGGTCTTCTCAAGAACTCAGAGCGAGATGCCTTGACCTTCCCCTATGGTGTAAGCGTTACGATCGACTCACCGTGGAGCACGAGGGTACTAAGTTGCTGAGAATCGGTGAACTCGCCCAGCTTATGGGCGTAGCTTCACAGACCCTTCGAAACTACGAGCAGCAAGGTTTGCTGAAGCCCACGGCTCGCTCGGAAGCCGGACACCGCCTTTATGGCCAGGAGGAGGTGGCACAGCTTCAGTTCATAAACCGAGCGAGCCTAGCTGGGATCACAAAGGCGGAGGTGAAGGAGTTGCTCGCTCTAATCACCAAGGGAGAAGGGGGAGAGAACCTTCCGCGCGCAAGCGAAGTTCTAGAGGAGAAGATACGGGAGGCAGAGCAGAAGATGGAGGAGATCTCCGCCTTCCGGGATAGCCTCCTCTCCTACCTAAGGCGGTTTGAGGAAAATGAGAAATAAGGGCCGCGTCAAAAGGGTTGTGGTCCTCTATTCACCGGATTGCCGCTAAGGGGTCATCCCGGAAACTGGACTACAAGCATAATCATCCCCAGAAACTGAAGTAGGGAGCAAGGTCTAAGCCCTCGCTCCCTACCATATGGCCCCTACCGCTTTTGGTGGTCGTGGTGGTGGCCGCCGTGATGATACTCATGGACAACCGCGTGCCCCCTGCCCCGGGCTATGAGGTAGCGGTTAACCGGATAGGC
>DASQMR010000088.1:0-12254 GCA_035645375.1 Rubrobacteraceae bacterium
AAATACCTATGTGGACTACGTTATGAGCTATGGTCCGCTCGTCCTCGGACATGCCCACCCGGACGTAGTCCGGGAGCTGGAGAAGAAGGTTAGGAGCGGGACCACCTTTGGGGCGCCGACGGAGCTAGAGGTCGAGATGGCGGAGCTGGTGTGCGAGGTCGTCCCTTCATTAGAGATGGTCCGGATGACCAACTCCGGCACCGAGGCTACGATGAGCGCCATCCGCGTCGCGCGCGGGTACACAGGACGCGAAGCGATACTCAAGTTTGACGGCAACTACCACGGCCATGGCGATGCCTTGCTCGTCTCGGCCGGCTCGGGGGTGGCTACCCTGGGGCTTCCCGACAGTCCCGGCGTTACTAAGGGGGCCGCGAAGGACACGGCCGTCCTGCCGTACAACGACCTCGACGCGGTGCGAGCGCTCTTTCAGGAGCGAGGCGAGGAGTTCGCCGCCGTCATCCTGGAGCCGGTGTGCGGAAACATGGGCTGTGTTCCGCCCGCCGAGGGGTACCTGGAGGGGCTAAGGGAGATAACGCGTGAGTATGGCACGGTCCTGATATTCGACGAGGTGATGACCGGGTTCAGACTGGCCCGGGGCGGGGCGCAGGAGCGGTACGGGGTCATCCCGGACATGACGTGTCTCGGCAAGATCATCGGCGGCGGCCTTCCAGTCGGGGCGTTCGGGGGACGGCGCGAGATAATGGAACAGGTCGCTCCCTCCGGTCCTGTTTACCAGGCCGGGACCCTCTCCGGAAACCCGCTTGCGATGGCCGCCGGGCTCGCTACCCTGCGAGCGGCGGGCGAACCGGGCTTCTACGAGAGGCTCGAAGAGCTTGGGGAGCGGTGGCGGCGCGGTATGGACGAGGCCGCAAGCGAAGGGGACTTACCCTTCACCATAAACCAGGTCGGCTCGATGGTGAGCATCTTCTTTGTGGAGGGACCGGTAACGGACTTCGGCTCTGCTGCCCGGTCGGACACGGAGGCGTTTAAGAACTTCTTTTGGCACATGCTCGGGAACGGAATCTACCTCGCACCCAGCCAGTACGAGGCCGGTTTTATTTCCTCCGTGCACTCCACAGAGGACTTGGGGAGAACTTTCGAGGCGGCTCGGGACTGGTTCGCTGGGGCCCCTGCGGACTTGGAACGGGTCTGATAGTGGAGACCAAACGCCGGACGCCAGAGGTCTCGTTGAGGGAGGTATTTCTGCGCGCTTCGGAAGGTCTGACGGGCGCAGCAGGGCGAGACTACCGGGGAGCGGTCGTCGCGGAGGCTTTGGGGCATTTACAGGAGGGGTTCGGGGCGCACTACGCGAGCAGGACGACGAGCGACGACGCGATACTGGTCGGGGACCACGCCTATGCGCTGGCGGTCGAGACCATTGCGAGGCTCGACGAGCCGCGCTTCGTCGGGGTGGCGAGCCGCATGATCCGGGACGGCGCGGGAGAGATCTCGTGCGGCAGCATGGTTTCTATCTCTCTTTGGACGCCGCATCTCGCCCAGCTCCTCGGCATAATCTCTGGCGAAGACGAGGGAAGCTCCGAGAAGCGCATTGAGGCCGCAATAGTGGAGGTGACGGATGACGCCGAATAACTTACAAGAGTTCGTGGGCAACTTGCGGAAGGCTGGCGAGTTGGTCGACGTGCGACAGCCGGTGAGCGCGAAGTTCGAGATCACCGAGATTGCCGACCGCGTCATGAAGAGGACCGGCCCCGCCCTCCTCTTCCACAACGTGAGAGATAGCGATCACCCCCTCCTCATAAACGCCTTCGGCTCGAAGAAGCGTATGGCGAACGCTTTGGGCGTCGAGGACTTGAACGAGATCGGGGGGCGCATAGAGGAGCTTCTCGGGCTGACTAAGGGTCCGGGCAAGGGCCTCATGGCGAAGCTTCAACTCCTCCCGCGCCTCTACGAGGTCTCGAAGTTTCCGCCCCGTACGATCTCCCGCGGCGCCCCTTGCCAGGAGCTCGTCTACCGCGGCGACGAGATAGATCTCGAACGCCTCCCCGTCCAGACCTGCTGGCCCGAGGACGGCGGCCCCTTCGTGACACTCACGATGGTCCACACCCAGGACCCCGAGAACGGCGAGAAGAACGCCGGGATGTACCGTGTCCAGCGCTTCGACAAGAAGACCGCCGGCCTGCACTGGCAGCGCCACAAGACGGGCGCGGCCCACTTCGAGAAGGCGAAGAGGATGGGCCAGAAGCTACCCGTGGCGGTGACGCTGGGCGGCGACCCGGCGACGATCTACTCTGCGTCGGCGCCGCTCCCGCCCGGCATCAGCGAGTTCGTCTTCGCCGGATTTCTGCGCAAGGAACCGGTAAAGCTCGTCAAGTGCCTGACGAACGACCTGGAGGTCCCGGCGGAGGCGGAGATAGTCATAGAGGGATACGCCGACCCCGAGGAGCCGCTGACGCTGGAGGGGCCGTTCGGGGACCACACGGGCTTCTACTCGCTCGCCGACTATTACCCGGCGATGCACGTTACGGCGGTGACGATGCGCCGCAACGCGATCTACCCCTCGACCATCGTCGGTCGGCCGCCGATGGAGGATGCGTGGCTCGGGTACGCGACGGAGCGTATCTTCCTGCCGCTGGCGAAGCTGACGATGCCGGAGATCATCAACTACCACCTGCCGCCCGAGGGCATCTTCCACAACCTCGTCTTCGTCTCCATCGACAAGCAGTATCCCGGGCACGCCTTCAAGGTCGGAGCCGGGATGCTCGGGATGGGGCTGATGAGCCTCTCGAAGATGATCGTCGTGCTCGACTCGGACGTAAACGTAGAAGACGTAAGCGAGGCGTGGTGGGTAACGTTGAACAACATAGACCCCGAACGGGACATAAGGATGATGCCCGGGCCGATAGACGTGCTCGACCACTCAAGCCGCGCCTTCTCCTACGGGTCGAAGATGATCGTGGACGCGACGAAGAAGTGGCCCGAGGAGGGCTTTACCCGCGAGTGGCCGGCGAAGATCAAGATGAGCGACGAGATAAAGAGGCTCGTGGACGAGAAATGGGAGCGGTATGGCATCCCCCTCGACTAGAAGCTCCGCCTCCGGCCCGAACGTGGGCAAGCTGCGCGTGCTCTTGGAGATGGTCAAGTGGGAGCATACCGTCTTCGCGCTGCCGTTCGCTTATGCCGGGATGCTCGCCGCGCCGGCACCGTTCAGCCCCTCGAACCTCATCTGGATCACGGTCGCCATGATAGGCGCCCGCACCGCCGGCATGACCCTCAACCGCATCATCGACGCGAGCATAGACGCCCGTAACCCTCGCACCGCTGACCGCGCCATCCCCAAAGGGCTCATCGGGATGAGGGAGGCCTGGATCTTTACCCTCGTCTCGGTCGGTCTGCTGGTGCTCGCGACTCTCTTCCTGGCCCCCATCACGCGCGTGCTCTGGCCGCTCGTCGTCCTAGGCTTCGTGGTCTACCCGTACACCAAACGCTTCACCTGGCTCTGCCACCTTGCCCTGGGGATAGCCAACGGCCTCGCGCCGGCGGCGGCGTGGGTAGCGGTGACGAACGATGTCTCGTGGACACCGGTCCTGATCTGGGCAGCGGCCGCGCTCTGGGTCGGGGGCTTCGACATCCTCTACGCTCTCCTCGACCGCGACTTCGACCTAGAGAACCGGGTCAACTCCTTGCCCGCGCGGTTCGGGGTCGGCTCCGCGCTCGTTGTCTCACGCCTCTGGCACGCGGTCTCCGTGGTGTTCCTCGTCGCGTTCGGCGCGGCGGCGGGGCTCGGGGTCGTCTACTACCTCGGGGTCTTGGTGGTGGCGTGGCTGTTGTTCTACGAGCAGTCGCTCGTCAGGAAGAATGACCTCTCGAAGCTCGATATGGCTTTCTTCACGATGAACGGGGTTATCAGCCTCGTGTTCTTCGCCTTCGTTCTCCTCGACCGGGTTATTGGCTAATGGCCCTGCAGAGCGCTTTTGTCGGCATTACCGGGGCTAGCGGTGCGCCGTACGCGGTGCGCCTTATAGAAGCCCTCGCCAAGAACGACGTGTTTGTCGAGATCTGCGCCTCCGAGATGGGCGAGAAGGTCCTCGCCTACGAGATGGGCGGCCTGAACACGCGCAAGCTCGCCGAGACGTACGGGGTTAAGCGCTACGCCCCGGACGACCTCTTCGCGCCCCCGGCGAGCGGGACGAGCGTGCCGGACGCAACCGTTATCCTCCCGGCGAGCGTCTCTACTATAGGCAATATCGCCAACGGCACGGGTACAAACCTCCTTCACCGCGTCGCCGATGTGGCCTTGAAGGAGCGGAAAAGGCTCGTGATTCTAGAGCGTGAGATGCCTTACAGCCTCATCCACCTGAGGAACATGGCGGCGATCACCGAGGCCGGCGGCCTCATACTCTCGGCGGCACCTGGGTTCTACAACCACCCGAGGACGCTCGACGACGTCATCGACTTTGTCGTCGGCAAGACCCTGGACGCGATGGGCCTCGCGAGCCACGAACTGGTCGAGAGATGGGGGCACAAGCGGCGTGGGTAGAGAGAGTACGCATAAGAGGCGTTTGCCGACCGGTAAGGAGCGTGCACGGCTCGTCCAGGAGATGTTCGATCGGATCGCGTCTCGCTACGAACTGCTCAACACCCTCATGACCGCCGGTCTGCACCGTATCTGGAACAACAAGGCGGTGGAGGCGACCGGTCTCCGTGAAGGCGGTCGAGCCCTGGACCTCGCCTGCGGGACCGGTAGCCTGACCCGCGATCTGGCGAAGAAAACCGGGCTGACAGGATACGTGCTCGGAGTGGACTTCTCCCGCGAAATGCTCCGGGCGGCGCAGGGGCGCCCGGCCCCGAACGTCGAGTACCGGCTCGGGGACGCGACGAATCTTACGGATGTCTCGGACAGCTTGTTCGACGCGGCGACGATAGCTTACGGGGCGCGCAACATCCCGGACCTCGACGCGCTTTTTTCAGAGATGGCGCGGGTGGTGAGGCCGGGGGGGAGGGTAGTGTGCCTGGAGATAGCGCGACCGAAGGGGCGAGTATCTGCTACCTTTTACCGCCTGTGGTTTGACCGGGTGGTGCCGCGCCTGGGCGCGCTTGTCTCTGGGGACGCCTGGGCATACTCGTATCTGCCCGAGTCGGTGAAAGAGTTCGTAGCACCCGGCGAATTAGCTGAGATAATGGAGCGTAATGGATTACAAAACGTTACATGGCGCAGGTTATCTGGCGGAATCATCGCGCTCCACGCCGGGAAGAGATCTGGCTGAGAGCGCCAGAAACCTTCGCGCCGCGCTACCCGAAGATGCCTCGGAGGCGGTGGCGCGGGTTGAAAAGTCGCTCGCCGGGGTCGCCGCGCGGGCTCCGGCGGGGCTCGTGGCTCCGGCGCTGGAGGCGCTTACGGCCGGGGGCAAGCGACTGAGGCCGATCCTGCTGGTCCTCAGCGCCCAGATGGGCGAGCCGGACGCGGGCGAGTTGCTCACGGCCTCCACGGCTATCGAGGTGCTGCACACGGCGACCCTCATTCACGACGACGTGGTGGACAAGGCGGAGTCGAGGCGTGGCAGGCCGACAGCCGTGGCGGCGTATGGGCGCGAGCTCGCGGTGGCGACCGGAGATTATCTCTTCGCCGAGGCGTTCCTGGGGCTCGCCCAGATCGGGGACCCGAGGCTCGTGCGCGCCTTTTCGGAAGCTGCGATGGGGCTGGCGGCTGGCGAGTTGGAGCAGTTCCGTTCCTCGCGCGGACCGGTGGAGGTCGAGGCTTATATGGAGCATATCCGTATGAAGACCGCCGGGCTCTTTCGGGCAGCGTGCGTGGCGGGCGGTACCGTGGGGGGCCTCTCTCTCAAGCAGATAGACGCTCTGGCGACCTACGGGCAGGCTCTCGGGCTCGCGTTTCAGATGTCCGATGATGTGATGGACCTCGTGGGCAAGCCCGGGCTTATGGGCAAGGGGGTCGGCGCGGACCTGGCCGAAGGAACAGTGACGCTGCCGGTCATCTTCGCCATCAAGGAGGGGGACGCGGCGGTCATACGGCGGGTGCTCGAGACGCCGCAGCCGGGACCGGAGCTTTTGGAGGCCGGGATCGAGGCGGTCCTTGCGACGGATGCCATAGAGAAAACGGAGGCCTGGGCGCTTGGAGAGGTCGAGGCCGCGATCGAGGGGCTAGATCTCTTGCCTGACGGGGCGGAGCGAGCCATCCTGGAGGCTATAGCGAGCGAGGTGGTGGGTAGAGATGCTTAAGATCGGTATGCCGACGGATCTCCGAGAGATCCGGGAGAAAGTTTATGCGAACGAACGGCTCTCCTTCGAGGACGGGCTGAAGCTATTCGAGTCGAGCGACCTCATGGAGATCGGTCGCCTCGCTAACTACGTACGCGAACATCGTCACGGCGATAGGGCCTACTTCTCACACAAGTATCGTCTCTATCCGACCAATATCTGCGTCTACCGTTGCCGGTTCTGCGCCTTCCGCGTCAGCAAGGGCGACGAGCGAGGCTACGAGTGGCCGGCGGAGAAGACGCTGCACGAGCTGGAGAAGGTCGATCTGACGGGTGTTGCGGAGTTCCACATCGTCGGCGGAATCCATCCCGAGTGGGGCTTCGACGTGTATCTGGACATAGTCCGCGAGCTTCACCGCGTCTACCCCGATATACACATAAAGGCGTGGACGGCGGTGGAGATAGACCACTTCACCCACCAGACCGGTAAGAGCGCGGAGTGGGTGTTGAACGAGATGCGCGAGGCGGGTCTCGGGAGCCT
The DNA here is from genome assembly GCA_035645375.1 of Rubrobacteraceae bacterium. Taxonomy (GTDB): domain Bacteria; phylum Actinomycetota; class Rubrobacteria; order Rubrobacterales; family Rubrobacteraceae; genus Rubrobacter_F. The sequence goes on from DASQMR010000088.1 coordinate 6,718, forward strand.
GCCAGGGGGCGGCGCGGAGATCTTTGACTGGGAGATACGCCGTACTATCTGCCGGACTAAGTGTACCGGCGAGCGGTGGCTGGAGGTTCACGAGGCCGCCCACAACCTTGGCATGAAGACCAACGCTACGATGCTCTATGGTCACGTAGAGACCCCCGAGAGCAAGATAGACCACATGCTCAGGCTACGGGACCTGCAGGACCGGACCGGGAGCTTTAGGACCTTCATCCCGCTCGCGTTCCACCCGGACAACACGCGTCTCAAGCATCTGCCGCGCTCGACCGGAGCCGACGACCTCAAGCATATCGCCATTGGGCGGCTGCTGTTGGACAACTTCCCGCACATTATGGCGTACTGGGTCACGGAGACGCCGGAGGTCGCGCAGGTCGCGCTCTCGTTTGGGGCGGACGACCTGGACGGCACGATCATGATAGACGAGGAGATCATCAACGCCGCCGGCGGCAAGCACGTCGAGGGCGCCATGACCAAGAGCCGGTTCGCCACTATGATCCGGGAAGCTGGCCGCATCCCCCTCGAACGCGACACCGAGTTCAACGTAATACGGGAGTTCTAGGGGTGATTCGCTAGGATGCTCCGTGTCGGATTTATAGACTACCTGAACTGTCTACCCTTGAGGCTCGGCCTCGAAGAAACCGGCGGCCTCGAGGGGGTAGAGTTGGTCGGGGGCACGCCTGCGGAGACCAACGCGGCGCTCCTCTCGGGCGAGGTCGAGTTGGCCTTGGTCTCATCGGCGAGCTGGGCACGCAACCGCGATCGTCTGCGGAAGATGCCGGGCTATGGCATAACCTCGGATGGCCCGGTGATGAGCGTGCTGCTCGCCGCTCGCGAGGGCATACCGCTGCACGAGGCGCGCCGGGTCGCGCTTACGAGCGAGTCTGCGACGAGCCACGTCCTCGCGCGGGTCGTGCTAGACCGCGTCTACGGAGCCTCGCCCTCGTACAAGGTGGTCTCCACACGCCCAGAGGAGACTCTAGCCGCGTACGACGCGGCGCTGTTCATAGGTGACACGGCCCTTGAGGTACGGCGCATGTGCGGCGTTGCAACATACGATCTCGGGGAGCTGTGGGGCCGTCTCACGGGGTTGCCGATGGTCTACGCGGTGTGGGCCTCGCGGAAGGATCCGGCGCTGTACGGGTTCTGGGCCGACCGGGTGGCGCAGGCCGTGTTGTGGGCGGAGAACAATCTAGACGTAATCGTCGCCGAGGCGCGGCGGCGCGGGGCTCCGGCGACGGACGGGGACTTGCGGAGGTACTTCGCGGAACATCTCGGTTATCGAGTCGGGGTACGCGAGGGAGAGGGACTTAGACTATATCTGGCGGAGGGCGGGCTTCTGCCCTCCGGTATCTACGGGAAGGTGAGCGCATGACGAATGCGTTGTTGGAGAAGGGGATTCTGGACGCGAGCATGGAGGACCGCGAGGCCAAGAAGGAACTCGCGAAGCTCTTTGAGAAGAACTTTCTTGAGCTCGCCTCGGAGGCTGATGCGATCCGCAAACGGCTCCATCCGAACGACATCGTCACGTACATCGTCGACCGAAATATCAATTACACGAACGTCTGCTGGGTCGCCTGCTCCTTCTGCGCGTTCTACCGCACGAAGCGCCAGGCCGAGAACGGCGACGGCTACGTCCTGAGCGTCGACCAGGTCCTCAAGAAGATACAGGAGACCGTCGACCTCGGCGGGACCGGCATCCTGATGCAGGGCGGCCTCCACCCGGATATCGGGATGGAGTACACCACCGACCTCTTCCGCGCGATCCGCAAGGAGTTCCCCGAGATACAGGTCCACGCGCTCTCTCCGGCGGAGATTTGGCACCTCGTAGACAAGAGCGGGCTCTCGCTGGAGGACACCCTCGAGGAACTAAAGAAGGCAGGGCTTATGAGCATCCCGGGCGGCGGCGCGGAGATCCTCACGGATGAGACTCGCGGACGCATCGCCCCGGCGAAGAACTCGACGAACGCGTGGCTCGACGTGATGGAGACCTGGCACAATCTCGGGATGAAGTCCACGGCGACGATGATGTTCGGGATCGACGAGTCTTACGAGGAACGGGTCGAGCACCTGTTGCAGATCCGGGCCCTCCAGGCCAGGACCGGCGGCTTCACGGCGTTCATCGACTGGACCTTCCAGCCGGACAACACGACCTACCTAAAGAAGCACCCGGACTTCAAGAAGGCGACCTCGCTCGACTACCTGAAGACCACCGCTATAAGCCGCATCATCCTGGACAACGTGGCGAACATCCAGGCGAGTTGGGTGACGCAGCCGATGAAGACGGCCTCCATAGCGCTGCACGCTGGATGCAACGACATGGGGTCGGTCATGATCGAGGAGAACGTCGTGAAGGAGGCGGGTGCGAGCTACGCGACCACCGAGGAGGATCTGCGCGGCGTCATCGAGCGCAGCGGCTTCCGTCCGGCCAAGCGCACGACGCTCTACGACCGGGTACTGGAGCCCGGTATCTCCGCCGAGGACATCTAGTTGGAAGAGACGTCGCTCCCGACCGCGATCTTCGCGGCGGACCTCGTCCTGCCCGTCTCCGCACCACCCATAAACAACGGCGCCCTCCTCGTTCAGGACGGTCGCATAGCCGCTATCGGTTCGCTCGAGGAGCTTAGACGCGAGAACCCCGGCGTGGAGGCTCGCTACTTCCCCCGCCATACGATAGTCCCCGGCGCGGTGAACGCTCACGCGCATCTCGGTTTTCGCAGGGGTGATGAGCCGGAGGGCGGATCGTTTTCTCGGTGGATGACGGAGCTCATCTCCAGACTCCCCGAGAAGGCGGCCTGGACCCCCGAGGCCGCGATGAACTCCGCCCGGGAGGCTATAGAGGCCGGCACCACCTTCATGGCCGAGTCCTCGCTGTACGGGGAGTGCTTGCCGCAACTAGCGGATTCTGGGCTCGCCGGGAGGGTTTACGCGGAGTTCTTGCCGTTCGAGTTTGACTCGCCGAAGGGGGCGGTGGAGTTCATCGAAGAGAAGGTCCGCTCTTTGCGTGAAGGGCTACCCCCGCGGGTCGGAGTGGAGATGAGCGTGCATGCGCCGTATACGGTGGATCCGGGATCGGCGCGACTCGCGGCGCAGAGAGTTCGGGAGGGAGGGGGGCTTCTGGCCGTTCACCTCTCCGAGAGCCCGGAGGAGTACGAGTTCGTCTCGAAAGGTACCGGTTTCTTGGCGGATATCTACGCTCGGCTGGTGCAGGAGGACTGGGAGGGTAAGGGCGTCTCGCCGGTCAGATATGCCGAGAGCATAGAGCTACTCTGGCCGGGAACTATAGCCGCCCATCTCGCCACCGGCGTCTCGGGGGAGGACATAGAAGTGTTGGCCCGAACCGACGTCGCCGCCGCCCATTGTCCCCGGTCAAACGAGTATCTGGGGTGCGGCATCTCTCCGGTGCCGCAGATGCTCGCGCGCGGTATAAGGGTCGGCATGGGAACGGATGGCCTCTGGAGCAGCCCGAGCATGAACCTCTTCGAGGAGACAACCTTCGCTGCGAGGCTGCACGGCCTTGACGGGGAGACCGCGCTAATGCTCGCTACCCTGGGTGGAGCCCGCGCGCTGAGGATAGAGAGGGAGGCAGGGAGCCTGGAAATGGGGAAATGGGCGGACCTAGCGGTGGTCGAGGCGATGCCCGAAGAAACCGGCGTGAGCCCAGAGATGGAGGTCCTGGAGGCGGCAGCGGGCGGCGGAGTCGCGGCGACTGTGGTGGGTGGAGAGCCGGTGCACGATCGCCTTGGCATCTAAGGCTCCAGCTCGTAACCGTTGCCCTGAACCGGATAAAGGTCGTATCTTTGGGGAGTTGTATCCTCTTAACGCAGAAGACCGGGGGTATTACCTTCTAGCTCTCTACGTTTTTCGGTGGCGTCGTAGTCTCATCAGGGATCTAATGCCGACAGCCGGACGCTAATCGTACAAGCTGGCGTCAGAGGCTATTGTGGCGGCTCGTTTACAGTGGTGGTTGGCGAGCCGGCAATGGAAATATACAATCGGGACACCCTAATAGAGCCTGGAGAAGTACGTTGTGATGATGGACCGCAACAAAGTCAGCTTTTGGACGCGCGTGGGCGCTTTGGCGCTCGCCGTAATTTTCTTGGTCTCGTTTGCCTTCGTGGGTATCGGCGCGAACGCCGACATCAACCTCCTCGGTCTGTTCGGCGGCTCGCAGGATCAGAATCAGGAGCAGGCGCAGACGAGCGATCCTCAGGAGCAGGTATCCCAGGCTGAGCAGGAGCTAGAAGGAGACCCTGAGAACCCTAGGCTTATAAGGCGTCTCGCCGGGCTATACCTCCAGAACGGCCAGACAGACAAGGCGGTCGAGGTGTTGGAGGATGGTCGTGAGGCCGCCCCCGACGACCCTGTCATCGCGCTCTACTTGGGGCAGGCGTATGGAGGGCAGGCACAGGCGGTGACGGATGAGGAGGAGCGCGCAGCGACGTATAAGCAGGCTGGTGACGCCTATGCTACTGCCGTCGAGCTACAAGAGGACAAGCCCCAGCCTTACCTTCTGGCGGGACAGGCCTACGACCAGGCCGGCGAGAAAGGCAAGGCGATCGAGTACTGGAACGGTTACCTTGACCTGGAGCCCGAGGGAGAAGAGGCCGAGGCCGTAAAGGAGCGCATAGCGAGCTTGCTGGAGGGCAGCGATACCACCGGCGGGGCCGGCGCGAAAGGCACGCCTCAACAGTAGTGATCCAAGCTGCCCCTCAAGGGCGTATAATGCGTGAAGGTACCTGAGAACCACGTTGTTAGGAGGAGAAAGATATGGGCATAGGTTCGTTCGGGGGGACGGAGCTACTCATAGCCCTCGTCATAATCCTGTTGCTCTTCGGGGCGAAGCGCATCCCCGAGCTTGCCAAGGGTCTCGGGAGTGGTATGCGAGAGTTCAAGAGAGGCACCCGCGGTGAGGGTGAGGGCGAGATCGAAGAGAAAAAGGAAGAAGAGAAGAAGGAAGAGGATCTCGTCGGCAAGGAGGACGAGCCCAAAGTCAGCGCGGATCCCAGCGTCACCGCTGAGGGTAGTAAGACCGAGAACAGGCAGCACTAAGCACTCCTTGACGGGTCTAGAAAGCTAGAGATGGCCGGACGCCTCAGGATACCCACCCGCCCACGCGACGAGGCGCAGATGTCCCTGATCGAGCACCTGGACGAGCTTCGGTCCAGGATCATCAGGGTAGCCATCGCCTTCTTCGCCGTCGCCATCGTCGCGTGGTTCTTCCGAATCCAGATCTACGAGTTGTTGTTGGATCCCGCTCCTTCGCTCGAAGGACGGCTCAACTTCACATCTATAACCGCGCCGATTATCACGGACGTGAAGCTGACGCTCTATACGGCCTTCCTGCTGACGATTCCTATCCTTCTCTACCATATCTGGGCTTTCGTGGCGCCCGCCGTCGGGGAGATGGGTCGGGTGTTTACCTACATATTGATCTCGTTGGCCTCCTCTCTTTTTCTGGGGGGGGTGGCGTTCGGCTACTTCGTCGTCCTGCCTATAGGCATAGACTTCCTGCTCGGATGGGC
>DASQMR010000089.1:0-9000 GCA_035645375.1 Rubrobacteraceae bacterium
GCAGGCAGTAGCAGCAGAGGGGTTGAAGCCAGCCTGCTCCAAGGCCTGCTCGATCGCGACCTCGTTCTCGTTGCCGTCGATAACGACGTTGGACACCTGCCCGGACTCGACACCCTGCACGTTCACGTTTCCGTCACCGAAGGTAACGGTCGCCGGGCAGTCCTGAACTATGCTGTCCATGACGGTGCTCTCGTTCGTCAACGTAACGTCGCCTTCCTCAACCTCTATCTGGCTACCGCTCTGGGCAAAGGCCGGGGACGCGGCGACTACGACCAGCGCCAACATAGCAGCCAACAACATCAACTTCTTCAACTTATACCTCCATAGTAGAGCTTACCTGGACCAGAACATTCTTTCATTTATGACCCCTTCTGTCAATGGTCAGTCACCGATTGCCTGGATTTCTTAACATTCTAGCTAGGGGCCTGTATGGTCGAGTACCAAGACAAATTTTGAGCTGAGGCTGTGTTCTGCATGCTTTATCGTCTATTGGCCTGCTTCGGCGGGCCCTGCGTATGTAGCGGTGCCGCTATCTTGTGAGTACCTGAAGCTGCCAGCGAGAGTGACTCCTCCCCCTTTTTATGTACAAGCTATGTACAAGCGTTTGCAGCGGTGGTTCCGGAGCTTATGGGAAACATATCGAGGAACAAAATCTAATGCCGCTAGGGCCCGGGTGCGAGATGTATGCCGGTCCGGCAACGCTCTATCTCTCGACCGGCAGGTCCTCTCTTATCCCCCACTCGTTCCAGGACCCATCATAGTTGGCGAGGTTCTTGTAGCCGAGCCGGTGCAAGGTGAAGAGCGGCACCGTCGCCGCCACGCCACCGTTGCAGTAGGCTACGATAGGCGCATTTATGTCTTCGGACACTCCGGCCTCGCGGATCTTGCGCGTCAGCTCCTCGTCATCGTGGAAGGTTCCACCCTCCCGCAACAGGCTGTCGGCGTGCAGGTGACGCGCGCCGGGAACGTGGCCGGGCCGTCCCTCGCCTCTCGCCAGCGCACCGGCGTACTGACCCTCGTCGCGGGCGTCGAGTACGGAAACGCTGCCGTCCCGGCTCGCGGCGAGGACCTCCTCCGCGTCAACACGCCAACCGGGTCGCAGCTTCGGAGTAAAGACGGCAGGCTCGGGGTCGGGAGTCACAGCGGTGGTGGGACGACCCTCGGCGGTCCACTTTCTCCAGCCGCCGTCCACGACACAAACCCTCTCGTGGCCGTAGTACATCAGCGCCCACCACAGGCGGGTGGCGAACTGACCGCCTGTGTGATCATAGACTACAACGTCAATATCGTTGCCTATCCCGAGCGAGCTCATAAGAGCAGCGAAACGGCCGGGCGGAGAGATCTGGGCGGGTATTGGATCATCGGGATCGGTAACGTCGCGAGTCCAATCTACGTATGACGCACCGGGGATGTGGGCCTCGTCGTACTCCTCGCGGGCGGCGAGGTACTCTGCCTTCTGGCGTCCGCCGCCGAGGTCCTTCTTCTGTACGTAGCCCCGGACGTCCACAACCCGGATGCCGGGGTCGTCCAGGTGTTCTGTCAGCCAGCCCGTCGATATCAGAGGGTCGCTACTCTCCATTATTCCTCCTCAAAGAGGTTGTGTTCGCGAGCGTAGACTTCGGCTAGCGCGCGGGCTTTCACTACGTCGTCTTTGGCGAGGCGGCCCTCAATCACCTCTCCCTCCAGGTAGTCTTTTATGCCCTTGATCCAGCGTCCCGGCGGACGTGCGAAATAATTCATTAGCTGATTGCCGTCCAGCGGACTCTCCAGCTTCTCCACAGCGTCCTCGGATCGCACCGCTTCTACCCGGTCCTTGAGGCTTCGCCAGGACTCCTCGGCGATGCGCCGCCTCCTCGGGGCGCTGCCTGTAATGTCGGCGCGAGCGAGCTTGAGAAGCAGATCTACGTCAGAGAGCACCCGGTCGTCGCGCGCGAGGTAAGTGTCACGCACAAAGCGCCTTACGGCCGAGTCGGTCCAAGGGTCACGCCCGACGGCGTAGCTCATCGGCCGCATGTGATGAGCAACCAGGTGAGCGACCGCGTCGATGTCGTCTTTAGGGTAAACGAGACGCTTCATGGCCTTGCGCGCGATCGCCGCGCCAACGTTCTCGTGCCCATAGAAGTGGATCTTCTTGGGTACCGTCCTCCCGCCGCATCGCTCGCACTCCCCCTCGCCAGTACTCTTCTTCGTGCTCTTCGCCCCGCAGTAGGTGCAGCGGTGCTCATACACGAGCGTTCGCGGCTTTCCGATGTCGTGGAAGAAGGCAGCCTTGCGCAAGGTAGAGGTAGGTTCGACGTTCTGAATCACGATCAAGGTGTGCTCGAAGACGTCCTTGTGGTGAAGCTCGGTCTCCTGCTCGACGTGAAGCGTCTCCATGAACTCGGGGACTATATAAGGCATGAGACCAAGACGAACCAGCGTCCGGAGACCCCTGGCGACGTTCTCGGAGAGTAGTATCTTCTCGAACTCCTCCCTTATGCGCTCAGCGCTTATACTCTCGAGCCAGTGGGCGTTCTCCTTTATCGCCTTCTCAAGATCCGTGGTCATCGCGAAGGGCTTCTCAAGGGTGTGGAGAACCGTCTCGAAGCGTACCGCGCGCAGCATTCGCAGAGGATCGTCGCGCATCCGGTCCAGAGGGTCTCCAACGGGTCGGATCACTCCGAGCTCTAGATCCTTTCTGCCGTCGAAGGGATCCTGTATCTCCCCTGCCTCCGCCTCGGCGGCGATGGCGTTAATAGTAAAGTCGCGCCTGGCGAGGTCGTCCACGAGGTTGTCGCCGAAGCTCACCTCCGGGTGACGGCTCCCCTGCGTATAGAGGTCGCTCCGGTACGTGGTGACCTCGACATCGTAATCTTCGACCCTGGCCCCGATCGTTCCGAAGCGCTCCCCTATCGTCCATAGATGATCGGATGCGGGCCTGAGAAGCCTCTTGATCTCCTTTGGATAGGCGCCGGTTGTCGCGTCGACGTCCCTCCCGAGACTTCCCGAAAGCGCGTCCCTCACGAACCCGCCAACGAAGTACAGCTCGTGCCCCGCCCTCGAGAAAGTCTCTCCAAGCCGTTTGAGGGGTTCGGGCACGCGAATGTTTCTTACTTCGGTTTTCATAGCGATTAGATTCTAGTACGCTGGAGATGAGAGGTCAGGAGCCGGGCAACGCGCTCACGACTATTCTAGCTGACAGGAGTATCCCGAAGATGAGGTGTAGAGTTGTAGCTGGGCGGTGCGGACGACGAGGTAGGTTAGCTCCCTCACGCTCTCTTCGCCACTGCTCCATATGTCTCTCAAATTCCTGAACGCGAGGGGTAGCGAGGGGTAGTAAGAGGAAGACTAGTAGCGTCCACGCGGAGAGAAGGCCGAAGAGCGCCGCGAGAGACACAAAGAGCTAGGCGGAGATGGGTAGGGCCAGGTTCTCTATCCTAGAAGCCCTGAGGCCGATCACCTTCCAAAGTGTTCTTACCCCCGCCTTTCTATCCAAGGCGGCGTCGCGGTGATTGTTGGCCGCCATAATGGCCGCCACAAGCGAGCCGACCGGCAGCGAGGCGAGCAATACCGCAAACTATGCCTCACCGGTGAGCGCGAAGTAAGCGCCTATGACAGAGAGCGGCCACATAAGCGAGAAGACAAGCACGTCCCCGAGCGCGAGGTACTTTTAGCCTTTGGGACCATCCGTGTAGAGGTAACCGCCGAGCAGCCCGGCCAGCCCGATAAGTAGTATCGGGAGGTCCGATGATACACGAGTACGAGGCCGAGCAACACTCCCGCCCCAAAGAGGCCAACCCCGAAGACGAACATAGTGTTGGGATGAAGGAGCCCTCTGGTGAGGACGCCGCTAGATCCGCTACGAGGGTCGTCCCCGTCCACGCTTCGAGCGAAGTCGAAGTAGTCGTTTATCGCGTTGGTACCTGCCTGGAAGAGAACCGAGCACAACAGCACGACCGGGAACAAACCCCAGAGCGTATCCCCGTGCTCCAGAGCGAGCGCCGCCCCAACGAGGACAGGTACCACCGAGGCCAGGAATAAGTAAGCTCGCACGACCCGCCACCACACGCTGAGTCAAGGCCTCGCGCCGCCGGGTTCACCGCGACCTCACGAGGTCCGCCACGATCTACTCCTTCGAAGAATTCACCACAGGTATGACGGTTGTCACCGTCTCTGAGGAGTCTACCGTCTCTACGCCTATCCTCCAGTGAAAGCAGACGCTCTCGCGACTAGCCGACTATGGCTGCCTCTTTAGAAGGATATATGTCGAAGTAATCCTCAAAGCCGGTGACGGCAAAGATTCGCTCTACAGCCTTCGAGGGGGTGGTGAGCCTGAGAGAGGCGCCCTTCTCCTCGAGCGACTCCCTGGCGCGCATAAGGGTGGAGAGAGCGGTTGAGTCCATGAACGCGATCTCGGACACATCGAGGATAACAACCTCGACACCCTCCGAGCCGCGCTCTATAGCGTACTGAACCTTTGGAGCGGTGTGGAGATCCACCTCTCCATGGACCGCAACCACAGAGTAGGCCTCGGAACGCTCGTCTATGCTAACTTCGAAGTCCATCTAGCCGATTTCGCTCTCTCATATTATGCTCGGGTTCTGAATAGTCACTCTTCTTCGGGCTCCGAGCATACCACACTACTCGATGGCCGCGACGAGCGATCAGGACTTGTGGGCACGCCTTTTCTGTTAGCATTTACCCTCGTGGGAGACGTGGAGAGTCCGGACGCGTTGGAGAAGGTCGCGGTCTTTGTCGACGGCGCGAACCTCTACCATTCCATAAAGAGCTACTACAAGGGCGTCCTCGACTACGGCGTCCTGCTAGAAGCTGCCGTGAACGGCCGCAGGCTCCTGCGCGCCACCTTCTACATCGTCGAGAAGCAGGAGACGGACGATAGCGGAGCCTCCGGTGCAAGGTCTTTTGTCTACAATCTCAACAAGTTCGGTTATAAGGTGCGCTCCAAGCCGCTCGCCGTCCACGAGTCAATCTCCGCCGAAGGCGAGCGGGTCGTTTCTCACAAGGGCGACTGGGACGTTGGCATCATCGTAGACATGGTACGCCTGGCCAACCACGCCGACGCTTACGTACTCGTCTCCGGCGACGGCGACTACGTGGAGGCCATCGAGTACCTCCAGAGTGAGAAAGGCCTGCGCGTTGAAGTCGTGAGCGCCGGCCAGTGTACCTCCCAGTCCCTCCTGGATGTTTCCGACCTGCACACGGATCTTGGCGACATACCGAACTTGTTTCGACGATCTTCGAAGATCGTCAACGATCAGCATTCAGCGATCAGCTAGGAGCCGGCGGTTCCCCTAGCACCCTGACCTCCGTCTCCAGATCTATGCCAAGCTTCTCGTGAACGGTCTTGCGGGCAAGCTCGATGAGCGCGAGGGCATCCTCTGCGGTGCCGCCGCCGTGGTTAACGAAGTAGTTGGCGTGGACGGGGGAGATCTCTAACTGCCCAACCCTCGTCCCCTTGAGGCCCGCCGCCTCGATTACGCGGCCAGGATAGTCGCCCTCGGGTCGTTTGAACGTGGAGCCGCAGCTCGGGCGGTTCGGAGAACCGTTCATGCGCTGAGCGCGAAACTCCTTTATGCGGGCCTTCAACTCTTCAGAGTCTCCAAGAGTGAGGGAGTAACCCGCGCGCAATACGATCCAACCGGGCCGGTCGTGCAACATGCTGCGGCGGTAAGAGAGACCGAGTCGAATGTTCGGAATGCGCTCGACCACGCCGGCCTCCGGCTTGTATACGTCGGCCCAAGTCAGAACCTCTCTGGTCTCGCTGCCGTAGGCGCCAGCGTTCATGTAAACCGCGCCCCCCGCTGTACCCGGGATACCGGTCGCGAACTCCAAACCCCCCAGGCCCTTACCGGCGGTCGTGTTAGCGAGCACCGGGTAGAGGACGCCTGCGTCGGCGACCACCTCCGTGCCGCATACGTCCACGGCGGTCAACGCACGGGCCAGCCTTATAGTCAGACCTCTTATACCGCCGTCAAGCACGAGAACGTTCGTACCGCCGCCAAGGATGGTCACGGGTATAGTGTGTTCTCGGGCCCTTTGTATGGCTTCGATCAGTTCTTCGGCGCCTGAAGGCTCAAGGAGAGCGTCGGCGGGCCCCCCGATCTTCCAGGCCGTGTAGCGCTTAAGCGGCTCGTCGATCTTGGCCGTTGGGAAGAGTCGGTGTAGAGTGCCATCATGCATGCGAGAGAATATAGAGCACGAGAAGGCAGCTTGCAGGCTGTCAGGCAACCAGGTTGAGGCCCGGACCCGAAGGAGGCCGTCAGCACGCTCGCCAACACCGGCATCTACGTCTTGGAGCCGTGTGTGCTGGAGTACATCCCCGAAGACATCTTCTTTGACTTCGCCCGCGACGTCTCCCCACGACTGTTGGGGGCCGGGGAGAGATTCGTCGGATATAAAGATACTTCTACTGGCCGGAGCCTCGGTCGGGGACGGCGCGTATCTGGAGGACTGCATCGTAGGCCACGACTACGACGTCTGGCCGGCGAGACCATACGTGGCGGCGCGCTGATACGCCGAACCGCTAACCTAAAGCTTTAGTCCGGTTTGACGAGCCGGTATCCGAAACCCCGGACGGTCTCTATAAGCTCGTCGCCGAGCTTGGCGCGCAGACGCTGGACGTAGACGTTAACGGTGCGCTCGTCGATGTACTCGTCCTCGCCCCATACCTGCCTCAGAAGAGAGCCACGCGGGAAGACGCGTCCGGGGCTCTTCGTCAAAGTGTAGAGAAGCTTGAACTCGCGAGGAGAGAGTTGCACCTCTTTACCCCCCTTTCGCACCTCGACGATGTCCGGATCGATCTCAAGATCGCCTACGGAGAGACGGCCGGGAGAATCGTTATCCGCACCGCGTTCCCTCTTGCGCATGATCTGCTTTACGCGTGCCACCAACTCTCGCGGGTTGACCGGAGAACGCATGTAATAGTCAGCGCCGAGTTCGATGCCGACGATGCGGTCCATAGTATCCTCGTCCCGGAGCAGGGCCACGGTAGATACGCCCGGCTTCTGCACGCTGCTTATGACCTGGAACCCACGCTCGTCCGGCAGACGGTTGTCCACGACGGCCACCTCGAAGCTTTGCCTCTCAGCCATCTGACGCGCCTGGGCGCCGGTTCCGGCTGGGATCACGCGCCACCCCTCCCCTGAAAGCGCCCGCCTCAGGTGTAACCGTTCTTCATCTTCTCCTATGACAAGCAGAATGGACGCACTCAAAACGCCGAAAACCACCCACTTTTCGTTCCTCCTGACGGCCTGAGAGGAGTATACCTTAGCCAAGCACCACCTTGAGGATCTAGGCTCCCAGAGGTATCATACAAAAGCTGTTAGCATTGCTTACTCGCGCTCGTAGCTCAGCTGGATAGAGCGTCTGACTACGAATCAGAAGGTCGCAGGTTCGAGTCCTGCCGAGCGCGCCCCAGAAAATCCCGCAAAAGCGGGGTTTTTGTTTTCCCATTGAAGATCCTGTGCGGGCGATCAAGCGGTTACTACCATTCGTTTACCACTTATGGTTCCGAAAAGGGAAAGGAGTCGTCGCAACAAGACCCCCGATCACCTGCCGCACGAGCAGGAGTTTTGCAAACTAGAGCACGGAGCTGTGGCTGGGACTGCTCTGCGCTCCAGGACGGTTACTTCGCCGGTTTGCCAGCGTTTGCCCAGAGGCTCGTCTTTGGCGGGTTGGCGCAGCGCGGCTGATCGGGTACCGGTAATCCTAAGACAACCGCAGCGTATTATTCGCCAGAGTCGCTTGGGGCAAGATCACCCGTTACGAGGTGCACTTGGGTACCCAGAAGGTCGCAGAGTTCGACGAGTACTTGGCCTTGTGCGAACCGACCAGCGACTGACGAGACGAGTGTCACAAACGGCTGCCCTCATTCGTTTAAGTGTATAAGGAGCGACGAAGAGGACGGAAACAGGAAAGCGCCCGTGAACGATGTAGAAACCTACGAGAGGCACCGCCCGCTCCTATTCTCCATAGCCTATCGGATGCTCGGTAGCGTTGTGGAGGCGGAGGACGTAGTGCAGGAGGCTTATCTGCGTTGGCGGGAGGCCCCGGAGGGGAAGATGCAGGCACCGCGGAAGTACCTCTCGACGGTCGTCGCCCGCCTGTGCATAGACCGGCTGCGCTCGGCACGATCGCGCCGGGAAGAGTACGTCGGGCCGTGGCTGCCGGAGCCGCTGCTGACGGAGGAGAGCCTCGACCTCGCCGACATGGCAGCCCTTGACGAGTCGCTTTCGATGGCTTTCCTGGTGCTCCTGGAGAGCCTGACGCCGGTCGAACGGGCGGTCTTCCTGCTTCGCGAGGTCTTCGGCTACGGCTACGATGAGATCTCCCACGTCGTAGACAAGAGCGAGGCGAACTGCCGCCAGATAGCGCGGCGGGCGCGGGAGGCCGTCGCGGCCCGGCGTCCCCGCTTCGAGAGCTCGCGGGAGCAAGAGGAGCGGCTCGCGGGACGTTTCGTCGAAGCCTGCCAGAGCGGAGACATGGAAGGGTTGCTCGGGTTGCTCTCCGAAGACGTCACGCTCTACTCAGACGGCGGCGGCAAGGCGCGCGCCGCGCTCAACCCGATCCGCAGCTCGGAGAGGGTGGCCCGATTCCTGCTGGGCATCCTCAGCAAAGTCCCCTCCGACTTCTCCGTCCGTACGACGAAAGTCAACGGTGAGCCTGGCATATTGGGCTACGAGGGCGGGCGTCCCACCAGCGTGACGACGCTCGAGGCGGCGGAGGGACGCATCCGCGCCATCCGCATAGTCGTCAACCCGGAGAAGCTAAGGACCTTGCCTCCGCTGCGCCAAGAGGAAGGTTCGGGATGAGCGCATCAAAGGTGCTGGTCACGGGAGGAAGGGGCACGCTCGGGAGCGGGGTCGTGGACCGCTTGGGCGCCACAGGCCGCGAAGTTCGGGTGCTGAGCCGGAGTGGGAAGCCTGGCACGGTCAGGGGAGACCTCTACACTGGTGCGAATCTCGACGAGGCTGTCCGGGGCGTCGACGCGATAGTGCATTG
>DASQMR010000090.1:0-2569 GCA_035645375.1 Rubrobacteraceae bacterium
CTTGAAGCTGCCGGGGTGGTTGGTGGTAGTGGTGCTGTGGACAGGGGGCGATGATGTTGGTCGCGAGTGTGCTGCTGGTGTACCTGGCGGCGGTGTTGCTAGCAAGGTTTGTGGCGCTGTAAGCTTTCTAATTCTGAAGTGTGTTTCTAATATAAATCCAAAGACAGTTAGAAGTTTGGTTGCTAGAGTCGAATAGTCCGGTGGGCCGGGCACATCGCTGGGATAGAGGTCTGTTGCGCATCACTCCATCCTCCATACCCGGTCCACCGGCTCTTATGAGAGCACACAGCGATGAATTCCCGATGGATCGGCGATGAATCTTTTGTCGGCTGGCCTTGCTCCGAAGCTTTATTCACCCGAGGAGTGCGTGGAAGGTGAATTCTGGGAGAGGAGGTTTATGAAGTCTTCGGACTTTATTAGGTGGGGCGGACTGGCTGCGCTGCTGGCCGGTGTGGCCTGGGCGGCGTCGGGCATCGTCCATTTCGTTATGGTGTACCCAGAAGCGGGTGCCGGGCCCCTGGGATCGACTGCCATGTACCTCATCGAATCGGCCCACGCCGTTGCCGAGGCGGGCATGCTTGGGGCACTCTTGGGACTCCGCGCTCGGCAGGCTCCGGCTTACGGACGGTTGGGGACGGCGGGGTTCATAGTGGCCTCTCTCGGGACGACGCTCTTGTGTGCGATCACGGTAATCGCGATCATCACCCATGACGCGCTCGGCGAGGCCTTTCTCAGCTCGGTATTCGTCTCAGGGATGCTGGGCTGGCTCGTAGGGTTCCCGCTGCTCGGCGTAGCCACCCTGCGGGCGAAGGTGCTGCCACGCTGGTGCGGTGTGCTGCTCCTTGCTTACGTTCCGCTCGTCGTGTTCCTGCTCAGCTCTTATGGATGGGGGGGCATCGCCCTCGGCCTCCTGTGGGTGGCGCTCGGCTACGCGCTCGTCTCTGAAAGGAGCAAAGGGGCGAGACCTGTGAACGCTACTTAGGCGATCGTGCTGGGGCTCTGGCGTGACAACCGCAAACACTGAGCGACAAACGTAGTAGGGTAGCTGCCATGCCACGATGGGAGCGACAGACGCGAAGCTCTGAGCCGAGACCGGTGGGATGAGCGCCCGCGCCGCCTCATGGTTGGCCTGGTCGCTCGTCGCCGTGAGCCTGTTGATTACGATCCTGGGTCTCCTGCTGATCTTTCTCGGTTGGTCCACGCCGCTGCCAGAGGGATGGACCCCGTGGCACGGACAGGCTATCTTGGCCCTTGGGATCAGCGGCGCTCCAATCCTCGGCGGGCTGATCGCCTCACGCCGCCCAGAGAACCCCTACGGATGGCTGTGGCTCGGCTTCGGCATGGGGTTCGCTCTCCTGTTGTTAGCGCAGGTCTACGCCGCTTACTCCCTGGAGGTGCAGCCGGGATCTTTGCCATCTCCTCGCACGATCGGTAATGTAGGGGCAGGAGTGGGGTGGATGGTGTCTACCGCCTTGTTTCCTTTCCTCTTGTTGCTATTCCCCACAGGGAGGCTGCCGTCGCGCCGCTGGAGGATCGTGGTGTGGGCCATCGTGGCAGCCGGAGTAACAGCCTTGGTGGCCGCTCCGTTCATGCCTGTCGAGGACAACTTCATACCGGGCGCAAACCCGCTGGGCGTCGGGGGCACCCCTGGGGGAGTGTTCACCTTCCTTGGGTTCGCCGGGGTAATAGTCATCCTTGTCGCCATCGTCCTATCGGCACTCTCGCTGGTTCTCCGATATCGTCGCGCCGGTGGGGTAGAGCGTCAGCAGCTGAAGTGGATTGCCTACGCCGCTGCCTTGTTGGTCGGACAGTGGATCAGTTCATTTATCTACGAGCCGCCTGGAGCGTGGGACACCTTGACCGAAATGGTGC
The DNA here is from genome assembly GCA_035645375.1 of Rubrobacteraceae bacterium. Taxonomy (GTDB): domain Bacteria; phylum Actinomycetota; class Rubrobacteria; order Rubrobacterales; family Rubrobacteraceae; genus Rubrobacter_F. The sequence goes on from DASQMR010000090.1 coordinate 1,873, forward strand.
CCATAGTCGGTCTGTACGTAGCTGTTGGTATCGCTATCCTCCGCTACCACCTCTACGACATAGACGTCATCATCAACCGCACCCTCGTCTACGGCTCGCTCACAGCGACGCTGGCTTTAGTCTACGTGGGGAGCGTGGTTTCCTTGCAGGCCCTCTTGCGCGTCCTGACGGGCCAAGAGTCTACCCTGGCCGTCGTCGCCTCCACCCTGGCGATAGCCGCCCTGTTCAACCCGCTGCTGCGGCGAGTGCAGGGCTTCGTGGACCGCCGCTTCTACCGCAGCAAGTACGACGCCGCAAAGACGCTTGCGGCCTTCTCGGCGAGGCTGCGAGAGGAGACCGACCTGGACGTCCTAAGCAACGACTTCGTGGGGGTGGCGAGCAGGACCGTGCAGCCCGAGCACGTCTCCTTGTGGCTGCGCCCCGATACCGTCACCAAGGGGCGGCAGGCGGACTAACAACCCCTTATTCACCCGAGTGCGTGGAAGAGGCGTTCTCCGAAGTTCGCCTTTAGGGGTTCTCGGACATCCGTTTGCGGCATCCTCGCAGGCTTCGCTACAATGGGCGCAAGGTGTTCCGACACAAGACGCGGGAAAGAACGCACCTTAGAAACGGCAGGATGATCGTGACGACGAGCAGATGGGTCGTTATCTTGGCGTCCGTCCTCGTAGCTGGGGGAGTCGCCTGGCTCTTGAAGCTG
>DASQMR010000091.1:0-3391 GCA_035645375.1 Rubrobacteraceae bacterium
AAAACCGCTCAGATAAGCGAATTTTCCTAACAGGACAGACCGCATTAGGAGAATACCGACCTAACTTACAAGGAGGAGGTCGCTGGTTCGAACCCAGTATCGCCCACTTTGGATACCGCGTAGAAATGCCGATTACTATAGGCTTCTCGCGGCCCAGTCTGATCGCAATCGTGTGTATCATCCGGCCTTGTCCGGTGTTGTCCGGTTGGGTTGCAGTCAGTTACAGTCAAAATCGCGGTTACATTCGTAATGAACAGGTCAGCGGTTCGAGTCGCTCGTCGGCTCTCCCAATCTGGCTTAGATAAGCTAATTCATCATAGGCTTTGTCCTATGGCCTGCAATGTCCATAGCGTCGCCATGCCTCCACCGAGGGTGAACAGGACGTTCCTGGTGCGCCAGGCGATCAAGGCTGCCACCAGCCCGGCGAGCAAACGCTCGTTGCCCAACGAGACATCCAGAACGCCGTTTTTGTAGAACAACAGCGGGATCACGACGGCTGTCAGCACCGCCGCCGGCACGAACCGCAGCGCCCGTCCGAGGGGAGGAGGTATCTGTATCCGTTCCAAGAGCGCGATGAAGGAGAGGCGCACCGCGAACGTGACCGCGCCCGCTCCGAATATAGTCAGCCACAACGCCGGGGTGCTCATCTCCGCCTCCTTCCTACCAGGCTCTCTCCTACCAGGCTCTCGGCGATTAGGCCACCCCCAACGCCGGCTAGTGCGGCGGTGATCAACCCGAGGTTCAGCGGCATCGCGGCCACGAACACCGCGGTTATGCCTGCCGAGAGGACGGCTGTGGCGGTCATGCGGTCCTTGATGGCCGGGAGGACGAGGGCTATGAACGTCAGGGGCAACACAAAGTCCAGGGACCAGCCTTCCGAAACCCGAGAACCGAGAAAGACGCCGAGCATCGCGGTCGGCTGCCAGGTGACCCAGACCGCCAGCGCCGCGCCGAGGTAATACCAGCGCTTGTCCGGCTCCTCTGTCCGTCCTTCGTCGAAGCGGGTGATGGTCGCCGCGTAGGCCTGGTCGGTGAGGAGGTAAGAGAGCAGTCCCTTCCATCCCGCAGGTAGGCGCCGGAAGTGGGGCGCCAGGGAGGCGCTGTAGAGGGTCATCCGCAGGTTGATAACGAGGACGGTCAGGACGATGACCGCCACCGAAGCGCCGGTCGAGATCAGCGGGAGCATCGCCAACTGCGCGGCGCCTGCGAAGACGAAAACCGACATGGCGAGCGTCTCTAGGGTCGAGAGCCCGCTGCCCGCCGCCATCGTGCCGAAGGCCAACGCGAAGGGGATCAGGGCGAGCAAGACCGGCGCTATGGCCTTCACGCCTGAGACAAACGCCGCCCCTCTAGAGGACGCCGTCTTCGGCCCCTCCTCGATAGTCCTGTCGAGGTCATAGGCGATGCTCCTCGGCCTGATCTCCTCGCTTGACAGGGGCCTATGGTCCCGGCTTCTCCGTGAGTAGCCCGTCTCTTGGGAACGTGCTGTCCCTCCTAGATGACTTCGTCTGCCGGGTTTGCTGATTGTGGTTGCCATTTGTGATGCTCCAATATTCATGCGGCGCTAAGGGTCCGCGCGGTGTACGCTGGCGGCTCGAGCGTCCGCAGCGGCATGCGAACGTGGTAAAGGTCGTCCTCTATCGTGTAGTCGGTCCCGGCGAATACGGCGGCAAGACCGAGCATGCGCCGGTTCTCCCCGAGTACCTCTGCGGTAAAGGTTTCGATGCCTTGAAGCCTGGCTCTCTTCGCAAGCTTGGAGAGAAGCGACTTCCCAACTCCCTTCGACTGCCACCCGTCTTCTACGATGATCGCCATCTCGGCCTCACTGCCGTCCCCGACCCTAACGTACATGGCGTGGCCGACGATCTCCTCTTCTGCAACGGCGACGAGGAATTCCTTGTCGTGGTTATCCACGTCCAACATGACGGCTAGCATCCACTCTGGCACGTCCGGGTACGGAAGGTGGAACCTCCGGTAGATGGTCTCGGGAGAGAGGCGAGACAACATCCCGCGCAACCTCTCACCGTCCCAGGGTGTTGCAACCCGGATAGAGACCTGCGTATCGATCTGCGGCCCCTGCCCGTGAGGGTGACCTGCTCCCTTGTAAACCAGACCTTCCATTTCGACTTCCTTGAGATTCCCACGGATCTCGGCTCGCCTAACTGTCATAACTTGCTCCTTTTTCGTACTCTGTGATGTTCGAAGTACTACGGCTTTTACTTCGGTCGCTCCTCCGCGCGCCTTTCTTCTCTTCGTGGTCTTATCATTCGAAGTACTGCGTCTCTTCCTCAGCTGCCCACTCGCTCCTCCTCTAGTAGCTTGAGCGGACGCCACGGGCGGACATTCGAAGTTGCGGAGGCGCTTGCCGAGAAGCCCTCCGTATCGAGATATCGAGCAAGCTCCCAGCTCAGATCCCGCACCACGTAGGGCCTTGGTTCACGGTTCGCGTGCGCCAATATTTCAAGGCGGGCCGTCGCTACTTCGTGCCGTATCTCCTCATGGTGTTGCCGACCGATCTCGTATTCAGCCCAACCGTTCATCACGCTCTCCTATCCGTGTCGTTGCTTTACCTTGTGGACCCCAGTAAAGCGGTGGAGGTAGGCGGGCACATCGTACGAAGGGCGGCTCTTTATCTAGGACTTTAGTCAAAGGTTGATCTCATCCATTTTGCGTAGAAAGGGAGGCATCGCGTTACTGGGGTGGTTGTTCGCTTGCATGAGGCCCCTGGTGAGCCACCTTAGCGTAGCGTAGTCCTCAGGATCTGAGGCTCACGTCGAAGAAGCGCGCAGCTTCCGACTTTGGGATCCCGTGTTGAACGGTAGTTAACTACTCTTCTGATGGGGGTCTTCGGGGTAACGTCTCATTCCCCGCTGGTCACACGCAGGTCAATACGTGTGGTCGATGCTGTGGAGCGTGCTGCAACCATGCTGCAACCGGAGCAGTACAGAGCCGAACACAGCCGGATGCGTTCCCGAACTAAACTACCGAAAACCGCCCAGATAAGCGGAATTTCCCAACAGGATAGAGCGCAGTAGGAAGACGCTGACCTAACTTACAAGGAGGAGGTCGCTGGTTCGATAGGGCATCGCCCACTTTGGATACCGCGTAGAAATGCCGATTACTATAGGCTTCTCACGGCCCATTCTGATCGCAATCGTGCGTATCGTCCGACTTTGTCCAGTGTTGTCCGGTCCGGTTGCAGTCAATTACAGTCAAAATTGCGGTCACATTGACTTCTTTGCGAGGGCCCAGTCGAGCAGGAGCTGATCTCTACCTTTTCCCTACCCCTATTCACCCGAGTGCGTGGAAGAGGAATTCTGCGAACTTCGGGTGCAGGGGGTTCTCGGAAGTGGGGTCTGTGGGGCTTCCCGGAAGTTGGGCGGTGCGATGT
>DASQMR010000092.1:0-5812 GCA_035645375.1 Rubrobacteraceae bacterium
GCTGGAGCGAGAGCGGGTGTCTGGCGAGCATAAAAGGAACAATGAAGTACGTCTACCATTTCGACGATGCTCCCGATGAACTCTTCGATCTCTCCGAGGACCCTTTGGAGGAGCACAACCTCGCGGCAGCACACCCCAAAGAGATGGAGGCTAGGCGCGCCGAGGTTCTAGAGTGGCGGGCGAAGGTAAACGCCATGTACGGATCACGCTAGTCCCGGCGTGTGCAGGGATCGATCATCTGCACTTAGCCTTACTTTGCTTGCATCATCCTAGCGAGGCCTGTGGCGCTCTGCTCTCGATACGTCGAACAAGGAGCAGGCGCTTTAGTGTCTGAGGCACCCTCTAACGAGCCGGCGCAGAATACTTCTATTCCGCATCGTCTATTGTCGCGCCCGATGTCGCCCTGAAAACCAGGATCTTGCCCCGCTCCGTATAGCCTACGAACTCAACATCGCCGGTAACGGCTACCGACTCGTCCTCTAACTCTTCAGCATCCTTAACCCTCGACAGATCTACTTCTACTTCCAGGACGTATCCAGTGTGTTCGCCGCCCTCTGTAACTTTTCGAAGCCGCCCCTCCAGATAAGTCATCTCTCTAGTCCTTTCTAGTTGCCGAAAAAGCAATAGTACTGCAATCAGCGCCTTGTCTTGCTGCCAGAACGTTCTTTTGAAACAGCAGGACCGGTAAAGAGCCTTAGAGTTCGGCCGGAAGTTGGTGATAAAGGCTTATAGAACCCACCCTTATAAGCGCGGCAGACAAACGGTTAGAGGACGATCAGTCGCTTAACCGAGAGGCCGAAGTAATGTGGAAGGTATGCGCTCAAGACTTGCTGCTGAGCATCGGGTGGATGGAGCGGACACTAAACTTCGCGAGCGTGAGGTTGCCTGTGCCCCAGGCAACTGTCCGGTGTTTCGAGCTGACAGCTGCCTGCAGTACCGACTCATGTCACCTTAAAGCTGCTACTGCTCATCTTGGTCTCCTTCTTGCTGCTCCTGTTCTACGTCCTGTTGCTCCTGCTGTAGGTTCTCCTGCGCCTCCTGGACGTCTTCCTGCTCCTCCTGACTCTCTTCTCCCGGCTCCGCTTCCTCTAGCTCTTGCTGTTCCTCCTGAAAGTTTTGACCCGCTTCCTCAACATCTTGCTTCTCCTCTTGCACGTCGTTACCCCCGCAGCCGCCCAGGAGGGCCAGTGAAAGAGCCAGTAGAACAGTCCCCGCCAGCAGCCTTAAACGCTCGATCCCGCTCAAAATACCCTCTCTCCCGATCACCTGTGCCAAGCCGCAACGCTCACGTCCGGCTTACCTCGACTTCGGAGTACCCTTATCGGGTCTCGGCTACACGCTGGCGCGCGCGCTCCATGTTTCGCGAGAGGAGTCAGAGGTCGGTGGAGATGATGTTACGCTGCACGTCCCGGCTACCATGAGCATCTTAAGAGAAAGGTCAGAATTTGCGTCCGACCTCTTCGCACGGTAATGAGAGGCGGTGACCATCGATAGGCACGCAGATCGAGCTCGCTACACCGTCTCTGGTTTGGAGCTCCTATGCGAGGGGTAGAAACGCGGGTAGCAAGACAAGCGGGCAGGGGAAGGAGTGGGACCAGCGATATGGCTGGAGGAGTAGGGAAAGAGGTCAAGGGGGCCGTAAAGAAGGCCGCGTCAGGTAAGAAGGGTTCCGCTGGTGATTCAAGCGGTAAGAAAGGCAAGAGTTCTGGAGGTTCGGGATCTGGAGCCGACAAAGCGAAGAGAGCCGCGAAAGAGTTCTTGAAGTAGCGGTAGAGTAGTCGACGGTCGGGGTCTACGAAAAGATCCCGACCGTCTTTTTGTGCTCATCCTCTGACCGGCGGGAGGTGGCTGGGTTTGAAGCTCGGTATCGTTACCGACTCGCATCTTGGGCCTGGCGGGACGAGGGTCGGAGCCTGGCACAGTGATTTTTATATGTCGGATACGGTCACAGCCTTTCGGTATGCGCTTCAGACGTGCGTTGAAGCCGGCGTCGACGGGGTGGTGCTTCTCGGGGATATCTCAAACTCCGGGGATGACTGGTCAGTCGAGAGGGGAGTGAGGCTGGCGGCCCGGACCGTACTTCCGGTGTGGGTCGTCTCAGGGAACCACGACTGCTTCAAAAGGGTTGAAGCAGTAAAGGATGCGGTTCACCGGGTCGGGGCGAGTAACGTCCGACTCGCGACGCCCGACGGCACGATGGTTGAGGAGGTAAGGGCCGCGGGCGTCTCTACCACGATGGACGATGCCTGGGTGTCACGCGCGGCCGGGAGGCCGGAAGTATCCTCGTGGGGGGAAGAGCTTGTCGTATGGCTAACTCATTACCCGTTGATCTCCTTCGAAGAGACGACTCGGGAGGCGGGGCTGCTGTACGGGGATGAGCTTGCGGACCGGGAGGAGATATTACAGTCGCTGACTGAGCGGTCCGCGCCGACGGTCGTAGTTAGCGGGCACGTACACTTGCGCGTAGACAGCATAGCGGGGCCGGTGCTCCAGCTCGCTTGCGCAGCGCTCGTCGAGCCGCCGTTCGAGGTTAGCATCCTTGAGGTTGAGCGAGCAAACGGCTTGGCTACGGTTCGCGTAGAGAATGCGGCGCTTGTCCCGTCCCTCACCGTTCGTACCCCAACCTTTGTGCCTCCGAAGCGGGAGTGGATCTACGACGAGGAGAAGTGGCAGACCGGAGGCTAACGCTCTTCGGAGAGGACCTCTTCGGCCCAGGCCAGGGCGGCGTTGGCGGCGGGGAAGCCGATGGTAGTGAGGGAGAGGACTATGGCGTGCAGTATCTCCTCCTCCGAGGCGCCTATCCCGAGAAGCTTGCGGGTATGGGAGCGTACCGCGCCCTCCGACTCCGCGCCGACGGCTATGCCGAGCTTAACGAGACGGCGCTCTTTTTCGCCCAGTGGACCGGCTTGGTGCTCGGCCGCCCCCAGGGCGTCGAAAGCTTCTTTGACCCTGGGATATCGGCGTCTAAACTGCTGGAAGACCTCCGGTAGATAGTCCGGCATGCTCTCTCCTCGAGTGTAGTCGGCTGCGTAACGCAGTAGTGGATTCTCTCTGCGACGGTACCATATATTGGGAGCGCTGCAGGACAGGTTGTGACGGGGTAACCTCTTTGGCATGGCGGTGAGCACGATGGAACGGCGCGGAGGCAGGGTCATACTCGGGATAGATCCGGGGACGGCGACGATGGGGTGGGGCGTTATACGGCAGGAGGGTAACCGCCTCCACTACATACAACACGGGGCGATCACGACGCCCTCCGCCTGGGAGATGCCGCGCCGACTGGGACGGCTCTTTGATGGGGTGACGGAGCTCGTGAAGGGGTACCGGCCGGAGACGGTAGCGGTCGAAGAGCTGTTCTTCAACACGAACGTGACCACGGGGATTACGGTAGGCCAGGCCAGGGGGGTCGCCCTGCTGGCGGCGTACAGGGCGGGAGTAGAGGTAGCCGAGTACACGCCCTTACAGGTCAAGCAGGCGATCACCTCGTATGGGAGGGCGGAGAAGCGGCAGGTGCAGGAGATGGTCAAGACGTTGTTGAACCTGCGCGAGATCCCTCGCCCCGACGATGCGGCCGACGGCCTCGCCATCGCGATATGTCACGCTTTCTCGGCCGGGATAGGGCGGCAGCGGGGCAAGGTGGGGGTGGGGAAATAACGAGTTGTGCTGGATAATTGACGAATGATACAGAGACTGCGGGGACAACTGGTCGAGAAGGATGCGGAGGGCGTCGTGTTGGATGTCGCGGGGGTAGGCTACCGGGCATCGGCGTCGGCGTCGAGCTTGCGGGCGCTACCGCCAATCGGGGAGGAGTGCGTGCTGCACACCCGCATGGTGGTGCGGGAGGACGCGATGCTCCTGTTCGGGTTCGCGGATAGAGGCGAACGGGCGGCATTCGACTCGCTCACGGCGGTGAGCAAGGTCGGACCGAAGCTGGCCCTGGCGATCCTGAGCGCGATGAACCCACAGGAGGTCGCCGAGGCGGTCGGCCGCGGCGACGTGGTCAAGCTTGCCTCGGTGCCGGGTTTGGGGAGAAAGACGGCCGAGCGGCTGGTCCTGGAGCTGCGGGGGAAGAACCTGGCTTCTCTGGACCCTGGGATCTCTGGTGGTGATGTTGGCGGGCCTTACGTCGAAGCTCGGGAAGGGCTGACCGCTTTAGGGTACTCGCTTGAGGAGGCGGAATACGCTCTCAAGCAAGTACCCCCACAGGACAGCGTACAGAGGTATATGAAAGAGGCGTTGCGACGTATGAGGAGCGGGCGTTGAGCTCCGAGAATCGTGGCGAGAACGGGCGGTCGGCCTACGGGGTGGGGCAGGACTGGAACGAAGGCATGGAGGAGATGGACGACTTCACAGTGCGCGGAGGCCCGGCCGGAAGCCCGGCGGACGAGGATATTACCGGGGCGGCGAATACCGAACGACCGCTCGACCCGATGGAGGATACGGAGGGTGATGAGCCTACGCTCAGACCACGCTCGCTCGACGAGTTTATCGGGCAGGAGGCGCTCAAGGAGAACCTGAGGATCTTCGTGGAGGCGGCGAAGCGTCGTGGGGAGGCGCTCGACCACATGCTGCTAGCGGGACCGCCGGGGCTCGGTAAGACCTCGCTGTGCAGGATACTCGCCACGGAGATGGGGGTAGACATCTCGGTCACGAGCGGGCCAAGCCTGGAGCGTGCCGGGGACATGGCGGCGATCCTCACCTCGCTCGAGGAAGGAGACTTCCTGTTCATAGACGAGATCCATCGTCTCAACAGGCAGATCGAGGAGGTCCTCTATCCGGCGATGGAGGACTACGCAATGGATATCGTGCTCGGCCAGGGGCCGTCCGCTCGCACGATCAGAATGGACGTACCGCGCTTCACGCTCGTCGGCGCCACGACGCGTACCGGCCTTATGACGAAGCCGCTTTTGGATAGGTTTGGCTTCAACGCCCGGCTCGACTACTACGCGCCCGAGGATCTCAAGAAGATAGTGGTGCGAAACGCGGGCATCCTGAAGATCCCCGTAACCGACGGCGGCGCTCAGGAGCTCTCGACCCGGAGCCGTGGCACTCCGCGTATCGCCAACCGCCTCTTACGGCGCGTGCGCGACTACGCCGAGGTGGTCGGAGACGGGACGATAGATGAGAGGACGGCAAGGGCGGCCCTGGCGATGCAAGGCGTGGACGGGCTTGGCCTGGACCCTATAGACCGGGAGTACCTTGGCCTCATCATTCGCAAGTTCGACGGCGGGCCGGTTGGGGTCGGGACGATCTCTGTGGCGCTGGGCGAGGCGCGTGACACCGTGGAGGACGTCTACGAGCCGTACCTCTTGCAGAGCGGTCTGATCCAACGCACGAGCCGAGGCCGTGTCGCCACGAACCGCGCCTACGACCACCTCGGCGTCCCGTTGCCGGGCTAAAGAGTGCTCGCACGGCCGTCATCGGAGGGGGCGTGCGTTAACCGGCGGTTTGGAGGAACTCAAGCAAGATATCTTTAGGAGAGCCGCTGATTCGGACTTGCTCGAAGGTCAGGAGCGCTGTACCTCCCTCCTTCCAGGCTGCCGTCGCTGGGCGTTGGGGTTGCCCGGTCAGGCCCTCGGGCTCGGCCGCAGTGTAAGAGTAGAAGGCAGGCTCGCGTACGTTTTGGTCTCCGGGCCAGAACCTGAAAGATATGACCTCGTCGAGTAAGCCTCGCTTGTAATCTGGTCAGTCTCCTCCAGCAGTGAGACGCGTCTATCTGAGAAGCGCGTGACCGCTAGGTCGAAGCTGTGCCAGAAGAGGTGGACCGGACTGGTCTTGCCGTTAAAGCGGCCCGCGAACTCCTCGAAGATCC
>DASQMR010000093.1:0-7835 GCA_035645375.1 Rubrobacteraceae bacterium
CACGGCTTCAACATCCACTTCAACCAGATAGTCGTGCCGCCGCAGGTAGACCTCGGGCTCGTGGCGCCCAAGGGTCCGGGGCACGTGCTGCGGCGTCTGTATACCGAGGGTAAGGGTATGCCGGCGCTCTTCGCGGTCCAGAACGACGCCTCGGGCGAGGCGCGCGAGATGATCCTCTCATATGCTCGCGGCATCGGTAGCGGCAGGGCGGGCATCATCGAGACGACCTTCGCCGAGGAGACCGAGACTGACCTCTTTGGGGAACAGGCAGTCCTGTGCGGCGGGCTCACCGCGCTGCTCAAGGCCGGGTTCGAGACGCTCGTCGAGGCGGGCTACCAGCCGGAGCTCGCGTACTACGAGTGCGTAAACGAGCTGAAGCTAATCGTGGACCTAATCTACGAGGGCGGTCTCGCGGGGATGAGGTATTCGATCTCGAACACCGCCGAGTACGGCGATTACACGGCAGGACCAAAGATCATAGACCAGGGCGCCAAGGAGCGTATGCGCGGCATCCTTACAGACATCCAAAGCGGCAAGTTCGCCCGTGATTGGGTCCTGGAGAACCAGGCCGGCGGGGCGAGCTTCCTTGCGATGCGTCGCCGGGAGGCCGAGCTGCGGGTCGAGAAGGTCGGGGCTGAGCTTAGAGCCTTGGCAGCCGAGGGCGCAGAGACGCCCGCTGGGAGCAGAACGGGGGGTGAGGCGTAGTGAGCCGTAAGGCGTTCGCCGCCTCAGATGCGGAGTGGGCCTACCACGGCGGGGAGTATGTCAAGCTGGGCGACGTGAGGCTCTCCCCCGCCACGCACGGCCTCAACTACGGCACGGGGGTCTTCGAAGGCATCCGAGCCTACTGGAACGAGTCGAAGGGTACGCTCCAGGTCCTTAAGCTCCGGGAGCACTACGAGCGGTTCGAGAAGTCGTGCCGTATGTTGCAGATCGAGTTGCCTAATACGGTGGATGAGCTCTGCGAAATAACCCTGGAGATCCTCAAGCGAAACGCCCCGCGAGAGGACACGTACATACGGCCGCTCGCGTACAAGTCCATCGAGTCGGTCGGGGTGAACCTCAGAGGAGGTTCAGAGCTCTCGATCTTTACCGTCCCTATGGGCAACTACGTGGAGCTGACGGGCCTGCGGTGTGCCGTCTCGTCGTGGCGAAGGACGGCGGACAACGCCATCCCGGCGCGGGCTAAGTGCACCGGCTCGTACGTCAACACGGCGCTCGCGGTTGACGCGGCACATCGCGCCGGGTACGACGACGCGATCTTTTTGACCCAGGCGGGCTTTGTCTCGGAGGCGAGCGCGGCAAACATCTTCCTCGTGCGGAGGAACGGGCTGATCACGCCGCCGGCTACGGCGGACATCCTCGAAGGCATAACCCGCGACGCGGTGATGGAGTTGGCCGAGAGGGAGCTGGGGATAAGGACCGAGAGACGCGACGTAGGCCGCACCGAACTCTACGCCGCCGACGAGGTCTTCCTTACCGGCACCGGCTTCCAGATAGCCCCCGTGACGGAGATAGACGATCGGAAGGTCGGCACGGGAGAGATGGGCCCGATAGCGAGCCGTCTGCAGGAGCTGTACTTTAAGGCCGCCCGGGGCGAGAACCCTGATTATGCCGAGTGGACCGTCGCCGTAGAGGTTGCGCAAGGGGCGCGGCGGTAAGGACTGGATGCTTGGAGAAGAGAAGAACAATGACAGGTGAACCCAGAATGGGTACGAGCGATCCGCCTCGCGATTACAGCGGCAACCATCGTCTTTATCGTCCTCTTCGTGCTCCGTTACGTAAGCACCCTAGGGTAGCGCGAGCATGCCTCGTAAAGTTGCAGAGCGAACCGCCGGGTGAGATACTAATCTCTCGTATGAAGGGCACCCTTTAAATCTTGCGTCTCTCTCAAGACACCCTACTACGACTAACCAGGGTGGTCGCCGGGCGAATTATCCGCCCCGGCCTCTAACGCCGGGCTGCCTGCGGCCACCACACGAACCAGCCGCATCTCAAACGCACCAGAGCAACTATCGTAGGAGGAAAGAGAGAACATGCGTCGCGTACAGATCTTCGACACCACCCTCAGAGACGGCGAGCAGTCGCCGGGGATCTCGCTCTCCGTCGAGGAGAAGGTCGAGATAGCCCACCAGCTCGCCCGCCTGAAGGTAGACGTAATAGAGGCCGGGTTCCCGATCACCTCGGAGGGCGACTTCGAGTCGGTCTCCCGCATCGCAACAGAGGTGAAGGGCCCGACCATAGCCGGCCTCGCCCGGATCCACCAGGCGGATATCGAGCGAGCCTGGGAAGCGGTGCAGTGGAGCGCCAAACCGCGCATCCACACCTTTGTTGGGACGTCCGATCTACACATCGAGCACCAGATGCGCTCGAACCAGAAGGAGATCATCGTGGGAGCCGAAGAGGCCGTGAGGCTCGCCAAGAGCCTCTGCCCCGAGGTCGAGTTCTCGCCTATGGACGCGACGAGGACGGAGATCGGGTACCTCGCCGAAGTCGTCGCCGCTGCGGTCGAGGCCGGCGCGGACGTCATCAACATCGCCGACACGGTCGGTTACACGACCCCGGTAGAGTTCTCGGTCTTTCTGCAAGAACTGCAGGATCGGGTACCGGGCCTGCAGGACAGAGTACTCTCGGTTCACTGCCACGACGACCTGGGGCTCGCGGTGGCGAACAGCCTGGCGGGAGTGCAGGTCGGGGCCGGACAGATCGAGGTTGCTGCCAACGGTATCGGCGAGCGAGCCGGGAACGCCTCGTTGGAAGAGGTCGTGATGGCGCTCGTGACGCGGGGGGATCACTACGGGGTCGAGGTTGGAGTGGACACTCGCCAGCTCGCCAACACCTCGCGCCTCGTTTCAAATATGACGGGTTACGAGGTGCCGCCGAACAAGGCGGTCGTCGGGCGCAACGCCTTCTTGCACGAGTCGGGGATACACCAGGACGGTGTTTTGAAGGACCGGCGGACGTTCGAGATCATGACCCCAAAAGATATCGGGCTTGAGGGCACGAACATCTTCCTCGGCAAGCATTCTGGTCGCCACGCGTTGAAGGACGCCCTCGAAGAGCTTGGGTACACGCTCGAAGGCGAGGTATTGAAGAGGGCGTTCGTGCGCTTCAAGGAGATCGCCGATCACAAGAAGATGGTCTCGGCAGCGGACCTGGAGGCGATAGCAGCGGACGAGGTCGGTTCTTTCGAGGGTAAGTTCGTGCTCGAATCTTTCCGGGTGGTTGCGGCGACAGGCCGCCAGAGCCGGGCGGCGGTGACGATCTCGCACGCCGACCATGGCACGTTCGAGGCGGAGGCCGAGGGTGAGGGTCCGGTGGATGCGGTCTTCCGCGCGGTAGACGCCGCCACGAACATCAGGGGCCGCTTGACCGACTTCCGTATAGACGCCGTCACGGGCGGCAAGGACGCCCTGGGCGAGGTCCGGGTCTCGGTCGAGTTCGAGGGGAACGAGTACGGCGGCCGAGGCTTGAGCCAGGACGTCGTCGAGGCTGCGGCGAGATCCTACGTGCGGGCGGTCAACGTGTACACGGCGGGCAAGCTCGGGGCAAAGCGGGTCTCGACGCCGGCAGCGCCGTAGGGACATACCGCGTGCGGACCTCCACCACCCTCCCAGACTACGAACACCTCCCCGGCGACGTCTCGGTCTTCCACGCGCCAGGGATGGAGGAGCAGGCGGCAGAGGCGCGGACGCTCTTAGAGAGGGGCATGCCGATGCTCGCCGAGATGCTGGGCGTAGAACCGCCGGAGTTGGAGGTGTTTCTGGTAACCGAAGAGGACTGGGCCGAGGCGCCGCGCGAGGGCGAGCGTGCCTATCCTACCGGGTTACCGTACTTCACACGCTCCGTTCGGCCGCCGGCCTTAGTGCTACCGGTAGCCCTCTCCCCCTTATTCCGTCCCCGCACGCAGGCTACGTACCCGCTGATCATCTGGCACGAATTGGCTCACGCCTTCCTTCTACAAGGAGAGGTCGTACGTACCCCTGTCTGGCTCGGGGAGTTCATACCCCAGGCCGCGTCGGCGGCGGTCGCGCAAAGGACGAGGCTACCGCTGAAGGAGCACCTGCGTAAGATAGACCGCGAACCGGAGTTTACGTTACGCAGCTTTAGAAAGCATACGGATGCGGAGTCACAGATGGCTTTCCAGAACCGCTTGCTACTACTCGGGGCGAACGCGGTCGAGGAGTTTGGAGAGACATTTCTGGGAAGGCTAGTCCGGGCTCTGTGGAGAGAGACAAAGGTCGTGAGTGAGGAACGAGCTGAAGAGTTGCTCGCGGATGCTTTAGGGTCGGGCGGGCGGGAGTGGCTGCTTTCGCGACCGAAGCTTTAGGAGGTAGGAGGTTTAGGTGCGCGATTCGTTTGAGATTTTGCTGCTGCCGGGCGATGGGATCGGGCCGGAGGTCGTCGGGGCCGCCCGGACGGTGATGGACGTCGTGGTGGAGCACCTTGGGATTACGCTCACCTACGAGGAGCGCAGGATCGGGGGCACGGCGATCCGTGAAGAGGGGGCGCCGGTCTCTGACGAGACGTTGGAGAAAGCCAAGGCCTCGGACGCCGTCCTGCTCGGAGCGGTAGGGCACCCGAACTTCGACCGGGAGCCGGTCCGGCCGGAGGCAGGGCTCTTGAAGCTCAGGAAGTCTCTAGGGGCGTTTGCGAACCTGAGGCCGGTAGCGGCGATACCGGCCCTGATCTCGGCCTCCACTATCAAGCCCGAGGTTCTCGAAGGCGTGGACATACTCATCGTCCGCGAGCTTACGGGCGGGGCGTACTTCGGTGAGAAGGTGGAGGGAGAGGACAGGGCTAGCGACCTCTCCGTGTACACCCGCGAGGAGGTCGAGCGGGTGGCGAGGGTCGCGTTCGAGGCGGCGGAGGGCCGGCAAGGGCGCGTGACGTCGGTGGACAAGGCGAACGTGATGGCGACGAGCCGGTTGTGGAGAAGCGTAGTCGAGGACGTGGCGGGCGAGCATCCAGGGGTCGCGCTCGACCACGTGCTCGTGGACGCGGCGGCGATGTTGCTGATCCGGGACCCGAGGCGCTTCGACGTGATGCTGACCGAGAACCTCTTCGGAGACATTCTCTCCGACGAGGCGGCGATGCTTCCAGGTTCGATGGGCATGCTCCCGTCAGCCTCCCTTGGTGTGCCGGGCACCACCGGCATCTTCGAGCCCGTACATGGCTCGGCACCGGACATCGCAGGATTAGGCACGGCGAACCCCTACGCGACGATCCTCTCGACAGCGATGATGTTCCGTCACTCTCTCGGTCGCCCGGATGTCGCGGAGGCCATTGAACAGGGGATCTCGGTCGCCCTTGAGTCGGGTTTCAGGACGCCGGACCTCGGAGGGAGCAACAGCACGGAAGAAGTTACGCGGGCCGTGAGCAAGTGGGCGGCGGCCGGAGAAGGAGTGACATGAGCATCAAACTTTTTGATACGACTTTGCGAGACGGGACTCAACGCGAGGGCGTAAGCCTCACGACGGAGGATAAGATCCGGATAGCCCGCGAGCTAGACGGCCTCGGACTGGACTATATAGAGGCGGGCTTCCCGGCCTCAAACCCTAAAGACACTGAGTTCTTCGAGAGCTTCGACGCGGCGGAGCTCTCGAACGCGAAGCTAGTAGCCTTTACGCGCGCGAGACGCCCCGGCGGAAGCGCCGAGGACGACCCAGCCATTACGCTCCTTCCAAGCCTCTCCGCCCCCGTAGCATGCATCGTCGCCAAGAGCTGGAAGATGCACGTCGAGAAGGTCCTAAGAACCACCCCGGAAGAGAATATCGAGTCGGTGAGTGACACGGTCGCATACCTTGTAGCCGCGGGTAAGGAGGTTCTCTTCGACGCTGAACACTACTTCGACGGCTTTCGGGACGACCCGGAACACGCGCTGGCGGTGCTACGCTCGGCGGCGGAGGCGGGCGCTACTACGCTGGTCCTCTGCGACACTAACGGCGGGACCCTCCCGACGGAGTTAAAGGCTATCGTGGGAAGAACCGTGCGCGAGTTCCCGGAGGTGGAGATCGGGATACACACCCACAACGATGCCGGGTGCGGGGTCGCGAACGCGCTCGCGGCGGTCGAGGCCGGCGCGACGCACGTCCAGGGGACGATCAACGGCGTGGGCGAGCGATGCGGCAACTGCGACCTTGTGACCACCATCGCCAACCTGCAGCTCAAGATGGGTCTCAAAGTAATGGAAGACGAGCGCCTGAAGCGTCTTACCGAGGTCTCCAACTATGTCTCGGAGATGATGAACCTGACGCCCGACACGCACCGCCCCTACGTAGGACGCAGCGCCTTCTCGCACAAGGGCGGGCTGCACGTGGACGGCATCTCGAAGGACCCGGCGACCTACGAGCACGTACCGCCGGAGGCTGTGGGCAACGCGCGGCGCACGCCGGTCGGGGAGCTCTCGGGGAAGAACTCCATCCGGGCGAAGGCGGAGGAGATGGGCCTGGACGCGGGGGACGTGACGGGGGTGCTCTCGGCGATAAAACAGCGGGAGTACGAGGGCTACCACTACGAGGCGGCTGACGCCTCGCTCGCGCTGCTGATAGGGCGAACGACCGGCGAGGACCGGCCCCTCTTCGAGTTGGAGACGTTCAGGATTATCTCCGAGAAGCGCGCCGGCGGCGAGACGACGACCGAGGCGACGATCAAGCTACTCGTAAAAGGGCAGCGCGTGATCTCTACCGCCGAGGGGAACGGCCCCGTGAACGCACTGGACAAAGCGTTGCGACAGGCTATAGGCCCGCACTACCCGGAGTTAAAGGAGATACATCTCTCCAACTATAAGGTGCGTATACTTGACGAGCACCGCGCCACCGCCGCCACGACCCGCGTCCTCATAGACTCGACCGACAGCAAGCGCGTCTGGGGCGCCGTGGGCGTCGGCGAGAACATTATCGAGGCTTCCTGGCAGGCGCTCGTCGATGGTCTGGAGTACGGCGTGAACGCCGCAGCCAAGACCTTTAGATAAGACCGTTCGACCAGACGCAGAGGTTCGTGATCGTAACTCTTGGAAGGTGCGGCGTACTTCGTAACAACGTACCTTGCGCGAGGCGCGTAGTCTCCGCTAGAGGCTTCTCCCCGGTCCCCGCCCGCGAGAACCTGCACGTCAATCGAGTCAGCGCCGGCGGCGGTCAACCCGATCTCTTCAGCGGCCCTCTGGGAGAGGTCGAGGTTGCGGCCCCCGACGTACGGCCCCCTGTCCGTGACCTCCACGACGGTTTTCCTACCGCCATAGGTCACGAGCAACTCCGTGCCGAACGGCAGGCTGCGATGCGCAGCCGTACGCTCGCCCGGCCTGTAAACGTCCCCGTTCGCCGTAAGGGCACCCTCGAAGCCGGGGCCGTACCAACTACTCACAACAGGCTCGGCCTCCGCCTCTTCGACCGGCAACGACGCCAACAAGGCCACCGCCCCCGCGCCCAACATCGCCTTTAAACCAGCTCTCATACGCCTCCAGGTCGTTCAAAGCAGACCCAGAGGCTAACATAGTATCAATCTGTGTCAAGCTATAGCAAAGCGTTTCTAATACTCGCCGGGAGCGTCAGGAGCCTTCTTTCGCAGGCCCTTCACCGCTCATGAGAGCTTCGAGGCGGGTCACTTGCCCACGGGTACCGAGGACGATCAGGGTATCTCCCACATGGATTCTGTCCTGGGCTGAGGGGGTGGTATCGAAGGTGCCTTTCGAGGTTCGGATGGCGAGTACCATAGCTCCGGTCTTCTCTCCTATCTGAAGCTCGCCGATGGAGTGATCGGCCAGGAGTGATTCCTCGGGTAC
Source organism: Rubrobacteraceae bacterium (assembly GCA_035645375.1). Taxonomy (GTDB): domain Bacteria; phylum Actinomycetota; class Rubrobacteria; order Rubrobacterales; family Rubrobacteraceae; genus Rubrobacter_F. The sequence goes on from DASQMR010000093.1 coordinate 7,781, forward strand.
GCCGAACTCTTCCAGCCGGAACTCGATGCCCTGCTCACCTCGGGTAACGATGTCC
>DASQMR010000094.1:0-9561 GCA_035645375.1 Rubrobacteraceae bacterium
AGGTGGTGCCGGTAGAGTCGTAGGATATCTTCTCAACAGAACCGGTAGCTCGGGCTAGCAAGTAAAGGCTCCCCTCCCGGCCACCCTCAGATCCAATGGAAATTCTCCCGAACCAGCTTTGAACGTCGTAGCGCCGCTGCCCTGCACGGGGTCGAACCTCTTTATCCAGCTGCCGCAGTAATCGGCGAAGTTGTAGTCATCGACGAATCTTGCGAGAATTAGATGTTCCCGAGATCGTAGAATGCGCCCCCGGTGATCGCGCATCCCGTGGTCGAGGAAGAGCCGTGAGCGTTAGTAACGGAGAGGTCCCCAGAATCTGGGGTCATTTTCCGGCCCCCTCGTGTAAGGGCAATTCATAGTTCGCGCCGCGCGCTCCGTAGTCAATCTCCTTGTAGGTCGCCCGGCCCACGTCGTTGATGAGAATACGTCCCGCGCCGGGTTGAACGTCGAAGGTGTAAGGGTTGCGCAATCCCAGTACCCAGATCGCCATGTTCTTGTCCGAGGCGCGGTTGCAGAACGGATTGTGCGTAGGCTCGTGCCGTTTGGATTTATGCGCAGCATCTTCCCGTGCAGACCGCCCAGCGACTGCGCGGCGGTATTTATGCCGTTGTCGCCAACGGTTATGTATAACCTGTTGTCTTCGCCAAAATGCACCGCCCTGCCATCGTGGTCACACGCCCCGAGGGGATCGAGCCGAAGGATCAGCTTACCCCTGCCCGGGATGATGCTGTTACCGTTTGTAGCCGCGCGTACCACGACGTTGTAAGCCCGAGTCGTGGCCGTCCCCTTTGGAGTGTAGTAGACACGGGGGTAGTTGTTGGTACGGCCATAGCCAGGGTCGAACGCGAGACTTAGCAAGCCGCGCTCGGCTTGGGAATCGGCGTAGAAGATAGTCTCGGAGCAGACTATACGAAGCTGCAGGGGAGCTTTAAGGCTTCTTTGAGCCTCCTCAGATACTCGTTCTCGGAGATCTCGACGGCCCCGAGACTCGCCAAATGATCATTCTGTATCTGGCAGTCGAGCAACACGTACCCTCGTTGCTTGAGCCGCTCGACGAGATGTACGAAGCAGACCTTTGAGGCGTCACGCATCCGACTGAACATAGACTCGCCCATGAACGCGCCGCCCAAGGCAACGCCGTAGAGTCCGCCTACAAGCTCGCCGTCCCTGTAAGCCTCGACGCTGTGCGCCTTGCCTCTCCCGTGCAATCCGACAAAGCCTTTTATGATCTCCTCGTTGATCCAGGTCTCCGGGCGTCGGGAGCAAGCACGGATCACACCTTCGAAGTCGCGGTTGAGCAGAATCTCATACCTGCCCTGCCGGATCACACGCCGCAGCGACTTGGAAACGCGCAATGAGTCCAGCTCCAACACGGAACGAGGGTCCGAGCGGTAGAACTCGATCCTCCCATACCCGTCGGCCATAGGAAACGCCCCCGCCCGGTAACAGGCTTCTAGAAACTCGGGATTCAACGTCATGCTCAAAAGTTATCAGTTTCAGTACTCAGCCCTCAACCTCGCCCTCGAAACCCTGCGGAGCAGTCCCGCCGTCGGCCTTTCGCAAGGCGTTTACAATAGGAGCACTATGAGACTCTTAGACTCGACCAGGCTCCGCTCCGCGAGCACCGCCCGCACCTACCCCGTGCAATTAGAGAAGCTGATTCGAACTATCGAGGAAGTCATCGGCGGGTTGACCGGCTGGTCGCTTGAAAGTTCGGGGACCGGACTTGGGGCGTCGCGCAAGACGCGGCTCGGCTTCACGGACAGGATAACCATCACCCTCACTCCGAGCCCCGCCGGCACGCACACTAATACCCACGTCGTGTTCCACAGCTTCTCGCGGATTAGCGTGTTGGACCTCGGACAAAACGCGCGCAACCTCAAGGAGTTATTGGCCGCCATAGACCGTAAGCTGATCGGTTAACCAGCCTCTCGAAGAGCTCGTTCTCACCTCTGGCTCCTGCCAGCGTTTACGCCTCAACCCGTAAGTTTTTCGGGTAGGCCCGGACGGGAGATGGAGCGAGGCTACTGGTAGCCTCCGCTCAACGTCCGGGTCGAAGACGGCTGAACGAGGTTGCCGGCCGGTACAGACGGGTAAACCGCTGGTCGCGGGTCCACTATTGAAAGTTCAGCGGGACAAAGTCAGCAAAGGAGTACAACACCAGCGATGGATCAATCCAAGTTTACGAGGATAGCGACGCAGTTGATGGACGTGATCGACTCCCAGTACGGAGACGATGCAAAGCTTGAGTCGGTGATGATCCTCGCCGCAGTAGAACGCGGCGGAACAACACACCTTCACTACCCCGCCAGCGACGACACCACGTTCCACGAAGCTCTGGGAATGCTTGACTGGGCCAGAGAGAGACTACTGGCACAGCAAGGATGGGGAGAAGGCGGTTAAAAGAGCGGCACGATCTCTCCGACCGTCTCGCCGTGCAGGTCGGAGACCGTCCCCTTCCTAGTCATCTCCTCCGGTACCTGTACGCTCCGCTTGGCGAGCGCGGCTAGCGCCATCGGGGCTACGGCCCTACTCGCGCCGTCGGAGACCTTGAGCGCGAGCCCCCAACCGTCGGGGTGCGCGGCGGCGAAGACGCCCTCGGCCCCGCTCTTGGCGACGAGGTCCGTAGCTTTCATGAGCGCCGTGTCGAAGCGACCGGTGCCTGCAACCATGAACGGGTTGCGACGCATAGCTTCTCGCACCCGCTTTACAGCCTCGGCCAGATCCTCGGGAAAGTCTTGGGTGTTGGCCTCACCTTTCGTGGCAAGACGGGCGAAGCCCAGAGCGAGGTTCCCGAGCGGCAGGACGAATACCGGCACCCCACAGTTATCCCCGGCAACCTGTATTTCTTCTGGTTCGAGACCACAGAGCTTGGCAATGGTGCGCCTGACAAGCTTCTGGAGCGGGCCGTCAGGATCGCTGTAACTGGCTGGGTCCCAGCCGGCGTGGGCACAAACAGCGAGCATACCGGCGTGCTTACCGGAGCAATTGCTGTGGATGGGACGAGGCTCCTCGTCGCTCTTGAGGAGGCGGGCGGCGGTCTGGGTATGCAGCGGCGGGTGCGCGCCGCTCCGGAGATCCGCCTCCGAGAGCCCGGCCTTGCGCAGAATCGAACGAACCACCGAGAGGTGGCGTGCTTCGGCGTTGTGGGAGGCGCAGGCAACCGCTATCTCCTCGCTCGTCAGGCCGAAGGCGTCCGCAGCCCCGGAGAACACGAGCGGGAGCGCCTGGAAGGGCTTGGCCGAGGAGCGCAAATGTACGAGCTCCTTCGGGTCGCCCAGAGAACCGAGCGTCCCTCCGCCGGCATCCCGAATAACGTAGCGGCCGTGGTGAACGCTCTCGACCAGGTCTCCGCGCCGGACCGCGACGACAGGCGCATCGGGCGTAGGGTCCGGCGCCGCGTCGTTCGTAGGTTCGACGGTCTCTTGCCGCAAACTCCTACTCTCCGGTAAGCCGGATCGCATAAAGGGCGGTCAGGTCCTCGGCGACCCGCATCCTGGCCATCGCAGCAGGAAAGTCGCCCGCCTCGAAGTACTCTCGCGCCTCCCCGACGAGCCACCTGAGCCGCGCGAGCAGCTCTTCGTCGGGTCCGTCAGGTCCTCCTGGCCCGGCTCCGCGCACGCTTGCCTCGACCATGCCCATTATTACGTCGGCGCGCTTGTGCCCGGTCCACATCGAGAGGATCGCGTAGTCCAGGTACCCGCCTACACGGATGAGATGACCGACTCGGAGGTCCAGAGCGCTCTCCTCCCCGGCAGCCTTCTTCAACCGAACCATCGCCGGAGGTTGCCGGAGAGGACGCCGGCGAGGTCGTCTTCGGAGAGGCCGGCGGCATCGGCGGCGCCCAAAGCCGCGTGGAGTGTCGAGGGGAAGTCGCCGTAGGGCACGTCGGATCCGTAGCAGATGCGGGCGGGCTCCATGGTCTTGAAGAGCATGAAGAGATCCCTCGCCTTGACAACAGAAGTATCGAAGAGGATGTTCGGATAGTCAGCGAAAGCGCGGGTAGCGGCGAGCACCTCCACCATCGCGCAATGACCCAAGATCAGGCGGAGCCCGGGCAGACGCTCGACGGTCGGGAGCAACGGCTCGACTATCCTTTGCATCGCGAACCCCGCGTGAACGAGTACCGGAAGGTCCGCCTCAGCCGCCATCTCGAAGAGCCTCACTACCCGCTCGTCGTCGAGCTCGAACTGCTGAGAGACGGGGTGTAGCTTGAGGCCCATGAACCCGCGCTCGACGCACCTCTCAAACTCTGTCTCGTAGTCTTTATGGGGGTTCAGCCTGAAGAACGGCACGAAGGCATCCGGGTGCTCCTCGTAGGCCGTCCATACGAAGTCGTTCGGGCCGGAGAAGTCGTCGCGGGCGTTCGGGTCGTTGAGCGGGAAGACGATGGCGCGGGCGACGTTGGCGGCGTGCATCCGGCTCTTCATCCCGTCGGCGCTCATCTCGCGGCCGTCCACGTCGAAGCCGATGTGAGCGTGCACGTCGAAGACCTGCGTGCCAGCCGGGATCTTCTGTTGGACCCACTCCCAGGGGCCAGCCATGGCCCCGCTGGTCAGAGCACCGAGGTCTCCGCCCAAACTCTTCTCTGTCTCCAATCAAGCCGCCGATCTAGCCGCCACATCTCACCTTACGAACCGCGGTGCAAATAGTATCAGGGGGCATCGCCCGCTGCTAAACTGCGCGGACTTATGAGGCTCGCTCACTCTCTCCTCGAAACCTTCTCCAGAGCTCTCGGAGGCGCAACGCGTCCGCTCCTCGACCGCTTTACTCGCGGGTCTCTGCCGGGTGTGGAGGGGACGGCGAAGCTGGCGGGGCTCGAAGGAACCGTCGAAGTCTTGCGAGACCGCTATGGGGTGCCTCAGGTCTTTGCGTCGAACGAGCGGGACCTGTTCTTCGGTCAGGGATACGTCCACGCCCAAGACCGCTTCTTTCAGATGGAGATCGGGCGCCGCGCAGGACACGGTCGCGTCTCTGAGTTGCTCGGAGAGAGCGCCTTGGAGCTCGACCGCCTCTCCCGAACGATAGGCTTCGGCAGGATCTCCGCCTCCGAGAAGTCTCCTCCGCCGGAGGCGCTCCAGGCTCTCGAAGCCTACTCTGCCGGCGTAAACGCATTTCTCACAAACGAGCCTCTCCCGCCCGAGCTACTGCTCCTGCGCCATGTTCCCGAACCCTGGAGGCCGGCGGACACCGCTGCCTGGTCTGTCGTTATGGCCTGGAGCCTCTCCGCTACCTGGGAGGCGAAGCTCTTGCACGCGGCGGGCGAGGAAGGAGCCTTAGACAAAGAGGCGCTACATCCGCTTATAGATCCCGGCCTCGGCTCCAGCGCGGGCTCGAATGCCTGGGCCGTGGCCCCGGAGAGGAGCGCCTCGGGATCGGCGATGATGGCCGGGGATCCGCATCTGCTTCTGGGCATACCGTCTCTGTGGTACGAGATCGGCCTCTACGGCGGCCCGTACAGCGTGGTCGGAGCCTCGCTGCCGGGCTCGCCCGGGGTGGTCATCGGGCATAATGAGAACGTAGCCTGGAGCATCACCGCCGCAATGACTGACGTGCAGGATCTCTACGTCGAGCGTTTCGAAAAAGGAGATACACAGCTCTACGAGCATGCGGGAGCTTGGCGCAAAGCAGAGGTTAGGGAAGAGGAGATCCCGGTCCGCGGCCGCCGTGATCCGGTCGTACACCAGGTACGAACTACCCTGCACGGTCCTATCGTCTCCGACTCCCTGGGCGGGGATCAGGGCCTGGCCCTGCGCTGGACCATCCCCGAGCCGGTAAGGCTCGTCGCGGCCGGTCTCGCCGTAAACAGGGCGCGTCAAGGCGAAGAGCTACTCGCCGCCCTGCAAGACTGGAAGACCCCCAATCAGAACTTCGTCTACGCCGAGCGGATGGGAGGAATAGGGTGGGCTCTGGCCGGCTCCGTACCGCTAAGAGCCTACGAGGTTGAGGACCCGGTACCCGGATGGAGCGGAGAGTACGAGTGGGAGAGCCTGGTACCTTTCGAGGATCTGCCTAGATGCCGCAACCCGGAAGAGGGCCTGATCGTCTCCGCCAACGAAGCCCCTGATGCGCCGATCCCCGGCTCATACCACCCCCGCTACCGGAGAGACCGAATCGAGGCTCTGCTACGCGCAACACGCGGGCACACCCTTGAGACTCTCCGGGACGTTCAGGCCGACCTCTACTGCGCCCCGGCCCACGCGCTCGCCGGGAGGCTGGCGCGACTCGCGCCCCCGCCCGCGGTCCCCGAAGAGCTGAGGCGCGAGCTGAGAGCCTGGGACGGACAGCTCCTCGCCGAGAGCCGTCCTGGCGCTGTAGCCCGGGTCACCCTCGAAGTCCTGCTCCGGCGCATGATCCGAGGATTACCGAGCCTGGGGTCGCCGCTCCCTGCGGGGGCGGAGTCCTACCTCGTCGGTCTCGTCCCGGATCTTTTAGACGAGCTGGCTAAGCTGCATGAAGAAATCCTGCAGGTAGCCCTGGAAGAAGCGTTGGCAGTTTTGAGAAAAGCTCTCGGCCCTGACCCTGAAGGGTGGAGTTGGGGTGCTCTGCACACGACAAACCTGCGCCATCCGTTAGGAGTCGTGGGCATGCTGCGAGCCTTTCTGAATCGCGGCCCGTATCCAAGCGGAGGGGATGGCTACACCGTTCGAGTCGCCGGTTTCAGCGCCGGGCGATCCTCCTTCGGGCCCGTCACCACCGGCCCGAACTACCGGTTCATCGTGGATACCGGCGACTGGGACCAGGGTTGGAGCATAATCTTTCCGGGTCAGTCAGGCCACCCGGCGAGCACGAGCTACGATAACCAGATCGGATTGTGGCACAACGTTCGCTACCGCCCAATGGTCTTCGGCCGAAAGATGGCCGAGCTATCCACAAAGCACCGTCTCGTTCTCAAGCCTGAGAAGCAGTAACAGAGAAAGTTACTCAGAATGAAGTACGCCATCAGGAGAGTAATCCTCAATCCACAGCAGCCGACAGCGAGTGGGTTTTCTATGCTACGTAGTTTAGGCTGAGGCCAAACTGATGAGCCATCCGATGGCTAAAGAAGCGGCTCGCATCGCGTCTCCGTACTTCTAACCTCCGACGATCTAGGTTAGCAACGCTCTCAGTTGACAAGACACAGGCTTGCAGCTCCTCGCTTTAGTACTTCCGCGATGTCGTGAGGACGACGAGCCTTGTTAAACTCGCAAAGGCTACGAGGCTATTTAGCAGGGGTCGGAGTCGGAGTCAAAGTAGTTCTGTTCGTCTAGAAAGTGCGAGACCGAGGCAGGCTGGACCAGGTCTGACCGGCTGACGATGCCGACCAACTGCTGCCCGCCCGAGAGCACCGGTACCCGGCGAATACGCTGGTTGAGGAAGAGATGCAGCACCTCATCTACATCGGTCTCTTCGGTAACGCTGATAACTTGCTTGCTCATTATATCGGCGGCGGTAGCACCCTGGCGACCGACGACATCGACCTCGCTCACCACGCCCAGCACACGTCCCTCGTCATCCATCACCGGCACTCCGCTGACGCTGCTCTCGTTCAACAGGTTGGCTACTTCTTTTACCGGCATCTCAGGCGACACCGTGATGATGTCCTTCGTCATGATCTCTTTGACCAGCATCTGCGCCATGATGAGGCCCCCTTTAAGCCTTGCCTTTACGAGCCTAAGTAGCCTACGCCGAGATAAACTTTGTCGCCAGCAGTAGAGCTACTTACATTACTGTACAGCAACTGCTCTCTCGCCGCACCCACTTGTGCAGAACACATCACTTCGAGTCTGAGGGCCGACCCTCCTGGCTTCCCTTGTCTGGATGCTCATATTGCTGCAGCCCTGTTAGGAAGGTCTCACTCTCATCCGTAGCTGGGGGTTTACTAAAGCCTCTCTTCGCCGTGATCCTTCGGTCTATCGGCCGCGTCGCCCCACTGGAGTGTGAGCATCGAGACGCGGGGACCATCGACGCTCTTTACACGCAGGGTAGCTCCCTCGGCATCCACCACGTCCCCGGCTTCCGGCGGGCGGCCTAGCGAGCCCAGTATGTACCCGCCGATGGTATCGAAGTCTTCGTGGGAGAGGGCGAGGTTGAAGTACTGGTTCACCTCTGTAATTGGAATACGACCGTCTATAGCATAGGAGTCGTCGCCAAGAGGTTCTATGGAAGCCTCGTCCTCGTCGAACTCGTCCTGTATCTCGCCGACAATCTCTTCGAGGACGTCTTCGATAGTTATAAGGCCCTCGACACTCCCCCACTCGTCGATGACTATCGCCATCTGGAGCTTGCGCTTCTGAAACTCCCGCAGGATCTCCTCTATACGCTTTGTCTCGGGGACGACGAGACACTCGCGGATGAGAGGCTTGATGTCGAAGCCTTCTACCTCTTCCTTGGCGGATCGAAAGAGGTCCTTCACGTGTACGGCGCCGAGGACGTGATCTATATCATCCTCGTAGACAGGGTAGCGGGTATAGCGGCCGAAGGCGGCCCTATCGACCAACTCGTCCAGAGGAGCGTCGCTCGGTAAAGCCTCGATATCGGGCCTCGGCACCATCACCTCGCGAGCGACCCTGTCGCCGAAATCAAAGACGTTGTTCAGGTACTCGCGCTCCTGAGGGTCGAGGACGCCGGAGGAGGTCGAGGAGGAGATCATGATCCTCAGCTCCTCCTCAGAATGGGCCTCCATTCCCTCACCCAACCGAATGCCCCAGGGCCGAAGTATCAGGTTCGTCGAGGCGTTTACCAGCCATACAAGCGGCCGGAGCAGGAACATAAAGACTCCCAGCGGACGGCTGATCCAGAGCGCCGTCCCTTCGGCGCGCTGGATGGAAAAGTACTTAGGCGCCTGCTCTCCAAAGACGAGGTGCGCATAGGTTATGATCGCGAAGCCCAGGATTACGGAGATCAACTCGATCAGCCTCTCGCTGCCTATGCCCAGTCCTTCAAAGAGCGGACGGAGCAGGGCCGAGACCGCCGGTTCCCCTACCCAGCCCAGTGCGAGAGACGCCACTGTGATGCCTACCTGACAGACAGAGAGGTAGTCGTCCAGGTCGCGCAGGACGTGACGAACCGTCCCGGCTCGCGCGCTTCCCTCCTGCTCGAGTTGCAGTATGCGCGACTCCCGCACCCGCACGAGCGCGAACTCCGCCGCAACGAAAAAGGCGTTCAGCAAGATCAGGACCAGGGCCGCGATCAGGTTGAGCGTCGAGAAAACCGGCTCTTCCAAAGCTAAAGGACCACGGTCGGTGAGAGACCTCGGCGCCTACGATATGTCTGGCTACTGTCAGTATCGCTCATTGCGCAACGAAAGGATTATACCCCAGCACTCCAGAATGCCGCCACGCGCTTACAGAGGTACACTGGCGATGGTTTCGTAAGGTTGTTCTTAGAGGAGGATATCTTGTACCAGAGAGCTTTGACAAGGATAAGACCGTGAGGGTACTCGTCGCGGGGGCGAACGGGCAGATCGGGCAGCACCTCGTCAGGCTCTTGACGGAGGCGGGCCATAAGGTCCGTGCTCTGGTCCGCTCTGAGGATCAAGTGCCGAACATGCGGAACCTCGGTGGTGAGCCTATCGTAGCC
>DASQMR010000095.1:0-6108 GCA_035645375.1 Rubrobacteraceae bacterium
CAGACCGGCAAATGGTGTTTCTCCGCTAATGATCGTGGCGGGCATAGTATTTCTCTCGTTGGTGTTCGTGGCGGGAGGTGGAGAAGAAGAGGCATCCGATCCCGCAGCCGGGGAGGCGACCGAACAAGAAGCAGCGAGGCAGGTAACGACCCCCGAGGAGACGGAGCCTGAGGATGAGGCGGTGGTCTCCGTCGAGGAGCCCGTCACGGTGGGGGACGTCCAGTGGGCCGTGATCGAGGCGCAGTATCTCGAGAGGATCGTCTCGCGCATGGGGAGCGAGGAGGGAAACTTTGTGATGGTGGATGTCGCCCTGCAGAACAACTCTAACCAGGACATCACGCTAGCCACCCCGTTCATGACGCTCGTGGACAGCCAGGGACGCGAGTTCGAGGCCGACCAAGAAAGAAATTTCACACACCTCGACCCTGAGAAGAACATGTTCGTAGATCAAATAGAGCCTGGATCAATCAAAGAAGGTAGGGTCATCTTCGCCGTAGCCCCAGACTCCTCGAACGTGCGGCTAAAGGTGGGAGAGGGCAGGTTCGCCTCAGACGAGACTAGCTACATAAACCTAGGCCTGTAGCAGAAGGGGTTCATAAGAGGCTAGTCTTGCCGACGACTCTATCGCCGGTGGCGTAGGGAGCGAAGAGCCTAGCTCTTCGCTCCCTACGCCAGCTTACTCGAACGAGCGGGCCTCTCCGAAATAGCGGCTAGTCTTTTTTGTTCCAGTTCGTGGTGTTGCTCATGTCCAGCCAGCCCGAGCCTCGCGGTTCGTTGGTCTCGTGCTCCAGATCCTCCGGGACGGGTGGGTTGTAGCTGTAGGTGGTCTCGTAGAGGGTGCCGTCTTCGACCACCTCTCCATTCTCGATTACCTTCTTGTAGGTCGCCCACTTGATGCCCTTTTGCAGGTCTTCCTCGATCTTTTCAGAGTCCATGCTCACTACGGTATCGTTGGCCTCTTCCCCGAAGATCTGGGCGATCAGGAAGCCATCCTCGTTTACATACTCCCGGATCATGATGTTTCCGTCCGTTGTGTTCTTGAACTTCATGTCTAGAGAATCCACCCCGCTGCCGCCGAACCAGACCGTGGCGTCGAAGCCGGGCCGGATGTAGGGCAGCTCGGCGTAGTGCGGGTTGCGATCTGTAATCTCCAACCCCGCATAGTTGGCCGCCATAAATAGGGTCGAGGAGATCTGGCATAGCCCCCCACCTATCTCGTAGTCCACGCCGCCGTTTGCGAAGACCTTCGCGGGCTCGTAGTCGAGCGATCCCAGGGCGGAGACGGCCGAGAATTCTTCCCCCGGCTTGAGGATCGTCTTGTCTATGGCCTCTGAAGCCATCTTCAGGTTGGCTTGCCTGCCCTCGTCCGGGTCCCAAGCGTAGTCCGTAAAAAACTCCCCGAGAAGCACCGTAGGCTCTGCTGCTCCGACCTCCTCGGCCGCAGCGGCCTCCGAATCGGAGGTTTCTGCGGCAGGGGCGCTCTCGGCGAGCGCGACCTCGTTTTGCAGGCTGGCAAGGGTGGCATCGAGGTTCGCCAGGGTACCATCCTGGTCCACGCCGCCGATCTCGCCCAACGCACTCCGAACAGCCTCCTCATCGTACCCGACCTCGGCGTCTACCCGGACCTCTCCCATATAGGAGGTTAGAAGATCGGAGGCCCGCTGTAGCAGCCCGCCGCTGCGACTAACCGAGTGAGCTTCTTTTACGCTCTGGGCTGAGTCAACGTCCACACCAAGATCCTCGCCGCTCATCGCGAACTCTTCGCCGGCCCCCCTAAAGGTGAAGGTGTCGAACATCTCGGAGGCACGACCTTCAACCGCCTCCCGAGCTTCGCCTTGGGTCATGCCGCCGACCTCGACGTCTCCTACGTAGACGCCGCTGCGGATCTCATCCTCGCCAGCGAACACTAGGTTGGCAACTGTTATCACGATCAGCAGCACGAGCGCCGCCGCCGCGGCCGCAAGGATCACACGGCGTCTGCGGTAAAGTTTGCGGATATAAGGCTTGCTTCCCTCGGCGTCTACCATCCTTCGATCACGCCTACGAGCAACGTTAGCCTCGCTTCCACCTTTGTAAATCTCTCTCATGTATGCTCGCCCCTCCGAGAGCGACGGCTCTCTCGACCTTTGTAGGTCACTCGCTCGTCAAACCGTATTGTCTTCCAGGATGGAACAACTTTCAACATCTTCGCTGATCTTAACAAATGATAGGGAGAAACTGATATACGTATGTCTGAACCGATTGGGAATAGACGGTAGCTCACGGTTTTATGTAACCCCAAGGAGCCGGACGGTAGCTGGTGCGGCGTATTACGGAGGTTCGTGTTGATTCTCGCGGAGCGGCGGTACGCTGCCTTGGCGTTCGTACTCCTGGTGGCTTTCTGGGGATCTACGTTCGCCGCTATAAAGGTGAGCCTAGAGTACTCGCCAGCGATATTGTTCGCTGGGACCCGCACGCTACTTTGCGGAGCGGCGGTGACGATCGCGGCGGTTGTGTGGGGCGGAAAGCCAAACTTGCGGCGGGACTGGCCAGGTTACATGCTGCTCGCGGCGTTTAACGTGGTGCTATTTATGGGGCTGCAGACTCTCACGATTCTATACATGCCCTCGGGGTCGGCGGCGGTGGTGATCTACCTGCAGCCCATCCTCGTAGGCCTTTTCGCTTTCCTGATGCTCGGCGAACCTCTCTCGGCGGTGAAGGTCATAGGTCTCTTGTTGGGGTTCTCCGGCGTCGTCGTGGTCAGCGCGGGTAGCTTCTCCGAAGCCTCGCTCGGAACCCCGTTAGGGGTCGCGCTCGGGGTGGGTTCGGCTCTTTCCTGGGCTTTAGGCACGGTCTTCTTCAAGAGGTACGGGGAGAGGCTCTCGATGCTTTGGGCGGTCGCCGTACCCTTTTCGCTCGGGGGAATCATCCTGACGTCTCTGGGGCTGGCGTTGGAGTCCTTCACGGAGATAACCTGGAACCTTAGTTTCGCCGTAAGCTGGCTTTACTCTAGCCTCGTAGGCACGGCGCTCGCCTGGGTGCTCTGGCTCGGCCTCGTGCGTGCCGGCGAGGCGAGCCGGGTCTCCGCCTACGTCTTCTTCGTCCCTCTGGTCTCCGTGCTTCTGGGAGCGCTGTTCCTCGGCGAAGCCCTTGGTCCTCTCCTCCTTGTCGGAGCTGCTTTCGTCGTTACAGGGATCTATCTCGTCAACAAGCGCTCGGCCGTTGAGAGTCAACCGTTGGCTGAGGGCAAGAAGTAAGAATTGGCAAACCGCTGACGGTTCGTTATCCCATCCGGGCGGCGGCTGAGTCTTGCGGCACGATAACGCGGAGGGCGTTTGCAGCGACGGAGAATCTCTGCGGGGTCCGGGCGACGAGCTCGCCGTCCACGTTGATCGGTAGCTCCGGCTCCGTGGTGAGGATGACTTCGGGACTTCGGAAGTGGTCTACGCTCGCGTTCTTCACAAAGTCGCCGCTCTTCAAGTACCGGGCGATACCCAAGAGATCGCGCCTGCGGCCGAGCTTTATAGCGTAGATGTCTAGAGCCCTGTCGTCTATTCCAGAGCCGGGGGCTACGATCATCCCCCCGCCGTAGAACCGCCCGTTGCCGACGGCTACTTGCAACAGCCGACCGTACTCCACGGGCTCGTGGTCCCCGGCGGGGAAGGAGAGCCGGGCTACGAAGGGCTCGTGCTTGAAGAACGCGGTCATCGCCGCCACGGGGTACGCGAGCGGCCCTATGCTCTTCTTCAGCCTGGGCGAGAGGGAGCGGGTGGCCTCCACGCCAAGCCCAACTGAGGAGACGTTCACGTAGTAGTTATCCCCCACCAGCCCGAGGTCCACGTCAACCACGTTACCATGGGCGATGGTCGCGCAGGCTGCTTCCAGAGAGGAGGGTATCTCCAGGGTGCGTGCAAAGTCGTTCGCGGTGCCCAGAGGCAGGAGACCCAGCGTAGAATGGTGGTTAGCAAGGAAGTCAACCGTAGAAGAGACCGAGCCGTCGCCGCCCCCGAGGATTATAGGGTCATGCCCCCCGCTCACAGCCTCACGGACCGTCTCCGCCAACCGCGCCGGGTCCGAGAGAGCGAAGCTCACCCCGATTCTGACGCCCATCAAGGTGAGCAGCGTGTGCGCCTTCTCGAAGGCCTGCTCCCCGGTGCGCGAGCGCGCGTTCACTATAAGAGCCGCGCCGTCCACACAATGATTGTATCGCTATCTGCCACGTTTGACGGTCTCTGGAGTCTCTTCTCGGGTGACTTAATCCGAACTGGCAATGGAGTGCAAGTTACTCACTGCTATGGGGACAGCGGCAATACCGTCTCCCGCGATGGTGTAGTTTTGCACAATAACTGCTTGGCTTAGACTTCTAGAAGACTTCTAGACTTCACTGGCGCTCTACAGAGCGGTAGCTAGGCGCACAGTGGCTGAAGAAGGGCCGGGGCTACTAAACTCCGGCCTTTCCCTATTCATCCGGCTGCCGGGAAGTCGAATTCTCCGAAACCGGACTTCCGCTAAACTTAATTCTCGGAAACTGAGTTGCCGGTGTTGAGGGCTTCCCGGAAACTCGCTCCACCCTTCTTACAAGAGCAGATGGACCAGTTAGACGAGGCTCACACCCGAACTCAAGCGGCCTTAACGCAGGGCTCACAAAATCCAGAGCAAATCATAGCGGAGGACAGCGGGCATTACATCCACTTTGAACACCCCGATCTTGTAATAGATGCCATTCACCAAGTCGTAGACGCCGCACGAAATGGCAGCAGTATATGAGGCGACAAAGCACTAGAGAGGAGGCTGGAGGGCTGCCCCGTTGCCTCTATTTACCGAGTAGCCGATAAGACGTTTTCTCGAAAACTCAGCGTAGCCCCGCGTGTCGCCTACACTCCTATTCCGTAGTTCGAACAAGAGGGAGGTGCGGGATGGAGCGGCTGCTCATTATCGGAGGGCTGTTCGTGCTGGCGGGTCTTTGCGAGATTGGAGGCGGGTACCTCGTCTGGGGATGGATGCGAGAGCACAAGCCCCTCCTGTGGGCGTTGCTTGGGGCGGCGATCCTCGCGGCCTACGGCGTGGTAGCCGCCCTGCAACCCATCTCGGAGTTCGGGCGGGTCTACGCTGCCTACGGCGGGGTGTTCATCGCGCTCGCGCTGCTATGGGGGATCGTGGTGGACGGCTTCAGGCCGGACCGGTGGGACTTGTTGGGAGCGGCAATCTGCGTGGTTGGGGTGGTGGTCATGCTGGCCCCACCGAGGGCCTAGCCCTTCCTAATCACCTAATTGCCGCTAAGACGTCTTCTTGGAACGACGGAAGCGAGAATGTGTTTTTGCTTCTTGCTGTGACATACCTATCACCTGCATTGCATTTGTTGAATCTGCTCCAAGAGCATAAAGTACTCTCAATCTCTGGGGAATCGGGCAGAAAGAGGGAAGAGGATTAGATGAGCCACCAATACGTCGTAGTAGGACTTGGATTGTTTGGCCGTTCAATGCTAGAGAACCTTCTTCAGATGGGCCACGATGTGATGGCGATCGATAATAATGGGGAGCGAATCCAGCAGATAACGCACGAAGGACTCGATGCTCATTTGGTAACCGCTGATCCTACCGAGGGTAACGTCCTGTCTGGGTTAGGGGTGGAGAATTTCGATGGGGCGGTGGTGGCTACGGGTAGTCTAGAGGCGAATATCTTCGTAACACTGATCCTCAAAGACCTCGGAGTACCGATGGTTATGGCTCGCGCGGACACTGAAGAGCAGGTGCGCATCTTGGAGCAGATGGGAGCGGACAGTGTGGTGCAACCAGAGAAGGAGTTTGGCGCAGTGGCGTCTCGCCGACTGGTGTATCCGAAGACGCTTGACTACCTGGAGCTTGGAGATGGAGAAGCGGTAATTGAGGTGGAGGTGCCAGACGAGTGGGTCGGGAAGAGCATTTCTGAACTGCATCTTTATCGAGAGAGGGGACTAACCGTACTGGCGCACAAGTCGAGGGGACGAAGCGGGAACGTTCCAAAAGGAGATCAGACCCTTCAAGAAGAGGATGTGTTGGTGATTGCTGGGGCCAAGGAAGACCTCGATAAGGCTGAATTTTTCCAGGACTAGCTATTTTTGCTATTCACCGTATAGCCACGGTCCTAGCC
>DASQMR010000096.1:0-5404 GCA_035645375.1 Rubrobacteraceae bacterium
AACGTCTAGAGCAGCATGCGCTAAGATCCCGACCACGGGAGGGTGGTAGTGACGGCACTCAGCACCAGGTTAACGAGGCTTCTCGACGTAGAGCACCCCGTAATTCAGGCCGGCATGGCCGGAGGGGCGACGACGCCTGAACTGGTCGCGGCGGTCTCAGAGGCCGGAGCGCTCGGAACGCTCGGGGCAGCGTACCTGACGCCGGACGCCCTGCGCGAGGCGATAAACCAGGTTCGAGCGCTCACACAGAGGCCGTTCGCCGTCAACCTGTTCGTGCCGGAGAACTTCGATCCTTCGCTCTACGACCCCGAAGAAGTGAACGCGCCGCTCTCTCGGTACCGGGAGGAGCTTGGCATAGAGGCGCCCGCAAGGATCTCCTCCTACGCGCAGCCCTTTGAGGACCAGCTAACGGTAGTATTGGAGAAGAGAGTTCCGGTCTTCAGCTTCACCTTCGGGATGCCGGACGAGATGCAACTCTCGGCCCTCAAAGAGTCCGGCATCGTCATAATTGGAACTGCGACTACCGTGCGTGAGGCCCGTATCCTGGACGAGCACGGCGTGGATGCGATAGTGGGGCAGGGGAGCGAGGCCGGGGGGCACCGGGGAACTTTTGTAGGCGACTTCGAGGATGCCCTCGTCGGTACGATGGCGCTCGTTCCACAGCTTGCCGACTCTTCGAGCGTACCCGTGGTCGCGGCCGGCGGGATCATGGACGGGCGCGGCCTCGCCGCGGCGCTGGTGCTCGGCGCGCAAGGAGCCCAGATGGGGACGGCCTTCCTCCCCTGCCCGGAGAGCGGCGTCCACCCGAAGTATAAGGAGGCCGTGCTGAAAGCGGAGTCGGAGGAGACGGCACTTACGCGCGCCTTCTCCGGCAAGCCAGCCCGCGGCGTCCGAAACCGTTTCATAGTGGAGATGGAGGAGATGGAGGTCCCCCATTTCCCGGTTCAGAATGCTTACACCAGGGATATCCGGGCGGCAGCGGCCAAGGAGGACCGCGTCGAACTCATGTCGCTGTGGGCCGGTCAAGGGGCCCGTCTCGGCCGGGCGATGCCAGCCTCGGAGGTAGTCGAGAGCGTGGTGCGGGAGGCTGTCCGTCTGTTGCCGGAGAAGGGTGTGTAGGAGCTTACCGCGCCCGGAGGGTGAAGATCGTGATCTCCGGTCTGCAGTTGAACCGGAGGTTTGGGTGAGCTCCGAGACCGCGGTTGGTATACAAGAGCATACCGCCAACACGGTAGAGCCCGCCTGGATATTTGCGCGAGAGCGGCGGCAGAAAGAGCGGCGTTAGCAGGGGCAGGCGTACCTGTCCACCGTGAGAGTGGCCGGAGAGTTGTAGGCATAAGCGTCCGGTCCCAGCGCTCGTATCCGCGAAGTCCGGCTCGTGAGCGAGCAGGACAGCCACCCCCTCTTTCGGAAGCCCGTCCAGCGCCCTCTCAAGACGGTCCTCTCCTTCGAGAGCGCTGTCTATGCCGCAGAGGTGGAGCGTTCTAGCGTAACGTGAAAGCTGTCCTCAGGGGTCGCCTGCTACCGAGCGAACCCACCCTTACCATTGTACCGGTAGAGTTCCCAAATTCGCTAGGAGATCCGGGGGAGATGATCTACGCCGTTTTGGCAGCCTGGCGGGGCAATAATTCCAACACCGGGCCTTGTAGACTCCCTTGTAAGCCCCTGGAGTACGCGTCATCCTCCCGGTGGTACAGCTACCAGACGAGCTACGCGGCGGCTCGCGAAGCGTTAAAGAGGGGGGACGCAAGTAAGGCATCTTGGGCCATAGCATCGGGCAGCAACTCTAGAGGCGGTAGGCTAGCAGTTCTCGCCTTTCTCTATAGCGAACCCGCGGGCTAGCTCTAAAGCTTATGTTCGACGCGCCATGGAACCACTAGGTTTACTAACTGTCGGTTCTTCTCCGCCGGACCTTACCAGATGCCCAAACTCAAGATTGATGACGCACTATCAAGACAGGGCAGTGAGCATGGCGTACGACAGAGTCCGATACGCTCCCCATGAGCGCCCTTCTCAAACCGCCGAGCCCTCTGCTCCCCATGACGATCAGGCCGGCCCCGATCTCGTCGGCGAGATGCACGACGGCCTGATCCCGCCGCTCGTTTGTCGCCAGATGGGCTCCGGCAACCTCACCCCCGGCCTCCTCTACCTTCGCTATCTGCTCGTCAAGTATCTTCTGGGCATCCTCCCTGATCGCCGTCATCGCCTCCTCGTAGGTCTCATAGCGGAAGCCCAACTCGTGCGTCGCGTAGACTGGGTCGGGGGACCCTGGAGCAGCGGTGACGATGTGCAGCTGCGAGTTGGTGCAGCCAGCCATGTCTACCGCCGTCGAAAGCGCCAGCTCCGCATCCTCAGAGCCGTCGGTAGCCAACAAGATCTTCGCCGGAAAGATGCTCATGCCGGTCCTCCATTCTTGCCGGGCTTTACGCCTCTATTGTATCAAATGCTCCGGTAGAGGGTAAGAGAAACGTAAGGATGCAGAAAAGCTGCGGGAGAGAGTACGAAGTCCTCTAAACGAACCGGATCCTCCTCCGGGCGCTTCCATCGAGTATATTCCGGGTGACGAAGTTGAATCTCGGAGGAGGTCGGATAGATCTCGCGTTTCGCTTTTTGGCGCTTCGCTTTGAGCTTGCCGGTGGCACTGGTGGTTTTCTTGGCGAGCGTAGTCAAGCTTACGGAGGCGCTCTTTGCGTGGCGTTTGGTACGGCCTCTCACCGCGGACGAATGCGACCTTTCGGACCCACCCACGCTCTCGGTCGTGATTCCCGCGCGCAATGAGAAGCAGCGGCTGGAGGAGGCTCTGCGGACGGTGCTTGGTCAGGAATATCCGGGGATCCTGGAGGTGGTTCTGGTGGACGACCGTTCCGGTGACGGTACGGGGGAGACCATGGAGCGCCTCGCTGCCGGGAACGACCGTGTGGTCGTGGTCAGGATCGAGGAGTTGCCGGAGGGCTGGCTCGGCAAGAACCACGCGATCCACGCCGGAACGCGAAGGGCCCGGGGAGAGTGGCTTCTCTTCACGGATGCGGACGTACGGTTCGCGCCCGACGCTTTCCGGAGAGCGGTCGCCCACGCCGAGGCGCGCGGTCTCGACCATCTAACGATGAGACCGGGGCTGGTGCTCCCAGGTTACTGGCTGGAGAGCTTCGTGGCCTTTTTCTACGCCGCCTTCCTCGTCCATCGGGGCTACTACAAGGCGAACCTGCCCTCGTCACGGACGGGCGCCGGCATAGGGGCGTTCAACCTGATCCGGCGCCACGCATACGAGAAGGTTGGCGGGTACGAGGCTTTCTCAAACCGCCCGGACGACGACCTGACCCTCGGGAACCGGGTAAAAGGCGTGGGTCTGCGACAGGAGCTGGCGCTAGGACACGGCCTCCTGGAGGTCGAGTGGTACTCGTCCCTAGCGGAACTCTTCCAGGGCGTCGAGAAGAACACCTTCGCCGCGCTCGGCTACAGCGTTCCAAAGACGGCCGGGTACGTGCTCGCGCTCCCCCTGCTCATGGCGGGTCCGTTTATCGCAATTCCCTTCTCCTCGGGCGCATCCAGAGTATTCTACCTCGGTGCGGCGGCCGCCCAGATCGCTACCTTCGCGGTCTGCAACCGCTTTCTCGGTCGACGGGTCTTCTCCCTAGCGATCGCCTACCCTGTCTGCGCCCTTCTGTTCCCCTACGTACTGGCCCGCTCTGCCCTGCTCGCCCTCGCGCGGGGCGGCATCTACTGGCGCGGCACTTTCTACTCACTCTCGCTGCTCGAACGCGGGGAGAAAAAGATCGAGCGAGAATAGACGGTCAATAGATTACGGTCGATAGATTAGAAGAGGTGACTCAATGCGGCATACAGGGCGCAGCGTTTTGAAGGACTACGAGGAGCGGTGGGAGCGAGCGGGAATCCTCGACGCCGCATGGGGAGAACGGCTCAGCCTAGTAGCAAATCTCCAGGGCGACTGGAACGTCGAGCGCCTGAGCGGTCCTTTGCCGATGCCTTTCGTATGGAAACGCATTAGGAACGGACGCGGAGAGACCTACGTCCTACCCGCGCCGCGGGCTCGCGGCGTGCCTCTCGTACCGAGGTTCCCCTTTCGTCTGGAGCAGCGCGAGGGGCACGTCGTTCTGATCTACACAGGCCTTCTCTCGTTCCTGGTGGACGAGTTGCGCTTCGAAGCGGGCGGCTCCTGGCTCGGAAGAGCGAACGCAGCGGGGATCCGGTATGCCTGGTTCGCGATGACCCCAATCTGGACTCCCGAACGTCCCGGCTAAACTCCACAACCTCTCTAGCCGAGGGTATGAGACCCTCTGAGCCTCTACCTCCTGGCGAGCGGCGTGTTCAAGTTCCTCTTCGCCACCGCCTCCGGCCCCTTTTGGGTACTGACTTCCGCAGTCTTGATGAGCTTCTTCTCTCTGGGCGCTTGGGCTGCGCTGTACCCATGGACGTCCGAGCTTTACGCTACCGAGATTCGTGCCACCGAAATGAGGGGCAAGCGGCATGGTGAGGATAGCCGGCATTCTAACCCCGATCCTGAGCGGAACCCTGACCGGCCTTGCGGCCACCTTGATCGACTCGCTACTGAACGCCCTCTCCCTGTGGGCCGCCGCCTTCGTGGCGAGGGCGGAACCATCCTTCTCCCGGTCTGAGAAGGCTGTTCAAGCCCTGTTCGTGAGGGCTTTGTAAGTCTGGTGAAGGTGATCGGAGAGGGTAACTACAGCGAAGATGCTGGCTATAACGCGGGTGACGCGCGGGGCGAGCACCAGCCCGTAGGTAAAGAAGGACGCCATCCACATGCCAAGACAGAACTTGCAGGTTACGAGCTCTCCCACAGATTTCCTCAGGCCCTTGCCCCGAGGCTCCTCATCGACCATTTTGGGGCTCTGCTTCTCCTGCATCTCGGTAAACGGGGCGCGCAGAGGCATCGCGACCGCGTCGTTCGCCAGGGTGTTGCTCAGCTTGTGGGTCGCCACCCCGAGCAGCACGATGTCCTTCACCTCTATCCGTTCCGGTAAGCCGCGGCCCATACGCTTAGTTAGAAAGAGGAAGGTGGCCAGGATCAGGTTGAAAACCCCGACCAGCACCGCGTACGAGGAGAGCGCCTGGGGATCCTCCCCATACCCCTCGAAGACCTCCTGTATCACCTGGTTGTCCTGCTGCGTCTGGTCGCTCAAAACGTGACCCTCCTGATCTAACCGCCGTATAGTATCTCGCGAGACGATTATACCGGTAGGCCGAGAGCGGGAAACGTTCGGGATGACCCGGGCTAGAAGCGGCTCGAACGTGATGAGGCGGCTCATCCGGGCTGCCTGCCAACAAGACGACCTCGGATAGCTATAGAATACCCCCAAAGAGCGAACGGGAGTGTAGATCTTTGAGTATCGTCGTCCAGAAGTACGGCGGCAGTTCAGTAGCGACG
>DASQMR010000097.1:0-19256 GCA_035645375.1 Rubrobacteraceae bacterium
CGACGAACCTCATCAACGCTGGCATTTATGTGCTGGAGCCGGAGGTATTAACCATGATACCCGCCGGACAGGAGTCGTCTATAGAGCGTGAAATCTTCCCATACCTACAGACCGAGGGGCGTCTGCGAGCCTATGTTTCCAGCTCTTATTGGAAGGACATCGGCACTCCGAGGAGCTACCTGGCCGCTTCCCAGGACGTTCTCTCCGGTGCCGTCGGCGCGGGTGAGAACTTCGATTTCCTACAAGTTGCCCCCTCCGTAGAGGTGGGCAAGGGCGTAAAGGTTCTGCCGCCGGTCTCCGTGGCCCCCGGGTGTGTTCTAGAGAATGGGGCAACGGTCGGCGGACGCTCTTCACTCGGGCGTGGGTGCAGGGTCGGGGCGAACGCCGTCGTCGAGGGGAGTATCCTCTTCGACGGGGCTGAGGTAGAGTCTGGTACCGTGGTGCGCGGCTCCATTATCGGTCCCGGCGCCCGCGTCGGTCAGGACGCCATCGTTCGCGGCCTCTCGGTCCTCGGCGCTCGCTGCGTCGTCGGCGAGGGGAACGTCCTGGATCAGGGCGTGCGGATTAATCCGGGTGTTATTCTTCCACCCGGAAGCATGAGCTTCTGATAGCTGACTAGCTGGAGAGCTCTCGGCCTGTCGGCGGGGGTTTTGGAAACGGCCAATAGCTACTACAAGCCCTACGTGGACGTACTCGCCGAACTCTTTTACCCCTAGCGATGCGTCGGCTGTGAGCGTCGTGCCAGCGACGACTTCTCCAGAGGGTGCTTCGAGGCGCTGCCGCTTATAGGGCGCCCCTTCTGCGGGAGATGCGGCGCGCCTACCGCCTTTGAGGTCTTCGGATGCGGGGAGCGCCGAGCCAGGGAGTTCGGGTTCGACGGGGCTCAAACGCCGCTTCGTTACGAGGGGGTCGGGCAGCAGCTCGTACAGGCGCTAAAGTACAGAGGCTTCCTAGTAGTCGTAGAGAAGGTCGTAGGGCCTCTCATGGCCGGGACGCTCGAAAATGTTGCGCGGTTCGACGTTGTAACGCCGGTTCCGTTGCACCGCTCAAGGCTAGCCAAACGGGCTTCAATCAGGCAGAGCTCATGGCGAAGAGCGTGCACAGCGGATAAGCGGGCCGGTTTTGGATAAACTAAAGCTTGTGCGCAGGACCAGGGACCAGATCGAGCTCTCTGCCGATGCGCGCCGAGAGAACGTCTCAGGCGCGTTCGTTGCGCGGGGCCCCATCGCGGGCAAGTGCTCCTCGTGGATGACGTATTCACTACCGGCGCTACTCTGGGCGAGGCTGCCAGGGTGTTGAGGAGGGCGGGCGCGGAGGAGATTCAGGCCCAGACTTTGTGCAGGACTGTATAGCAGCCATCGAGCAGACATCCGAAGATGGCGCGAGGCGGTAGAAACGGCCAGAAACGAGTAAGCGGTTACGAGCTCGTAGGGGTGGCGGGTCGGGTCAAAAAAAGTCGACGGCTGAAAGTTGGCAGATAGCAAGCTGCCGACCGAATGGAGGCCAACATGGATATAGAGGTCAAGGGGCGAAACATTCCGTTGACGGACGCTTTGGAGCGGTACGCGGCAGAGAAAGTCGAGCGCATCGCCAAGTTCTTCGATGATGAGAACAGCGTCTCACGGGCGGAGGTGGAGTTGATCCACGAACGCAACCCCTCTATCGCCGAGCCTGAAGTGGCCGACACGACACTCTTTATCAACGGGGCGGTCTTGAAGGCGCGGGAGGCGAGCAGCGATATGTATGCCTCCATAGACCTTATGGCGGACAAGCTGGAGCGGCAGGTGCGGCGCTACCGGGGCCGCCAGCTCGACCGCTGGCACGGACAGAGGGAACGGCATCTCCAGGAGCAGGAGCCGCAGCCTGTCATAGTTGAGGAGGAGGCCGAGGAGATAGAGACTCGCATCGTGCGCACCAAGCAGTTCCAGATGAAGCCGATGAGCCCAGAGGAAGCGGCGCTACAGATGGAGCTTCTAGACCACTCCTTCTTCGTGTTCACCAGCGCGGATACGGGCGAGGTAAATGTGGTATACCGGCGTCGAGACGGCAATTACGGGCTCATAGAGCCCGCGAGGTAAACAAACGGGCACAGGGCGACGCGCCGCATGTCCGAGCGAAGGAACAAACTTTGGCTAACATACTAACCAGAATCTTGCGTATGGGCGAAGGTCGCAAGGTCAAGGCGCTCCAGAAGAGCGTTGAGGCCGTGAACGCCTTAGAGCCCAGAGTCGAAAATCTCTCCGACGAGGAGCTCCGCGGAAAAACCGATGAGTTCCGCGAGCGGCTCGACAAGGGAGAGACGCTCGACGACCTCCTGCACGAGGCCTTTGCGGTTGTGAGAGAGGCGTCGAGGCGCACGCTAGGGATGCGTCCTTTCGACGTGCAGATCATGGGCGGCGTCGTGTTGCACGAGGGTAAGATCTCCGAGATGAGGACCGGTGAGGGAAAGACCCTCGCCGCCACC
Source organism: Rubrobacteraceae bacterium (assembly GCA_035645375.1). Taxonomy (GTDB): domain Bacteria; phylum Actinomycetota; class Rubrobacteria; order Rubrobacterales; family Rubrobacteraceae; genus Rubrobacter_F. The sequence goes on from DASQMR010000097.1 coordinate 2,465, forward strand.
ATGCCCGTCTACCTGAACGCCCTCTCCGGCAAAGGCGCCCACGTCGTCACCGTCAACGATTACCTCGCTCGTCGCGACGCAGGCTGGATGGGTGAGGTCTACTCGTTCCTCGGCCTCAGCGTCGGTTTGATACAGGACGGAATGGGCTTCGACGAACGCAAGGTCGCTTATCACTCGGATATCACCTACGGTACCAACGCCCAGTTCGGGTTCGACTATTTGCGCGACAACATTGCGACCTCCGCCGACCACCTCGTTCAGAGAGAGCTCAACTATGCTATCGTCGACGAGGTAGACTCGATCCTCATAGACGAGGCGAGGACCCCGCTCATCATCTCCGGCATGCCGGAGAGCGCCGCCGACACTTATTATCGCTTCGCCGCTATCATGCCGCGCCTCAAAGAGGGCGAGGACTACGAGCGGGACGAGAAGAAGCGGCAGGTAGCCCCGACGGAGGCGGGTGTCGAGAAGGTCGAGAAGGCTTTGGGCGTAGACAACCTCTACGACGACGTCAACACGAACCTCGTCAACCACCTCAACCAGGCTCTCCGGGCCCACACGCTCTTCCGTAAGGATAATGAGTACATCGTCCGGGACGGCAACGTATACATCGTGGACGAGTTTACTGGGCGGGTGCTGGAGGGGCGACGGTACTCCGAGGGGCTGCACCAGGCCATAGAGGCTAAAGAGGGAGTAGCGATCCGGGAGGAGAACCAGACGGTCGCCACGATCACTATCCAGAACTTCTTCCGTCAATACGACAAGCTCGCGGGCATGACCGGTACGGCCGCCACCGAGGCCGACGAGTTCATGCACATCTACGAGATGGCGGTCGTCTCCATACCGACGCACAGGGAGATGGTGCGCCAGGACAAGGACGATCTCGTTTACAAGACCAGGAAGGCGAAGCACGACGCCGTGATCGATGACCTTGTCGAGCGCCACAAGGAGGGACAGCCGGTCCTCGTCGGCACGGTTTCGGTCGAGGTCTCAGAGCTTTTGTCTACGCTCCTCAAGCGGCGCGGCGTAAAGCACGAGGTCCTCAACGCCAAGCAGCACGAGCGGGAGGCTGAGGTCGTCGCAGCCGCGGGCGAGAGAGGCTCGGTCACCATCGCGACGAACATGGCTGGTCGAGGGACCGACATCAAGCTTGGCGAGGGGGTCGCGGAGCTTGGCGGGCTCTACGTCCTCGGTACGGAGCGTCATGAGTCGCGCCGTATAGACAACCAGCTCCGGGGCCGTTCCGGGCGGCAGGGGGATCCGGGCGAGTCGCGGTTCTACCTCTCGTTCGAGGATGAACTGCTAAAGCGCTTCGGCGGTCAGCGGATGCAGGCCGTGATCGAGCGTATCGGGCTGGAGGAAGACGTGCCGATCGAGGCCGGGATGGTCTCGGGTTCGGTGCGGCGCGCCCAGGAGCAGGTCGAGAGCCAGAACTTCCAAATCCGTAAGCGAATCCTTGAGTACGACGACGTGCTGAACAAGCAGCGGCAGGTAATCTACGCCATAAGGCGTGAGATCCTCATGGGCGAAGAGGTCGATACCTGGGAGTACGTTCAGGAGGTTCTCTCGGAGGTCGTCGGGCAGTACGTCCGGGAAGGCTACCCGGAGAATTGGGATATGGAGAACCTCGCGGCGGAGATAAGCCGCTTCTACCCGAGCTCGATCGACTTTCAGAATCTCGACCTTGAGAGCCTGGATGGCGAGGAGTTTACGCAGATGGTTCTTGAGGATGCTCGCGAGCGTCTCGAAGAGCGCAAGGCTGAGTGGGAGGAGCGGACCGAGGAGCTGAAGAAGCGCAGCCTCATCCGCACGGACGGCCTCGACTCCTTTGAGGAGGCTGAGCGGCGGACGCTGCTCTCGATCATCGACTCTCGCTGGAGGGAGCACCTCCAGGATATGGAGGCTTTGCGCGAGGGTATAGGCTGGCGCGGGCTCTCTCAGCGCGACCCGCTTGTCGAGTACAAGCGTGAGGGCTTTGACATGTTCAAGGAGATGGAGCGCGGCCTTGGAGAAGACTACGTTACCTACATCTTCCGCATAGAGAACGTGAAGCTGCGCGAGGAGCCGGAGGTGCAGCAGCTCACTTACAGCGGCGGCGAGGAGGAGCCCAACTCTCGCCCGAAGGGCCCGCGCAAAGCTGCCCAGAAGGTCGGTCGCAACGACCCGTGCCCCTGCGGCTCCGGCAAGAAGTACAAGAAGTGCCATGGCGCCCAAGAGTCGCCGAGCGCCCGAGCAGGTTAGTGACCGAACCCAAAGAGAAAGCATCAGAGCTAGAAGGACGCCTCGCGGAGCTTGAAAACTTCTTCGGCTTGGAGTTTCTCCGGCGCTCCTCGGCGGCCCTAGGCGAAGAGATGAGCCGTCCCGGGTTCTGGGACGATCCCGAGCAGGCAAAGCAGGTCTCCGCGGAGTTCTCACGCGTCGAGGGTCGAGTCAGGATGCTCGACGCCCTGAGGGCGCGTCTCTCGGATGCGGAGGAGCTACTAGAGCTCGCCGAAGGAGAGGAGCAACTCGTCGGTGAGATGTCTGAGGAACTCAGTCGGATCGAGGGTGTTCTAGCGGAGCAGGAGGTCGCGCGGCTCTTCAGCGGAGAGTACGACGAGGGAGACGCTATCCTGACGATCAACTCAGGCGCTGGCGGGGTAGACTCTCAAGATTGGGCGGAGATGCTTGCCAGAATGTACCGTCGCTGGGCGGAGCGTCGCGGATACGTCCTTCAGGTTATCGAGTACACCGAAGGGGAGGAGGCGGGCATAAAGAGTGCCACGTACAGCGTCGCGGGCGAGTACGCCTTCGGACTGCTCTCCGCCGAGCGCGGGGTGCATCGTCTCGTGCGCATAAGCCCTTTCGACGCCAGCGGGCGCAGGCATACCAGCTTCGCCTCCGTGGCGGTCGCGCCGGTCGTGGACGATGCGGTCGAGGTCGAGATAGACGAGAAGGACTTGAAGACGGACACGTACCGGGCCAGCGGGGCGGGGGGGCAGCACGTCAACAAGACGGATTCCGCTGTCAGAATCACGCATCTCCCGACCGGAATCGTAGCGCAGTGCCAGAACGAGCGTAGCCAGCATCAGAACCGCGAGGTCGCGATGAAGGTGTTGAGGGCGAGGCTCTTCGAGATCGAACGGGAGAAGCGCGAGCACGAGATAGCGTCGCAGAGCGGGGAGAAGGCAGACGTGGGGTTCGGTTCTCAGATTCGCTCCTACGTACTTCACCCCTACAAGATGGTCAAGGACTTGCGTACCGGCGAGCAGACCGCCGATGTGGAGAAGGTTCTCGACGGAGACTTGGACGGTCTGATCTACGCCTACCTCAAGGACCGGAGCGACGGCTAAAAACCTGCGCGTCACTCTCGTCGCTGCAATTATCCTGTGCGCCGTCGCCGTTATCGGCTCCTACACCTTTCTCCCGCTTCTCTTAGAGAGCCTCGTCGCGAGCAGCGTTCAAGAAAGCCTCGGCCTAGCCGAAGCTCCCGATGTGGATCTGACGAGCGATCCACCGCCAAACGTCTTCCTCGGGAAGTTCGAGCAGGGACGGGTGAGCTTCGAAGGCACTCAGCCCGTCAGCGAGACCTCGGTGAACCTCGCTCCCTTCGATCTCGACGTGCTCGGAAGTGTGGCGGGCGGACGCATCAGAAGCGAAGGGCCGCTCTCCGGCGCGCTACGGGCGGAGCTTTCAGAGGAGGAGGTCGTAAGGATCGCGTCCTCTTCGGCCGTCGCGCCCGTGCGGGGTGTGGAGCTAGAGGAAGGCAAGATAACCGTCGACTCCGAGGTTGAGGTGTTGGGGTTCAGCGTACCGGTCGGGGCGGAGGGAGAGGTAGACGTGCAGGACGGCATACTCCGCTTCGAGCCACGGCGGATAGACGCGCTAGGACAGCAAGTGCCGGACCGGCTGGCGCGGCGTCTGCTCCGGGAGGCGGACTTCACGTACCCACTCGGTGAGCTCGCGGGCGGGATGGAGATCTCCGGGGTCGAGGTTCATGAAGACCGTTTAATATTTACCGGCGACGTAACGCTGCCAGCCTTATGAGCATTGGTTGATTGCCTGTCTCGCCTTTGATATGGTTTGCGTCGACCATAGGTTCCGGAGGGGGAACGCTGCGGCGAGCGAGTTAGAGGTCCCTCGTAGTACAAAGTCTGTCGCTCGGCTACGCAGAGCATTACTACCGGCTGATGATCCCTCTGGCCCGCTGGATATTTGGAGAGATACCATTGATCTACTTCGATAACGTTACCAAGGTCTACGAGAATGAGACCGTGGCCTTGGACAACGTGAACCTTGGAATAGAGTCCGGGGAGTTCGTGTTCCTTGTCGGGCAGAGCGGTTCGGGCAAGTCGACGATGATACGCCTGCTCCTCAAGGAGATGGAGCCGTCAGCCGGAACCATACGCGTAAACGGCCTGAAGCTCTCGGCTATCTCGCGTAACGATGTGCCGGTCCACCGGCGGAATATAGGCTGCGTCTTTCAAGACTTCAAGCTCCTCCCTAACAAGACTGCTGCCGAGAACGTCGCCTACGCGATGGAGGTAACGGGCCAGAAGCGGAGGGCCGTTCGCACGAAGGTGCCCCAGATCCTGGACCTCGTGGGGTTGTCCGCCAAGAGAGACAAGTATCCAGGACAGCTCTCGGGCGGTGAGCAGCAGCGGGTAAGCGTCGCCCGCGCCTTCGTCTCCCAGCCGCCAATACTTATAGCCGACGAGCCGACCGGCAACCTCGACCCGGATACGAGCGTAGGGATCATGCAACTGTTGCACAGGATCAACCGGATCGGCACTACGGTGCTCGTCGCTACCCACGACCGGGAGATGGTCGACGTGATGCGCAAAAGGGTCGTAGCTCTGGAGAACGGGCGCGTCGTGCGCGACATGGTCAGGGGAGGGTACACCAATGAATAACATGGGGTTTTTCCTGCGCGAGGCGTTCAAAAACCTGCGTCTCAACGCCCTTATGAGCGCCACGGCGATAACTACAACCGCGATTTGTATCTTGATTCTGGGGGCTGGCATGCTGATCAGCGCCCACGTCCAGGGGGCCCTCTTTCGTGTGAGTCAGGATGTTGAGATCAACGCCTTCTTTCCTGAAGACGTCTCTAATGAGGAGATAGAGCAAGCCCAGAGTACGGTCGAGGGCTACCCTGAGGTTAAAGAGGTAACCTATATCTCCAAGGACGATGCCCTGGAACGATACAAGGAGATCTTCGCCGAGTCGCCCGACCTCTACGAAGGTCTGTCTGCCGACGCCCTACCGGCCTCGCTTGAGGTGCAGTTGAACGACTCCGGCAATTCCGATGCCGTTGCGAGCAAGCTGGAGGCGGAGGGAACCTTTGAGGATCTGCGCTACCCGCAGCAGACTATAGAGCGCGTCAACGAGTTTCTCGGCTACATCACTTGGGCTATGAGAGGCGCGACGGCGCTGTTCCTCGTGGCGAGCGTGCTATTGATCTTCAATACTATCCGCCTCTCCATCTTCGCCCGGCGAAAGGAGATAGAGGTCATGAAGCTCGTCGGGGCATCAGACGGTTTCGTCAGGACGCCGTTCGTGCTGGAGGGGCTCGTGCAGGGCTTGATCGGGGCCGCCATCGCGGCTCTCGTAGTGCTCTGGGCGAACTCCGCCTTCGTAAGCTGGGCCCAGGAGCAGGTACCCTATTTCGCCGTCTCAAGCGGCGCGGTCAACCTCCCGTTCGTGCTTCTGGTCCTGCTCGCAGTCGGCATCTCGGTCGGCGTCATCGGGAGCTACCTCTCTGTTCGAAGGTTCATGAAGATCTGAGCCCCACGCGCCGGGGCCTATGGGCGTTGGCCGAACGCTCTACAACTTCATCGTGAGCGTGTTTGTAGCTCTCTTGGTATGCCGGAGCGTGTTGCTGCTGACGACCGAGGTAGATCGGCTATTCAGAAGCTTGAGAGCTGGGACTGCGCACGTCTAGTGACTGGCAAGTGGTAGACTCAAATCGTGTTTGATTCTTTAGTTCAATCTTCTCTCTCGTCGTGATTCTTCCGGCTCAACTGGTCCGCCGGGGAAAGTATTCGGTGGCAGACCCGCTCTTCGTCGAAGAGCGGCGTCCCGTTCTGGTCGCCCGTAAGCTGCGCCGAGGAGCGGAGGCGGGAGACATAGTTCTCGTTCGCGTGCGCGAAAAGGGGCGCTCCCTGCGCGGCGAGGTAGTAAAGGTCCTCGGTCCCCCGAACGATCCTCGGAACGTCTATGATGCGCTCTTTGCTTCTATAAAGACCTCGCGCGAGTTCTCCGCGAAGGTGGAGGAGGCGTCTGTCTCGGCGGCCCGGAAGGAGCACGGCTCGCGCGAAGACCTTCGCCGGCTCCCGACGGTGACTATAGACGGTTCGGACGCGAAAGACTTCGACGATGCGATCTCGGTCGAGCGCACGGAAGAAGGGGGCTACCGACTCTGGGTTCACATAGCGGACGTGACACACTACGTTCGTCCGGAGAGCCCGTTGGATAGGGAGGCCCGCAGGCGCGGAAACTCGGTCTACCTGCCCGGCACTGTCGCTCCGATGCTCCCCCGGCAGCTCTCGGAGGGCGTCTGTTCTCTGAGGGAGGGCGAGGAGAAGGCTACCGTGACGGTCGAGGTGGAGGTTGCTTACTCCGGCGAGGTGAAGAAGAGCAGGGCCTACCGCAGCCTCACCGTCAGCGACGCGCGCCTGACCTACGAGGGCGTCGACGCGTTCTTGCGCGGCGAGGGCGAGACGCGGCAGCCAGAGCTCGTGCGCACGGCGTACGACCTCTCGCGCCGGCTCAAGACGCGGGCGGCTGTGCGGGGGAAGCTGGAGCTCGGCGGGCGGGAGCCGGAGTATGAAGTGGATGAGAGCGGCGTGCCTTTCGCATCTAGCGTGCGGCGCTCTACGCCTGCGCGAGAGCTTATCGAGGAGCTGATGATCCTGGCAAACGAGGCGATCGCTCGAATGATACGGGGTAAGCCGGGTGCCGTTTACCGGGTACATGAAACGCCGGACGCGGAGGATATGGAGAAGCTCGCCGAGAGGCTCGTGGCAGTCGGGGTTCACGCCGAGCCGACGCCGGAGAACCTCGGGACGATCTCCCAGACGGCCAAGTCAGACGCGGTGAATTACCTGATCCTCCGCTCCATCCCGCGCGCTTTTTACTCGCCCGCCTCTCTAGGCCATTTTGGCTTGGCCCTAGAGAATTATGCTCACTTCACCTCCCCGATCCGTCGCTACTCCGATATCCTGGTTCACCGCGCTCTTCTGGGAGACGAGGCGCCGGAGGATGTAACCGCCGCCGCCGGAGAAGTCTCGGAGCGTGAGTGGAGGAGTACGGTCTGTGAGCGTACCGCCGATGCGTATACCCTGATGTGGCTTATGCGAGATCGAGTGGGTGAAAATATTGAAGGTTTAGTCGTCAGTACCGCAGCCTTCGGCCTCTTCGTGGAGCTTGAGGCTGGTCCGACGGGGCTGGTACATGTTAGCAAGCTCCCGGGCTGGTGGAGTCTGGAGCCGAGCGGCGTGGTGCTCTCGAACGATACTATAGGAGCGTCATATAAGGTTGGTGATAGGGTTCTAGTCGAGCTGCTAGATGTCTTGCCGCTGATGCAGCGGGCGGAGTTGAGGGTGGTGAAAAGGCTGTGAGCAAGAACGGTAGTCCAGGCAGGGTCTTCGCGCAGAACAAGAAGGCGTTGCACGACTTCAGCATAGAGGAGACCTACGAGTCCGGCATCCAGCTAACCGGCCCCGAGGTGAAGTCCATCCGCGCGGGACGGGCGAACCTCAAGGAGAGCTACGCGCGTATCCGGGATGGGGAGATCTTCCTTATAGGCGCGCACGTCTCCCCCTACGAGAACGCGACGCACCGCGAGCAGCTCCCGACCCGTGACCGGAAACTACTCCTCCACAAGAAGGAGATAGACCGTCTCACCGGAAAAGCGCAGGAGGATGGCAAGACGCTCATCCCCTTGAGGCTCTACGGCAAGAACGGGAACATAAAGCTAGCGCTCGCCGTCGCTAGCCGCAAGAAGCAGTACGATAAGCGGCGCGAGATCGCCAAGAAGTCCGCTAACCGCGAGATAGAGCGAGCCATGAAGGAGCGCATGCGCGCTTAATGCGTTCTTGAAGCACCTCTCCAAAATGGTAAAATAGTTTGGTACTTGGGGGCGCACCGGCTTCGACGGGAGCGGACTGAGTCCAGTGAGACGAGCCGAGTTTGCTGGAGACTCGCTAAACGCCGGCAGCATAAATATACACGCCAATGATAGAGAGTTGGTGGCCGCCTAACTAAAGGTGGCTCATCGGTCCGGGTAGCCTACGACCCGGGTACCGGTGTCATTTAGTAGGCTCACCCTCTGAGTCCTGGTCCCGGGGCTCTTGCGGGAACGTCTAACGGGCTAGCCTCTCAGCGGCGCCCCGGTCCGCTGAGGCAGGCGAAGCTAAACCGGGAGCTACGCTCGTAGAATCTCACGGACGGCGCGCTCGCGGACGCGGGTTCGATTCCCGCCGCCTCCACTATAGAGCCCCGGTCAGCCGAGACCGGGGCTTAGTCCTTTCCTGCTTTGCCGGGCTTCTACTACATCATGGTCAGGACGACGCGTCCACGTAGGCGGCGCTCGTTCATCTCGTTGAGGACGTCGGCGGCGTCTTCAAGGGGACGCTTAGAAATTTGGGGGCGTACGTCGTGGGCGGCGGCGAACTGGAGGGCGTCCCGGATGTCCTTACGCGAGCCGGAGGGGGAGCCGATAAGGTGACGGCGCGCCCCGATCAGGTCCATCGGGGTCACGGAGATCTCGCCAGCCGCGGCTCCCAGGACTGCGAGCGTACCGTAGGGTGCGAGGCCGGGCAAGGCGTCGGTCATCGGCTGCGTGGACGGCGCAGTGGCGAGGATGACGTTGGCCCCGCCCTCCCAGTCGAGGAGCGCCTCGGAGAGGGCCGCGCCCTCCTCGGAGATAAATCGCTCGGCGCCGAGCTCCTTAGCCTCGTCCTCCTTGTCCGGGCTGCCGGAGAGGACGGCGACGCGGGCGCCCATCGCCTTTGCATAGAGCACACCGAGGTGCCCTAGGCCCCCGAGCCCGATCACGGCGACCTTGTCACCCGGCTCGAAGCCGGCGTTTCTCAAGCCGTTGTAGACGGTCAGGCCGGCGCACATGAGCGGGGCGGCGTCGGCGAAGTCCAGGGCGTCGGGGATGGGAGCGACGTAGGCGGCGGGGGCGAGCATGAACTCCGCGTAGCCGCCGTCGGTGGTGACGCCGGTGACCTGCGGGGCTACCTGGCACAGTACCTCCTCGCCGCGAGTGCACTGCTCGCAATGGCCGCACGAGGAGTAGAGCCAGGGCATCCCGACGCGCGCTCCCATCTCCGGCCATGTGACACCCTCGCCGACCTCCTCTACCACGCCGGCGACCTCGTGGCCGGGTACGAGCGGAAACTGGGCGAACGGGAAGGCGCCCTGCAGAACGGCCAGGTCGCTGTGGCAGATCCCGCAGGCGTGAACCCGGATCAGGACCTGACCTGGACCGGGGGAGGGTCTCTCGCGCTCTTCGACGGATACCTCGCCGTTCTGCTCCTTTATAACTACCGCCTTCATCATGCGACCTCCTGTGTCGGCTAAAGAACGGGGTACGTCTTACCCGGTGCCCCGGGATCAAATCAGAGACCGTCGCAGGGTCGGTAGGTGCCGGAGGCATATAAGCGTGGCGAGCGGTTATAATACGGCCCCGTGAGCGATCCAAGACCCATAGGCGTCTTTGACTCGGGGGTAGGCGGGCTGACTGTGCTCTCGGAGATCCGAGACCGCCTGCCGTACGAGCACACGATCTACTTCGGTGATACCGCGCGGGTGCCTTATGGAGTGCGGGACCTGGCGGAGGTGAGGTGGTTCGCCTTCGAGATAATTCGCTACCTCATCGGCCTTGACGTGAAACTAGTCGTTATCGCCTGCAACACCGCGACGGCGGCGGCCCTCATGGCCGCACAGAGGTCGTTCGACGTTCCTATAGTAGGGGTGATCGAGCCAGGCGCGCGAGCGGCGGTCGAGGAGACGCGCAACCGGAGCGTTGGGGTTCTCGCGACGGAGGGAACGGTGGCGAGCGGAGCGTATAAGAGGGCGGTACACAACCTCGACGCGGGTATAGAGGTCCACGAGCAGGCCGCGCCCAGGTTCGTGCCTCTTATAGAGCGTGGCGTTGTGGATGGACCAGAGCTCGAGAAGGTCGCCCGGAGCTACCTTGATCCCCTCACACAGCGCCGGGTTGATGCGGTTATTCTGGGCTGCACTCACTATCCTCTAATCTCCGCGACGATAAACCGGATCCTCGGTCCGGAGGTTCGTCTGATCTCCTCCGCAGGCCAGACGGCCCTCGAGGTCGGGCGTATACTCTCCCGGCGAAGCTATCTCAGACGCCCCAAACACGCCGAAGACGAGGGACACTCTGCGTATATATGCAGCGCGGACCCCAAGGAATTTGCGGCTCTTGGCAGCCGCTTCCTCGAAGAAGAGATAGAGGCCGCGGTCCCCGCCGCCGCTGTGTAGCAGGCTAGTATCCTGCTCTTTGGTATACTTGACTGCGGTCTCGGACGGGGCGTGGCGCAGTCTGGCAGCGCACCTGCTTTGGGAGCAGGGGGTCGGAGGTTCAAATCCTCTCGCCCCGACAGCGAGGTCGTCGCGGCACAGGCCGTCATGCGGGTGTAGCTCAAAGGTAGAGCCCCAGCCTTCCAAGCTGGTTATGGGGGTTCGATTCCCCTCACCCGCTCCACATGCACTTTGGCGAGAGGCTTCCCCGGAGTCCTGCCATGAGGCTGTGAGCGCAGATGGCCTAAAGTAGGCAGACCAGCTGAATCGTGGCTATACTCGTGCAGGATTCTTTACGTGAAAAGCCTTGAGGTTCCAGCCTAGCGAACCAGGAGGGCAACGGATTTGCGCCTCAGGCTGTCTAATCTTAGAGAGCTCGACGACTTCGAACTGGTAAAGCGAGCCCAAAACGATGATCGAAAGGCTTTTTCAGAGTTGGTCCGACGTCACCAGTTGGTTGTATACCGGTCTTGCTACCGTATCCTAGGCGATAGAGAGGACGCCAAGGACGCTAGCCAAGAGGCTTTTGTTCGGGCTTACAAGAAGTTGGATACTTTCCGAGGCCGCAGCACGTTCAAGACCTGGATGCTGCGCCTGGCGATAAACGTCAGCCTGAACGAGCGCGGCCGACGTGAGCTTCCACGCGCGGACTTCGCCTCGGCGCAGTCCATCACCACGCGCGAAGTACCCGAAGATGAGTTGATGAGATCCGAGGTAGCATCTGAGGTACACAAAGCCCTGCAGCTCGTCCAGGCCGACCACCGGGCGGCGATTGTGCTACGCGATCTCGAAGGGTTAACCTACCGGGAGACCGCTGAGTCACTAGGGGTGGCCGAGGGGACGGTCAAGAGTTGGGTTCACCGAGGCCGGGGAAGCCTGAAAGAGTTACTGACATGAGCGTCGAAGAACTTCTGCCCGCGTATGCCGCCGGCGAGCTCTCCGAGGAGGAGAGCGAACGGGTGGAGGTCGCCCTCGCCGAATCTCAACGTTTACGCGTCGAACTCTCCCGCTACGAGCGGCTCTTTGTTTTGCTCTCGGCGGCCGAGGAGGTCCGGGTTCCGGCCGACCTGCGGAGACGCGTAACTTTGCAGCTCACCATGAACGCGTATCTCGATGCGGCGGCGGATCTGTTGGGCGGTATTTTAGGAGCCTACGGAAGGGCTCTCGTCTATTTTCTGAGGTTGGCTTGAGAGTGGGGGAGGGTACCGTGAATGATTTGATGGTTCGGGCTTCTGGTGCTGGGGTTTGCATTGGCGGTTGCGGTCAGCCGGGTTAGGCCTTTCCTGCTCCGGCGTGTCCGGTTCGATCAGGTTTTGCGATCGTGCCGGCGTGACTAACCTGATGCGCGATGGCGGTATCAGCCGTACCCCGACACAGTTGGCGAGCACGCTGGTTTTCTACGCCGTGCTCGCGCTCGCGGTGGTTACGGCCCTGGGATCTCTAGGATTAGACGTCCTTGCAAGCACTATAAACCAGGTACTTTTATACGCGCCGCGAGCCCTGATCGCGATACTAACCCTGGTCCTTGGAGCCGCGGCGGCGGGTTTGTTGGCCGGGCTGACCGGACGGATGCTCTCAGAGGTAGGGGTGAACCGTGCCGGAGGGCTCAAGACGTTCGTTCGCTGCGGCGTCATCTTTATCGCGGCGGTACTGGCCGCGGCTGTGCTGGGTATCGACGTCACCATCCTGATCGTCGTAACTGTTATAGGGCTCGGGGCTGCCGCTAGAACGGCAGCCCTGGCTCTGGGGCTGGGGCTTAGAGCACTCTCCGAGAACGTGGCAGCTAGCCGCCACGTCTCGGAAGGCGTAACCGAAGGAGACGAGATTAGCCTGAACGGTATCTTAGTGAACGTCGAGCGTATAGGCCACACTATGACTACCGTTCGCGGTCCGAACGGGCGTGTTTATCTGGTCCCCAACTCTCATTTCCTAACGCACGTGGTAGAGAAGCAGGAGCTTACGCCGGAGACGCACGAAGACCGCTAGCAGACGTGCACCCCTGACATCACCAGTTTAAGGGTCGTGAATCTCCCGACTACAAGCCCCGTGCTGTAAACATTGAAGCTGTATGAAGTACGAGAGCGAACTCTATATAAGCATATTATGCGTATCGGTCTACACCTTTCGGACCATTTTTGACTCCGAGTGCTCGATTGAGGCATCTATGTGCAACGATTGGCTTCTGACTCCTGTCTACATCTATATAGAAAACCGGCTGGCGTGTTTAAATAATACGGCGTCGGGTATAGATGCATTTAACACTTCTTAACAGAAGGAGGGCTTGTCCCTAGCACGGAACGTGACCTAATTAAGACTTCATCAGCCTTACAGAGAAGAGCAGCTAAAAGACAGCGAGCAACTTACAGAGGAGTACCAACTATGGAGCAACGCAGCGACCGATTTACGGCGATCGAAGACCAGTACCAGGGCTATACGGTATATGACCGCCAAGGTGAGAAGATCGGCAAAGTAGACGACCTGTTCGTCGACGAGAACGATCAGCCGGAGTACCTAGGCGTGAAGATGGGCCTTCTTGGCACCAGAAGCACTCTTATCCCCTGGCAGCTAGCCAGCGTCGATGAGAACGATCGCCGCATCGATGTCTCGGTGGACAAGGACCATGCTAAAGAGGGTCCCGCCTTCGACGATGACGAGGAGATTACCCCCGACTACGAAGAGCGGGTTTACTCCCACTACGGTCTGCAGCGCGAGCAGAGTGACGGTGAGCGCGGCGGATACGGCGAGTATCACAGTGACGACCTCGAGGATGAGGACGAGCTTAGGGTGCAGCGCTCGGAAGAGGAGCTTCGGGCCGGTACTCGTGAGCGCGAGGCGGGAGCCTTGAACGTGCGCAAGCGGGTCAGGACGGACCGCGAGCAGGTACGGGTACCCGTAAAGCACGAGGAGGTCAGCGTAGAGCGGGTGCCGGTCAACGAGGAGGCTTCGGGGGCCGAGATCGGCGACGACGAGGTAGTCATTCCGGTGGTAGAGGAAGAGATCGTCACGGAGAAGCGGGCCGTGGTCAAAGAGGAGCTGAGGATCCGCAAGGACGTAGTAGAGGGCGAGGAGGTTGTCGAGGAGGACGTGCGCAAGGAAGAGGTCGACATAGACGACCAGACCACCATGCGACGCAGCAGGTAGGAAGAGCCAGATACTGGCCGAAGGGAGGGTCCGGGTCATCCTGGACCCTCCTTTATGTAGGAGGGTTTGTGAGCGAAAGGTACGATAGGGAAGAGCGGTCGCGAGGAGAGGCTGAGGAGCGACTCGGTCCGAACATAGATGCCGAAGGGCGTAGGATGAACGATCCGCGTGGGAGCGACGGACCGAGGCCGGTCAAAGAAGCGCGTACGGAACGCGAGCCTCGCGGTGAGTCCCATGAGGAGCGCGGCCAACAAGGCGCACACCGTAGGGGAGATGACGACCGGGGGGCAGATGCTGACCGGGGCACGAGCTGGCTGAGTGTGGTCTTCGGCTGGCTCGCCGCCCTAGGCGCCGGCCTGATCCTAAGCGGCATCGTAGGCGCTGTAGTAGGTGCGATCTTCGGGGCCGGAAGCGCCAGCTCCTCGGCCACCGAGGGCGGCACAGCAGGCCTCATAGGGCTGCTGATTACCTTGCTCCTGGCCTTCATCATCGGCGGCTACGTTGCCGGACGCCTCGCGAGCCGATCCGGGCTAAAGCATGGCATCCTGGTCCCCGTGCTGATGCTTGTGGTCACTATAGTCCTGGCGGGCATAGGAGCGCTGTTGGGTCTCAGCTTCTTGGACAACCTAAGCGGCGTGACACTCCCCAGCACCCCGAGCGACGCCCCGCAGAACCTAGGCACGATCCTCACCGGTGCCGGCATTCTCGCGCTGCTCATGCCGTTTATAGGCGGGGCTATAGGAGGCGCTCTAGGCGCCCGGACCGGACGCAAGCGCCCATAGCTCGAGAGTAGAAAAATCTGGGGGATCGTCGCCTAGAATCAGTGACGAACCCCCGACTTTCAAACGGAAACGCTAGACCTAAGAAAAGAGGAGTTTAGATGGATATTCTACAATCGCTACAGGACGCGCTGAGCACGTTTCTCAGCTTCGTGCCGCAACTCATTGGTGCGATAGTAATACTGATCATCGGCTACATCGTAGCCAAGATCCTTCAAGCGGTCGTCGGCCGGGTGTTGCAAAGCATAGGCTTCGAGGGGTGGATGGAGAAAGGCGGCATAAAGCAGTTCTTCGACAGAGCCCAGACAAACCAGACTCCCACGGGCATAATCGGCAAGCTGGTCTTCTGGTTAGTCTTTATTATCGCCCTTAGCATGGCAGCTGACGCCTTGGGCATCTCGCAGGTCTCGGCAGTGTTAGGGCAGCTGATCGCCTTTATCCCGAGCATCATCGCCGCCATCCTCATCCTCGTCCTCGCAGCGCTGCTGGCGAACTTCGTCTCCGGGGTAGTCCGGGGGGCTACGGGGTCGGGTATCCTGGCGAGCGTAGTGCAGTACGCAATCATCGTCTACGCGGTCTTCGCGGCCATAACCGAGCTCGGCATCGCCGTGCAGCTGACGGCGCCTACGTTCCTGATACTGCTCGGCGCGGTGGCCTTGGCTGCGGCGATAGCCTTCGGAATCGGTGGTCGGGAGGTAGCTCAAGACATACTTCAGAAGGCCTATAGCCGGAGCAGCGAGGTGGCGGGTAGCTCTTCGGACGGAAGACGATAGATCGAACGAGGCTGCTAGGCTGAGCCTAAGCGCGAAGCCGACGAATGAAATGGCCGGGGTTTTCGCATCCCGGCCCTTTCTCATGCACTAAGAGTTTCCGAACCCTGACGCTGATAATAGCGTTGCTCGAAGACAACTGAGCGAGCACAACACTAGTGGTGGTTAGCAGAACAGTTCATAGATATCCTCTCGCCCTATCTGAGCAAAGTATCGGTAGCACTTTTGCGCTTCAACGAGCACGCATCGGATAGTCAGCAGGTCATCTCATCTAACATTCCCTGTCCCGCTCTTCCTTCCAGCTACTGTAGGTGACTCACTAAATGAAATAACGTGAAGCCTTGGGATTTCAGGAGTGGAGCCGAGGGGATTCTAACCCCTGATCTCCGCCGTGCAAAGGCGGCAACATACTTTGCTGGAGCCTTCTAGAGTTTGCAAGCATTTTGCAAACAAGTGTATTTCTGCTCTAACGCTTTTCCTGGTATTTCAAGAGTTTTACTCGGGTTGCTGCACGGTTGCTGCACACGGCCCTCGGCCAAGCGGGGAGGCGAACTATCTGCACATTTATTTAATACCGCTACGTGTTATATTGCCTACCGCACTTATTAGGGGGTGAAACGGCCCTTTGACACAATCCTCTTGGATAAGGTTTCACCTTGCTGAATAAAGGTTTCCGAGAAAACGTCTTAGCGGCAATCTAGTGAATAAGGGTGGAGATCTACTGCCACGTCCACTACGTACATGTTTGGTGTTGGTGTAAATAAAACGTTCGGAAAGAGTTTTGCTGTGAACAAGACGTTGATTAGATCCGCCAGCGTGTTTGCCGTAGGGCTGGTCTTGGCGTTAACTATGGGGGCGCTGTCCGCACTAGTATTTGCCAGCATCACTCACCGGCCGGATCCTCTGGCCGCTTTGAACGACACCTCCTCTCAATCAGTGAACAGCATCGACCCCATCACGGTTGAAGAAAACACCACGGAGCTGACAAATGAGGAAGCGGCAGTGTTCACTCACCTTTCCACTTCCGAAACTATCAGGGCCAACAGCACCTACGTCGACCACCCTTTTGCTGACGGAAACCCGAACGCCATCCTCTTTGTCGCGCGGGTTTCGGAGCCGGGCAGAGTTTCTGATGACTTCCACAACACAGGTGTCTGGTATGACGCAAATCGTAGCAAGTGGGCGGTGTTCAACCAGGACCGCGAACCAATGTTCAGTAACACAGCCTTCGACGTATCCGTCTTTGAGGAGCCGGGCGGAGATGTATTCGTCCACCGTGCCACGCCTGCAAACACTGTGGAGAACAGAACGTACGTGGACTCTCTTTTGTCCAACCAAAACCCCGACACGGTTCTCTCTATTACACCCAACTGGAATCCGGGAGGAGGCGCTGGTATCTACAACAACCACCCCGTGAGCGTTTTGTATGACGCAGAAGAGGCGAAGTGGGTGATATTTAACCAAGATCTCGGATCGATGCCTGAAGGGGCCGCCTTTAACGTAGCCGTCTCCTAGGCGGCTCTGAGGAGACAATAAGTGTGGTCTCCTTATGACGCAATGCCAAGGGAATGCTAA
>DASQMR010000098.1:0-2686 GCA_035645375.1 Rubrobacteraceae bacterium
GTGCCGCTCGGTAACCCTCCTCCACTGAGAGGTCCACCCCCACCTTGCCCAGCGGCTCTGCTATCGAGCCGTCCGGGTTTAGGGGACCCTGTCCAGCGATGTAAGCCCGGTCTTGGTGTACCCGTACCCAGGCGAACGACAGCTGCACACCCGGGGGGAGCTTGGGCGGTTCGGGAAGCGTGAGCCCAAGTTGTTCCAACTTCGCCTCTACGTGCATATGCTATCTCCCTTCCTCGCGTTCACCATGACTGTGTACCCGTTCGGCAACCTTTATTCATTGGAGTACTTACTACGGAGGTTATTCACCGAATTGCCGCTAAGACGTTTTCTCGGAAAACTAGGTTGCCGGTTCCAAGATTTCTCGGAAACCAAGCTTCCGGTGAACTTAATTCTTGGAGACTGAGCGTTATCTAGGGCAGGTAAAGAGTTGGACCTTAACTACAAACCGACTCTTTACCTGCCTTGAGGCACAACGAATAACGCTTACTAGCAGGTTGTCGGCTGTGCTGTTATCACCAGCGGGGGTTGCCCTAGATGGACGTTAGAGTGAACTTCATTAAGAGCGGTCAGGTTGGCTCCACACTTACCTGTGCCTCCAGCAATTTGTTGCTGTTCACCTGTTCCCGGGACACTCAGTTCATGCTGATGAGGCACAGTAAGCTGGGCCAGCGCCGGACCAACCGCCATGACCGTCAACATCGCAACCATAAGGGCTGCTACCGTAGCCAACAAGAGTATCCGCCTCATAAGCACTACCTTCTTTGTCCGAGGTAGCCGGTTGCACCACTGGCTCCGTTCGTCCTGGTGCCCAGATGCAAGACGAAGTTCTAAGCCTCTACCCGTAGTTTGCTTTGTAGCAAGGAATAGTAACCAGGTGCGATTTCTCATGCAACCTTTGAGTCAATGAGGCTGGACTGTTGCCGCTATTCAGCGGATTGCCGCTAAGACGTTTTCTCGGAAACTCACGTGCCTATTCGGCTTGTTTTCTGAAACTCCTTGAGTCGCGATTTATTGGAGTACACCTACCGCCAACTGTGATTTGAAGATAGAGTCAAAGCAAAATCCAAGCCCGCAGGGGAAGGCGGGAGGAGGAGGAGCTAGGTGATGAAGATAGACTTTCGTATCGTGGTGGGTTCTGCGGGGTGGACAAGCTAGCTCGACTACAGGGTAATGAGGTTGGGCAATTGAATCTCTTCTTCAAAGATCTGATGTACGATCGGCAGGCAACTGCGACACTCGCTTATACCTATTATGGCGGCGCTGACCTAGGTGAGTGTTTAACTACCACCCGCCGAATCCAGGAAGGCGACGCAGACGGATGGTACCAGGAGTGGACCGCTACCGCCGATAGGGTTTTCGATCTGGCCGAGAAGAGTGCTGCTGCGGGACACCGGGTGAGCGCCCGGGAAGCATATTTGCGCGCCTGCAACTACTATCGTGCCTCCTACCCGTTCTTGTTCGGCGCCCCGGTGGATCCGCGACTGATCGAAGGTTTCGACCGGGAGGTAGGGGCGTTCTTGAAGGCCGCCGCCTCCTTCGAGCCGCCCATCGAGCCGGTCGAGATCCCCTACGAGGGGACCACCTTGCCCGGCTACTTCTACAGCGTGGACGACTCGGGCCGGCCACGCCCGACAGTCATCGCCACCAACGGCTACGACGCGACGGTCCAAGGGATGCACTTCGGTCACGCCGCCGCGGCCGTCCGGCGAGGGTACAACTGCTTGATCTTCGACGGCCCTGGGCAGGGACGGGTGCTGTACAAGCAAGGTATACACATGCGAGCGGACTGGGAGAAGGTTGTGACCCCGGTCGTAGACTATGCGCTCTCTCGCCCCGAGGTCGACCCGCAACGCGTCGCCTTGATCGGTTGGAGCTTCGGCGGCTACCTCGCCCCGCGTGCGGCGTCGGGAGAGCATCGCTTGGCCGCCTGCATCGCCGATCCGGGCCAATGGGATCTGCTCGAGGCGATGAAGGGCTTCTTCTCTTCCCTGCCAGAGGAAGCCCTGGAAGATCTTCCCGATGTAGACCCCTCGGTTTTGGATCCGATCATGGACCGCATCATGAGCGACGCTTCTCTGCGCTGGTCGGTCGTGCAGCGGGCGTTCTGGGTGCACGGTATCGATTCCCTAGCGGACTACTTGCGTATCGCCAAGGACTATGAGCTGTCCTCGGTGGTGGACAAGGTCCGCTGTCCCACGCTCGTGACCCAGGCGGAGAATGACCCGGTCTCCCGTTTTGCTGGGCGGCTGTACGATGCGCTGACGTGTCCCAAGGAGTTGTTGCGCTTCACCGAGGCCGAAGGAGCCGGGGACCACTGCGAGGCGATGGCCCGTTCGCTCTTCCACCAAAAGTCCTTCGATTGGCTCGACGAGACTTTAGGAGTAGGCGCCGCTTAAAGCATATCAGCTTGGCCCGTCTTAGGTCTTCGGCTTTTTCCTGCAATTCTTCGGGGCGGCGTCATAATATCGGTGCCGATTTCGTCCCGAAGACTTCGTCGAGCCAATCGTAAGTCACGAGAGTAGGAGGCTACCCCGTTGCCTCTATTCAGCGGATTGCCGCTAAGAGGTCTTCTCGGAAACCTATATCCACGATCCTGCATACACTGAGGAGTCTATAGTTCACCACGCCATCGCGACAAGTCTTAAAACACATGATCCAACACAAGATCTCGTGGGTCCGCATAAAG
>DASQMR010000099.1:0-11139 GCA_035645375.1 Rubrobacteraceae bacterium
GACTACCGCCAACTCCACCCGAATCTACAGGCTTCTACGTAACCTTACCTCAGCAACTCTGGGTAGAGGTTGTCGAAGAACAGGCGCTTGACGAGGGCGCGGCGGCCTCGTACTCCAACCTTGTCGAACGCGTTCGAAAGATGTTCTTGGACAGTATGCTTGGAGATATAAAGTGCCTGGGAGATCTCCTCGGTAGAGGCACCCTGCACGACGAGGTCCACGACCGCCCGTTCACGTTCGCTCAAGCCATATGCGGACGCTCGGAGCCACGCCAGTTCCTGGGGTCTCGACGGCTCGATGATGACCATAGTCTCGCTCCCGCGGCCGTCTCGTGACTCCGTCCGCGCGCCGTGAAAGGTCAGCCACCGACCCGAGCTTGTCTGGACACGGACGGAGGGCACGCCGCCCAGGTCTCGATCCGTCTCGGGCTTAAGCGCCTTGCGCAGAGCACCGACCACCATCCAAACCGGAGCCGGGAGGCCCTCGCCCTCCTGCCAGCCGTCTTTGAGGTCATCGAGATCCCTCAACCATCGCTCGGCAGCCTCCGTATGTTGGATCACCTCTCCCCGGTCACCAAGGACCAGTACTCCCGGCACGCGTTCTCCTTCGGGATCAGCAGAGGCCTGCTTGCACAGTACCGCCGCCTTCAGACCGGTTCCCAAATGCGGGATGATCCGGCGTAGCAATGCCACCTCGCGAGCGTCGAAATCCGGGCGGCCTCCTTCCCGGATCAGGTTAATACCACCCCACTGCTCGCGGCCCAAGCTACTTACACCGAGCAGCTCGTATCCCAGCCCGAGTGGGCTGGTTATCTCCCGGCATCGTAGGGCGCGCTCGAGCTTCCCTTCAGTAACTTCGGAGAGTAGTGCTACCGGAGACCGGCTCTGTATCATCCTGCGCTGCTCGTCCAGGTCTTCTTCGAAATAGACGTGCTCTAGGTAGGTACGTTGCTCTTTCTCGCCCATCACTCCGTCGTGGCCCACGTGCGTCAGAAGTCCACTCAGAGGATCATTGGAGGTGGCACAGTAGGCCTCAAAAGGCACCACCCGTCTCAAACGCCCAGCCACCTCGCGCAGTAGTGTCGGGGCATCCAGCCCCGAGTAGCAGAGCCGCTTCGCCTCGGTGAAGCCTCTTTCCCTAAGAGCAGTACTGGCTACCATGTCCTCACATCTTCCTCTGAGCCTAAGGCTCAGTGGGCGTTGCCTCAGCAGTGCTGTCTCAGCATTTTCACACAGGCGCCTGCCTTGCATCAAGACTAGCAAACTGCTGGTACTGCGAAATCCAAAAAACCCCAAGTTTTTGGGGTATGCGGCTAACTCTCAGAAGACCATACTCAAATTAGCAATTCGTAGTGAGTATAGTGAAAGGAGAAGAAATGATGTCGTCAGGAGAGACCGGGACTGAGCAGAGCGCCGTAGGCGTCTACCCAGATGGCGGCAGGTCCATATGGCTGCTGGGCATGCTGGTTACTTTCAAGGCTGTGAGCGAGGAGACCGGCGGCGAGTACTCACTCTACGAGCTGACGGTCCCGCCGCAACTCGGAGCGCTGCCCCACATTCACCATGCGGAGACCGAGGCCTTCTACGTGTTGGAGGGCGAAGTCGAATTTCTCAAAGGCGAGCGCACCGTGAGAGTTGGAGTTGGGGAGTTCGTGTTCATCCCCAGGGGCGTGGTGCACGGCTTCAAGAATGTAGAGGACGAACCTGCCAGGTGCCTAGGGATCGTTACTCCGGGCGGTTTAGCCGAGAAGCTCCTTACGGGCCTGGGCGAGCCAGCGAAAGCTGAGACGTTGCCACCGCTTCCGGAGGGGCCGCCCGACGTGGAGAGGATCGCGCAGATAGTCAGCAAGTATGATACGGAAATGGTGCTGCCTCCGGGACAGTAGGCCCGACAGGGATGTGACGAAGCTTCTGTCGCAGAAGGGAGCCGGAGTCTTCGCTCCGGCTCCCTCCCTTCCATAGTCGTTTCACAGGCGCTAATGCAACTCTTACCCACTTACGTGCTGGCACGCTCCCTATCCTATTGGCGCAGCCTCTAAGATGTAGATTCGGCTTACTTAAGCGGATTCTGCAACCTTTAGTGACCGCTGGGACTGCGTCGGCATAGACACAGACCTCTATAAGCGGCTCATATTGCCTTTATCGCAGAGCTTTTTAGCGCAAGATATGCCTGCGTTACTTACACCATTACCGCAAATAACGAAGATGTGAAGAGATTGGGGCCATAATCCGACCTTTCTTGGATCAGAGCATAATTGTCCTCAATAGAGCTTGTGCTTGCCCTGCAGGGGTCGTCATTGCCTCTAAAGCGCCTTCTCTACAGAGGGGTAATCAGGTCGTAAGTGCGACAGTTCTCTACTTTGAGCGCCTCGAATCTATTGAACCCCCACCGAGAGCACTTGTGGTAGCGGGACAGGCTCGGGCTTCGAGTCCGCACCAAGCTTTATCTATCCTGATGTCTAGAGCTTGCAGCGCGGCGTCTTCCTTACGGGGTGTAGGCGGAAAAGGCCGGGGGAACAGAGCACGATATGGCCGCTAAGGATGGACATGAGGAGGGACGACTGTGGTCACGCCCGAGCGCGGAGCCACGGGAAGAAGCGCAGCCGGTCGGTCTGAGTAGGCTCAGGCTCGACGCTCGCGCTCGCAGCGATCATCTGTTGTACGTACCGAGCGGCTACCGGCTAGGCCGACGCGCCCCGCTGGTGGTCTTGCTACACGGCGCGGGCGCGAACTCTCGTGACATAATGCCTTACCTTCGAGACTTGGCGAACACGGCCGGGCTCATACTGCTTGCCCCAACCTCGCGCGAGTACACCTGGGACGTCATCGCCGGGGGGTACGGTCCGGATGTAGAAGCCATCGACCAAGCCCTGGAAGTGACCTTCTCCCGCTACGCGGTCGATCCCGGACGCATAGCGGTAGGAGGCTTCTCGGACGGAGCCTCCTACGCGCTCTCCTTGGGGATCACGAACGGGGATTTGTTCGGGTATATCTTGGCGTTTTCGCCCGGCTTCATGGCGCCGGCCGCCCAGGCGGGCTCCCCGCGCATCTTCGTCTCCCACGGCACGCGCGACGCGGTACTACCTATCGAGCGATGCAGTCGCAGGATCATCCCCGAGCTCGAGCGCGCCGGCCACGAGGTCAGGTACCGAGAGTTCGAGGGCGGCCACACGGTACCGCCCGGTATCAGGCGCGAGGCCGTGGCCTGGCTCACATCTGGGCAAGATCCCGGACGCGCGCCGTGACCTCTCTCTACAGAGCGGCATAAAGGGGTCGAGCCTCGACGCAGAGCTAGGGAGTGCGAGCAGCCTCGCGTCTAGTTTCCGTCTGCAAAACGGATCCGACGCAACCCCTCTTCTCGGCGTGTCGTAGAGCATCCAGGCTTCTCGAATGAGTGGTCTATTCAGCGGTCCATGCTTTAGGATGACTTGGCAGCGAAGAAACGCGAAGCTACCAGCAGGAAGGGGCGGATGATGAGGGACCTGGCCGAAGCTACCGTCCTGGTAACAGGCGCCACTGACGGCCTGGGCAGACGCGTGGCTCAGCAGCTCGCCGAGATGGGCGCCACGGTGCTGTTACACGGTCGCAGCAAGGATCGCTGCGAAGCAGTACTTGAGGAGGTACGGAGAGAGACGGGCGCCGGAGAGTCGCGCTGTTACCTCGCTGACCTCTCGTCGCTCAGCGCAGTGCGCGGGTTAGCCGAGCAAATCCTCTCTGAGCACGGCCGCCTCGACGTGCTCGTCAACAACGCGGGCATCATAGCGAGGGAGCGTGAGGAGACCGAGGACGGAGTAGAGCTCACCTTCGCCGTAAACTACCTCGCGCACTTCTTGCTTACAATCCTGCTCCTGACGCTCCTGCGGAACTCCACGCCGGCGCGCGTCGTCAACGTCGCCTCGGCGGGGCAGAGCCCCGTGGACTTTCGCGACGTGATGCTCGAGCGAGGCTACGATGGCATGAAGGCCTATTCTCAGAGCAAGCTAGCCCAGATCATGTTTACCTTCGATCTCGCCGAGCGTCTGCAGGGGACAGGGGTGGCTACGAACGCTCTGCACCCGGCTACTCTTATGGACACCAAGATGGTACTCGACACCTTCGGCCGCGCTTCGAGCACTGTGCAGGAGGGGGCAGAGGCCGTGGTGCGTCTCGCCGCCTCGCCGGAGTTGGACGGGGTAACGGGCCAGTACTTTGACGGTACGCGCGAGGCACGCGCGAGCCGTCAAGCGTATGACGCGGAGGCTAGGAAGAGGCTGTGGGCCTTGAGCGAGGAGCTCTGCGGGCCCTTGCTCGAGCCTCTCCCTCATGGGCAGAGTAATTAAGGCGCGTCAACGCGTCGTCTTGTAACCGAGGCATTCCTGCTCTTACAACTCCATCAGCAAAGGCGCCCCTTCATCTTGCCGTTGGGTGGCTTAGCAATCACGCAATCCAGCTAACGTTCCTTGCCGTTGCGAGCGGGATGACCGAAGATACGCGTTGGTTCGTGCTCGGGCAGCTCCCTCGCACGGTCTTGAGACCGTATCACTCTATTTTACGGAGCGGCTTGTTCCTCTTCGAGCACCGCTGCCTGGTCCTGCCACTCTGCAGGTTTCCTAACCGGCTTTGGGGGTGTCGTTCGAGCCTCTGCGCCGTATCCTTTGAGGAAGAGGTATAGAAGGATGAATCCGACAGAAGACATCGAGCTCCTAGAACTGCTGTTGGTGGAGATGGACCCCCTACAAGATGGTTTCGTAGGGGTGTTGGTTGAGGTCCACCGCCGTGGGGACCGGTATGTCCTCTTGGAGACAGCGCCCGCTACCGGCAACCGCCTCCTGAAGTTCTCCTCCAAGAACAAGGGGCTGGTCTACGCTGTCTTCACCCGAGAGCTCAGCCGCCTGCACCGCTGAGGTTCACCAGGCTGACTTAGCTTCCTGGCAGCTGGATGGCTTCTATTGCTCGCGGGTAGTTGAGAGGCGCGTCCTCGACCACTAAGCTACCCCTTATGATAGAGAAGACGCTGTTTCAGAAAATCATAGACCGGGAGGAGCAGGGAGACATCGTTTACGAGGACGATCTCTGCGTAGCCCTACGCGACATAAACCCCCAGGCGCCTACGCATGTGCTGATCGTACCCCGCAAACCCATCCCCACCCTCGATCATCTAACCGAGCAAGACGAACCCCTGGTGGGACACCTGTTCCTGGTGGCGCAGAAGGTCGCCGCCGATGAGGGGCTTACGGACGGCTATCGGACGGTCTTCAACAACGGACGGGACGGGCAACAGACAGTGTGGCACATCCACTTGCACCTGATCGGCGGACGTAAGATGTCTTGGCCTCCAGGCTAACTACGCGCGGAAGAGCGGCTTGATGGGCAAAGACGATACTAACCTCTTCCCGTTGGGCCGAACGATCGTTTCGAAGAACGCCTTGGCCGTGCTGGGCGAAGCCGGGGAGGACCCTAAGCGCCTGTTCGAGCGCCACGCCGCTGGAGACTGGGGCGTCGTTGAGAGCAAGAGCTGGTACCTCAACAGGATGGCCGTCGACTGCGGGTACGGGAGCATCGCCAGCGCCTACGCGGTGTTGGACGACGTACGAGTGGTGATCCTGACCCAGCCGGATCGCAGGAACACCGTCATGGCCCTCCCCGACGAGATACAGAAGCTGCTAGGTAGACTACCTCGGTGAAGGAGGCTCATGACGCCACATCGAGTAGGTGGTAGATACTCCCTCTAAAGCCGGCTGCATCCTACGCATAACGGTCTTTCTACCTCTTACTAGACCTACGCACCAACGGCAACGCTACTGGCTCGGGTGAAACGTCCTATAGAAAGCGCTACGTACAACTGTGAGGAAGAGGCCCCGGAGATTTCAGCACCTGAGCGAGAGCGACGCTAACTTTCCTTTAGTTCTCCCGCCCGGCCCCTTTCTTGCTTTACACTTAGTCTAACTATGCACACAGGGAGGGCTATGCCTGAGGGAAACACCCGGCTAGTACAAGCGTTGTATTGGTTCGTTAACGATGAGCTTGAACCGTTGGCCCTGGACCTGGGCGACACAAAGTTCTTCTGTTTCTTCAGCACTCGGTGGAACGCCGATACCTTCAAGCAGGGACAGGGGATGCCGCCGGGACAGTGGACGATGCTTCGCACAGAATCGGCTGACCATCTAATCGAGTTGTGCGAGCGGGCAATCGGGGAGGGCTACACCGACTTCGCTCTAAACCCGCCGCCAAACTACGATGGCCGGGACCGGCGGTGGACCTTCGATGAATTCATAAAGGTTATTGAGCGTCCCGCCGGAGGCGAACCCAAGAGGTAGCCGTCGAGCAGACTTGTAACGATCCCTCTCGGTAAGCGAACACCTCTGCCCCAAGATCTCCCTCTTAACAGAGCTTTAGATCCTACAACTACAGCAAAGCCCGCCAGGTGAAATACGCAGCGAGGAGCAGGAGTACCACCCCGAGCAGCCGCTCGACGGCCACCCTATAAGAGGCGAGCCTGCTCAGGCGCACGAGAGCGCTACCGAAGACACCGGCTGCGACCAGCACAAGCCCCTGTCCGAGCCCAACGCGGAGCTCAAGACCAACGCCCGCCGCCACGCGTACTTCTTGCCACCAGACGCGTAGCTCACGACGACCGTCACAAAAGGATAGCTGAGCGGGCTCAGCCCCAGAGCCACACCGGCCACCACCGTGAGGACGATGCCCGCGGATGACCCCTGCTCAAGGAGACTCACCCATCCGGCGAGCCAGGGCTCTAGCCAGCCGAGTAAACGCGCTGTCCAATCGATCCCGTACTCCTTTTTGTCGTTGTCGGCCAACTCGGCCCCGAAGAATTCTACTCTTCATAGTCCGCGTCGGGGCTGCTCGTGGCCGCTTTTACCCCCGGTACCCCTGTTGGGTTGAGCTTTCGACCGCCAGCACGGAAACAAAATAAGGAAACGTATATAGCGGCTCGCGATGGTATCGCACTACCATCGGGACATGCAATTATCCCCAATAGCTACCTAGGTCCCAGGATGCGCATCCTAGGACATGATTCTGTAGCGGTAGAACTTCAAGAACCCCACGAATATCGATGCCGAACCTGCTGCGTTGAACGCAAGCCTTGCCCAATGTAGTGTCTGAAACTCTCGAGCAACCTGCTCGAGATAAGCAGCCGAATGCACTTCTGTCCCTTCTATGAACATGATCGTATTTCGGGGCCAGAAGAAGGCCATCGAAAACAATCCTTCGCACACGATCATGATTAAGCTGCCCAGGATCCAGTAACGGGCCGACTTCACGCGCCAGCCCAAGATTAAAGACCCGATGCCGGTGACCCACGAGAGGAAACCGAGGGGCGGGAAGAAGTCGTTCGGAGCTCTGACGACCATGAAGTCCAGTGCGGTTTCGAGTGACCGAGGGGGGTCGTAGAAAATGTTGGGGTATACCATGAGCGTCTCGAGTACGATGCTGCCCAGCAGGATCATCATTACCCACAGATACGTCAGGATGACCGCGAACGCGATCCGTTGTTTCTTCATGGTTCGCTCCTCTGGTTTGACGGTGTGATGGTTATCTTGAGCCGCGTCGCAGTATGGCCACGATGAGTGCTATGCCACCGCACACGAAGGCGAGGCGGATAAGAATCCGTCCGACACCAGCCTCGGCGGCATGCCCAGATATCAAGATGGCGACGAGATCCAACAGCACGAAGCCGACGACTAGTCCTACGATCACGCTAAGCGAGGTCACGGCGAACACCTTCATTTCGCTCTCCTACCTTCTGTATCTCTTTCTTGACAGACATGATTCATCTTCTCTACGGTGTTTCAGGTGCGGATCATTTCTCGATGCTTCCTTGTCTGGTCGCTAGCGCTTTTCGCTGCTGAGGCTACGGCTAAACCAGTCGCAGAGACATCGGCCAGAAGGCCGATTTAGGTGGTTCATCAGGGTTCATTTGCGGTCTACGGGAAGGGAAAGGATGTGCATTCCTGCCGAAAGAGCGGAAGGTTCCCGCACTGGTGCGGGTAGAAAGTGCTCTACTGAATCATTTTAAGCTCGCGGGCCCGGGCGAGGGCTTCGGCGCGGTTCTTGACGTCGAGCTTGCGGTAGATGTTGCCTGTGTGAGACTTGATCGTACCCACAGAGATGAAGAGGTCCCTGGCGATCTCGGAGCTGGTCCTACCGGAGGCGAGGAGATTCAACACCTCGCGCTCGCGCTCGCTCAATGGATCGTCGAGTTGTTGGAGCGCTCCCAACCGACGCGGCGCTCCGTCGCTTTCTGACTCCGGTTCCAAAGGCGCGGAAACCTTGCCCGGTATCTCGTGCCGGTCCCGTTCGCGTAGGTCGTAGGCCATGATGCCGTCCTCGACCCGCAGTTTCAGATGACCCTTCTGAGCAAGCTTCTGGAGCATCTTCGATGCCTCATCCACGGTGAGCGAAGTTCTCATGGCGGCCGTGGTGGGAGTGAGCTCCCCCCGTTCGGCGAGAATGTGCAAAAGCTCTCGTTCTTTGACCTTCCCATCATCCAGCATCTGTAATACGAGGCTAGACCTGTCGAGCATGGCGAGCGCTATCGGCACCGCCGTGCCGCAGAGTAGGGCAAGCCACCAGAAATTCGTGAGGGGAGCCAGGAGGATGCACATCGTACCCAAGACAAAGGCATATAGAGCGAATTGCCAATTGACCCATGAGGCCAAGTCCCGTATTGAGATCGAGCCCTGCGCCCCGGTGCTCTGGCTCGCCGCTGCTTTTGCAAATCCCTTGTCTTGGTCAGACCGTGGGTTGTCCCAGGCGGCTTCTCCGAAACGCCCCGAGTCTTGGTTCCGGCCACCGTCTTCGATCTGTCCTCTAGCTTCGTTCCCCCGGTGCTCCATCCGAGCCACCTCACTATTCCACGGTGGCTCGCTCCCGCTTGGGGTTGGGGCGCGGCCTTCGCCATCATCACTTGTGCAGTGGTCTGCCTCCACGATCTCTCCTTAAGGTGTACGTGTCCGGATGACCAACTGTTTCACAATCTACAGTGATTCTCATGGTTGTTGCTCTCATATGCGGTAGCCGCAGTGGGCGAACAAACCTCTCGTATCCTGATCGGTGACCGCGTCAAGTGCCTTACCTATAGTGCTCACCAGCGCCTCTCGCGTACAGGCTTTCGCTCCTCGTAGGAAGCACTTGATCTTCGAGAAGGCCTCTTCTATGGGGTTGAGGTCCAGCGAATAAGGCGGTAGGAAAAGAAGCTCACAGCCTCTCCCCTCGACCAACTCGCGTACCCTCTGGACCTTATGTGAGGTAAGGCTATCGATCACCACGATCTGTCCTGGTCTTAGGGTAGGCGCCAGAACGTGCTTCACGTAGGTCTCGAAGACCTCCTTGGGTGTGGAGCCCTCGACAGCCATCGAAGGACCCATACCTTCGCAGCCGATGCTTGCCAAAAGGGTGGTGTTCTTACCTCTGTTCCTTGGCACCTTGAAGAAGGCTCGCTTACCACGGGGCGAACGAGCGTATAAGGGAGCAAGCGAGGTGTGGGTGCCCATCTCGTCTACGAACACCAACCGCCCAGCGTCGAGCTTGCCGATCGTGGACCGCCACACCAACCTCAGCCACTCGTCACGTTCGCTTGCTCGTGCTGATCTTTTTTTCGACTGTGTACAAGGCGCCCTTTGATCGCCCGGCAGATCGTCACCCTTGCTCACCTCCACACCGCAAGCCGCAGGTAGCGTTCTACGGTCGAACGGTTGACTCCGAACCAACGTGCGGTCTCGCTGATGGAGACGCCCCTTCTTCTTACGGACTGTACTATCTTGGGGCGCAGGTCTAGGGAATAGGCTTTCATCTTTTTTGGATGCCTACTGCTGCAACATCACCGCAAGCTGCTGTAAGCGGGTGCAGGTTAGCTTGCCCTCTACAACTGTGGGCGAGCCGAGATACCCTGCCTTGGGTGAAGGGGAGCGCCTATCCTAGGCCCTCGAATTCGCCGAGCCTTCACGGTCCAGTATATTAGTCTCATGAACCGTTCTGCAATGCCAGCACCTTACCGACGCCAGTACAAGACCGTTCAAGGCATGCAAGCGCGTGCCTGAACGTCCGGCCAGAGACGGGGCGAAGATACCGCTGATGCTTGTGCCCGGGCTGTTGTGCGACGAGCGGCTGTGGCGGTACCAGGCCGACGACCTCTTGGAGATCGCCAGTCCGACAACAGCAGACGTCACGAAGGGCGCCTCCGTATCGGCGATGGCGCACGCAGTGCTGGGTGCGGCACCCGAGCGCTTCGCTCTGGCCGGCCTATCGATGGGCGGATACGTAGCCCTGGAGATTCTAAGAACCGCTCCGGCCCGCGTCTCGCGCCTCGCCCTTCTCGATACCTCGGCCCGACCCGATACCCCCGAGCAGACCGACGCAAGGCGAAACCTCATAAAGCTAGCGCAGGACGGAAGGTTCAACGAGGTTCCGCGCAAGTTGCTCCCAGCGTTGCTCCATCCTGAGAGCCTCGAAGACGCAGAGCTCGTCTCCAACGTGCTCGACATGGCAGAGTCCGTCGGCCCCGAGGCGTTTGTATGCCAGGAAGAGGCGATCATGAGGCGCCCCGACAGCCGCGAAGATCTCAAGGATATCGCCTGTCCCACGCTCGTGCTCTGCGGGCGCGAAGATGCTCTGACGCCTCTGCCTCTGCACGAGGAGATGGCCTCCCTGATCCCTTACGCACGGCTACGCGTGATCGAGGGTTGCGGTCACCTCTCGACGCTCGAACGCCCGGAGGAGGTGAGCGTGGTGTTACGCGAGTGGCTCGCGATGACCTGAACGCACCTCAGATCGACCTTAGAATAGGGCAAAGCGAGTCAATCCGCGGCTAGCCTGGGTACGTTCTCAAGCTACCCTCCGGCCTACCACAACGTGGTACCGCGATAAAAGCGTGGCCGCGTAGCGCTTGGCGAACATCCCAGCCCGTTTAATGGTCCTATAAACGCCCGCCGAAGGCCCGCTCAACGAACGTAGAAGCACAGACTATAATGTTTTCGGCATGACTACTCGGTGGCTGCGCCCACGCAGGTTCGCTACTCGCCTGCAACGCTTCGAGAACCGTCCATGAAAGTACAGGTTTCGGCTGCAGGCGGCGATCGTATAACTGCTGTGCGGCTAGCGTCTCGAAGCAGCCCTCCGGCAGAGGCCGCAAAGGAGCCCC
>DASQMR010000100.1:0-9616 GCA_035645375.1 Rubrobacteraceae bacterium
GTGACACTCCCCAGCACCCCGAGCGACGCCCCGCAGAACCTAGGCACGATCCTCACCGGTGCCGGCATTGTCGCGCTGCTCATGCCGTTTATAGGCGGGGCTATAGGAGGCGCTCTAGGCGCCCGGACCGGACGCAAGCGCCCATAGCTCGAGAGTAGAAAAATCTGGGGGATCGTCGCCTAGAATCGGTGGCGAACCCCCGACTTTCAAACGGAAACGCTAGACCTAAGAAAGCTTGCGGTTTCGCTCTTCGTGGCGTGTGCCAGACGTAACTTCTTCGTTGTTGTCATCGTAGGTGTTGCCTGGCCTACCGATGCACCTCACTTACCGGGTGGTAGGGATCTTGAGGACCTCGGCGAGCAGTTTGTAGGAGTTCAGCCGCTCATTGTGGTCGTAGACGTTGGTGGTGACCATGACTTCGTCTGCCGTCGCGCGCTCGGCCAGCTCCTCGATGCGTGCCCGCGCGGTCCGAGGGTCTCCGACGATCTGCATGGAACGGTAGGTATCGGCCAACCGGCGTTCGGCCGGCGTATACGGGTATCCCACCGCCTCCTCGGGGCTCGGGAGCGGCCCGGGGTTGCCGCTACGCATGCGGACCCAGGCCAGCTGCATGGAGGAGGCGAGCTCCTCTGCATGCTCGTTGGTCTCGGCACAGATGACGGATACGGCGAGGATAGCTGAGGGACGCTCGAAGTCCTCAGAGGGCTCGAAGCTCTCGTGGTAGGCGCGCATGGCAGGGGCCGGGTTTGTCGGGCTGAAGTGCGAGGCAAAGGCGTAGCCAAGGCCCATCTCCCCGGCCGCTCTCGCCGAGTAGCCGCTGGAGCCGAGGAGCCAGATCGGCGACAGCCCGACGTCGCTCGGCATAGCGACCACCGACTGCAACGGGTGGCCCTCGGGGAATCCGTCACCTGAGAACGCCAAGAGCTCGCTAAACTGCTGCGGGAAGTCGTCCGCCCCCAGTTCGTCCCGCGAGCGGCGCAATACCGTGGCCGTCACGGGGTCGGTACCCGGGGCGCGCCCTATGCCGAGGTCGATACGCCCTGGGTGCAGAGCCTCGAGCACCCGGAACGTCTCGGCGACCCTCAGCGGAGCGTGGTTAGGAAGCATGATCCCACCGGCACCGACTCGGATGCGGGAGGTTTTGCTCGCCACGTGCCCAATCATCACCTCCGGCGCGGAACTGGCGACGCTCGGCAGGTTGTGGTGCTCGGCGAGCCAGTATCGCTCGTATCCAAGCCGGTCGGCAAGCTGAGCCACTTCGAGCGTATTACGAAGTGCCTGGGCGCCGGTCGAGCCCGAGCTGACCGGCGAGAGGTCGAGGACGGAAAGCCGCAGATCCATATCGTGTAACTCCTTCGTAGAGAAGCCTGTTTATAAATGTCTTTTCAGTTGTTCTATCTGCACTGGTATTGTGCCCTTTGTATTTCACTGCAGCATAGGGGCAGCCGCACCTCTGTCCACCAGAGCTCCATCGACTGGCTCTCCTCTGCCAAGGGGTATATAGAAGGGATCCGTGGGGCCCATGCTAGTCGGCAGGAGCAGTGACGCATATCAGCTGTCGCACCCTTTTAGAGAACCTCTGCGATTTATCGTCATGAGCGTCACCGTCGTCACACTTCCCGTATCTATGGGGTTCCTGCGTGACGCTCCCTATCTGGAGCCCTCATGGGTGTCATTTCACCGTCACGGTTACCGTCACCAAGAAACCGCTTAGGTAAGCGGCTTCCTTACCAAGGTGACGATAATGACGCCTGTGACAGTGAATTGCGACTGTATTCTAATCAGTACGAGGAGCAGCACGTCCAGCAAGCCTACACGCGTTACCCCAGGTTAACGACTTCCCCTCATCCTCTCCCTGCGGCCATCTCCTCGATCAGTCGCAGTGTCGCCAGGGCATCTCCCAGAGCGCTGTGGTCCCCTCCGGGTAGCTTCTGGTTGCGGTAACCGCCTCGCTTTGAAGGCTCTCCCACGTAAGCCGCGTAGCGCCTCATCGCGCACTCCCAGGGAGACAGTTCTCCGGCAAGAGCTCCACGTGCTCCGAGACTTCTAACTTCTGCATCCCAAACTCTCCTGTCGTAGGAGGCGTTGTAGACGACGACTCTTCTTCCCCATAGCGCCTCCAACAGCTCAGGGTAGACTTCCAAGAAGGGAGGCGAGCCAGTGAGGCTGCGTGCGGTGTGACCATGGATCCGGGTGGCGCCGGGCTCTATGCGGCAAGCGGGTCTAACGGTACCTTCGAAGAGCGTCTCGGCGCCTGCGTCCACGATCGCTATCTCTACGAACTCTACAGGAGGTTTTAGGCCGGTGGTCTCAGAGTCGAGCACGCAGAACTCTCTCGACCGCAGAAGGCTTCTAGACCACGCCACTGAACTGGCGTGGTCTTCCTTGAGGCTTAGAGCATGAGTCCTCATACTCGCGCATTGTACGCAGAGGTCGAGGGCACCGGGAGACCGGAAGCCGGTTTGCGAACTGAGGATAGAGGGAGAAGGCTAACATTGATGTCCTTCTCTCCTGTGGAGGAACCACAAGCCGAGGATTTCGTAGTAGACGTCACGTAGGTATCCCTTAAGAATAGGCCTGCATTTCATCATCGCCATCATCGAGCCTGTCAAATCTCTTCATGAAGGGGATCGAGGGCCGGCCGAGGCGTGGAACCCGGCGGACTGCGCAACCTGCCTAGGATGCAATACCGAAAGCAGCGTCGAGTCGACGATCAAAGTCTCCGGATCCCCGACCAGCTCGGCTTCTACAGGTCTATGGCCGAAATATTGTCGGACCATCTTGTCCGCCGCGAACCCTGCCACTCAGTTACTGTCTGTACTGTCAAGGACGCTCTTGCCAGTATGTCAGAGAGTAATGAGGGCCTTCTACTGGCCACCTTATATCGAGAAACCCTTGCTCTTCTTTAAGGGTTTCTTTGACAAGCCTGTCTAATCGGGGAACTTCGTAGACCTCACCTCAGGCTAACAAGCCTGTGCCTACGCTTCCTAAGATAACAGGAGAAAAATTAATCCTGACAGCAGTTCTGTCCAGCACCTCGTAGCCAAGTTCAACCCTGGGAGAGAAGAAGGACGCGTCTGCCCAAGTGGGGGCTAAAACACGCAGTAACCACATCAGTTTAGTTAGTGAGCTTAATATATATTCTAGGAGGACGGTGTCGTGAATGCGATGGAGACACTCCACATCGGACGCGCTAGTGTACCTGAATCTCATCCGCGTTCATCACTACGTACTAAGGATGTATTGCAGCGTCACGTGGGGTCGCCACTCGGACTCTATCCGGCACAGTATGGGAGTGGGTGTCCAGGGTTATGATGTCGTAGCCTACAAGCTCTTGGACCAACTTGGGCCTGCGAAAGGCAAAAGCCGACGTAAGTTGACACCAATTTGACACCAACCCAGACGAACAATGGCGAACAATCACGACAACTCACCAGAGCTAATATGCTTATTTGCAGGATTTTTTGAACGTCAGCGAACAACCGCGATATTATCGACCCTACCTTACAAGGAGGGGGTCGCTGGTTCGAACCCAGCATCGCCCACTCAGAAAAAATTGCGTTTTGCAGGATAAAAGCGGGGTAGAAGGGGAGGTCTGAGAGTTGTTCCGGCCCTTTTTACACCAGTAGTACACCACCGGCGGCTGTTCGCCCTTGTGCTTATGCCGATGGGTGACGGCTGATGTTTTGATAGTTTGCGTCCAACTGTGATCCGAAGACCAAATCGCCGCTACTCGACGAACGAGTCGAATAACCTCTCGCGCCTCTTCTCCCTTGGAACCCGTCCAAGAACTCGATTCTCCTTGTAGGAGAGCTATTTCTTGGCGCGCTAGTCGCCGTTCGTGTACTCCCAGACGCGGGCAGGTACGTTTTGCCAGCACGCCGTTTGATTGAGGGATACATCGAAGACAGAGGTGTGTTTAGACATACTAGTTCTCCGTTGGCAGACACTGTGTGTACCAGCCGATAGTAAGGATTATAAACCCACGAGTCCGCCAGGCTAGCGACTCACCTTAGCCTTCGTGGCAGGAGGGGAGGAGGCGTTTCGCAAAACGTTCATTCTTCGTCGCAGAAGTTACTTTTACTTTTTATGCTAATAAGAGTACTGTGCTAATAGAATGACCAATCGCAAGCCTATATACTTCAACGACAGGAAGGAGGGCGGTAGAGGGCATTGTACTTGGCGCATAGAGGAACCGAGAAGACAAAGGCCGGCCGCAAGGACGGTGCGAAACCCTATATGCAGCCCGGCGGTCCTCGCGAGGTGCAGTCCACAAACCAGCACTCTGCGGACCATCCAGCTGCCCAGACGGCTCAGCTAAAGCAGTTTTCCGGTTGGGTCGTGCTCTTGGCACTAGCCTTTACACTCTTGGCGGAGGTCACCTTCTTAGCATACGACGAGCCGATGATAGGGATCACCGGTGTGGTCCTCTTCGGCTTCGGGTGCCTCGTGTTCGTGACGCGCTTACGGTTGCGTCAAGCCAATCGGCGAGCTGCGGTCGCAATTATCTGTATAGGCATCCTCGGAACTACCTTGATCGTTATGATGCTTCAACCTACATGGGCTGCGACGCTCGCCGTCACCCCACTCCTAACGGTCGGAATAGCACTCCCCTACGCAAGTGATCATGCCTTAAAGCTTTTACTTATTGGAGCTTGGCTGGTTACCGCTACCGTGACGATACTGAGCGCCCTGTTCTCGCACTCCTCACCTTTATCAAGCTGGCTCGACGCGCTCTTCCGGATCTCCTCGCTATTGGCTACAGCCGCTATATTGTTGTTGATCTTATGGCAGTTCCGTCGTCGGCTGATCGGCATGCTAAACCGAACGCGGTCGGCCGAGGAACGCTACGCTTTAGCCGAACGCGGCGCGAACGACGGCCTCTGGGACTGGAATCTTGCCTCTGGCAGCGTGTACTTCTCCCCTCGTTGGAAGGAGATATTAGGCTGCACTGAAAAGCAGATCGCGAACTCCACGGAAGACTGGTTTCGCCGCGTCCACCCTGATGACCGCGCCCATTTCGATGCGGGGCTTGCAGCTCACCTCAACGGGTCAAGGCACTCATTCGAGAGCGAATACCGCATCCTCCACGAGGATGGAGAGTATCGTTGGGTTTTGGTACGAGGTCAGGCCGTGCGGGACGAGAATGGGATACCTATACGCATGGCTGGTTCCCAAACGGACATTACCCGCCGCAAGCAGGTCGAGGAGCAGGCGCTCTACGACGCCTCACACGACGCTTTAACGGGACTACCTAACCGTGCCCTGCTGATGGAACGCTTGACCCGCAACATTGTGCGCGCCAAGAAAGACGACAGGTACCTCTTCGCTGTACTCTTCTTGGATCTTGACCGCTTCAAAAATGTCAACGACTCTTTGGGTCACAGCGTCGGGGACCTGCTTTTAAAGGAAATAGCCAGCAGGCTTAAGGCTTGCGTGCATCCGACCGACACTATTGTGCGTCTCGGAGGGGACGAGTTCGTGATCCTGATCGAAGATATTAAGGATGTCGAAGCTGCCAAGATGGTCGCTGAGCGCGTCCAAGAGAAGCTTCGAGTCCCGTTCAGGCCGAGTGGGTCCGAGCTCTACGTTACGGTGAGCATCGGGATTGTCTGCGAAACGGCCGATTACCATGATCCGGAAAATGTGCTGCGGGATGCCGACACGGCAATGTATAGGGCAAAGGAAGCAGGTAAGGCTCACTATCAGGCTTTCTACCCGGAGTTGCGCGCTAGAGCCGTGCAACTCCTGCGCCTTGAAACGGAGCTCAGGCGCGCAGTGGAGCATGAGCAGTTCGTAGTTTACTATCAGCCTATTGTCTGGCTCGAGAGTGGGCAGGTAGCGGGCTTCGAAGCGCTCGTGCGCTGGGAGCACCCCGAGCGCGGTCTGATACTACCCGCGGAGTTTATACTGCTCGCTGAAGAGACTGGTCTTATCTCTTCGATCGACATGTTCGTTCTACACGAGGCCTGCCTCAGGACCAAGCTTTGGCAGGAACGGTTTCCCGCGCATCGTCCGCTGACCGTCAGCGTTAATCTTTCGCCCACTCATCTCGCCCGCCCAGAGCTTCCCGGGCAGATAGCCAGCGTCCTTGATAAGACAGGTTTGGATGGTCGCAGCTTGCAGCTAGAGCTAACAGAGGGTGCCATCATGAGCGATGCCGAGGCGGCGATCGAGGCGCTCTCGCGCCTCAAGGACCTCGGCGTCCGCGTGCACGTCGATGACTTTGGTACAGGCTACTCGTCTTTAGGGTTGCTGCACCAGTTCCCGGTCGACGCGCTCAAGATCGACCGCTCCTTCGTCGAGAGGATGGGGGATGAGGACGAAGGCACCGGAATAGTCCAGACTATCTCTACCATGGCTCACCAGCTCGGAATGGACGTGGTGGCCGAAGGGGTAGAGAGCTCTAGGCAGCTTCACCAGCTCCGGGAGATTGCTTGCAACTACGGGCAGGGCTACCACTTCTCCAAGCCCATACCTGGCGAGGCGGTCGAAGCGGTCCTCGCCGAGGACTCTGAATGCTAGGAGCCTGACGACAAGTGCCTCTAGGTACGCGTGCCCGCATGCTTCAGCTGCTACTCTCGGGTCAGCCTTATGCAACTCCCATTGTGAGGTCGACTGGGATCCCCTGCATGCTCCGGCGGTAGCGCGCCGACTCGCGCGACCAATCTAGATTGCCACGCATCCGGGTGCGCAGAGCAGCCGCGTAGCGGGCGAGGTTTGCATTCACTGTTCTTCCGAAGACCGGTAGCCGGGACTCTAGCATGACGAAGCGGTGCACCTCGGCATTATGCATCCGGATACTGAGGTTCACGGCTTCCTGTAAGGTAAGTCCTTTGGCGTGGCGCAACACAACCACGAGGTTGTGCACATCACCACACTCGAGCTCTTTATTCAAAGAGAAGAGGTCATTCGCCCAGCAAGCGACGTTGTTTGATGTTCTCGCCAGCGCCCGCACAATGTTGTGTTCCCGGACCTCGGGCGGGAGTCTGAGTCCCTCGACAACCTCGATCAGGTCAAGGTCGACGAGTATGCCACCTGTGATCCGGCGCATCCTTAGGTAAGTTTCGAGGTCTGGCACGGTGCCTCGCGCACGGTTGGCTGCCTCCCAGAGGGACGATTGGAAATGCTCTGTCACCGTGCGCAGAAAGCGGCGTGTCCAGGCGGCTGATGCCTTTGGGAAGAGCCGCAGCTTGAGGTCATGCATGGCTTGGGCTAAAGGCTCATCACGCTTCGCCGGTTCTTCCCCCTGGAGAATTTCAAGAAACCGCGCGTCGCTAGTGGCTAGGCTTTCGGGGTGCTCACCGATCTCCGACTCGTCACAGCGATCATCCCTAAGAAACATCCAGGCGTACCAGTCCGAGAGAAGCCTGAGTTCCGCCCGCCGAGCATCGGGATGGAAGCGAGCCGCTAGCCGTCCGATGTTGGTGGCGCGAAACACATCGTAAGTCGGTTCGTTAAAAAGCAGCCCGAAACGCCATGCCCACTCCACGGTTTCTTGGTGGACGATATCAGCATGGCCATTGATGGCTGGGGGAAATGGGCAGTAGAGTTTGGGTAGAACAATATTCTCCATTTGTTCCATTACTGTGATCCTTTCGCCTACACGTAAGTGGTCGAGTACGACATAACGGTGAATTGGGCCCCTGAATATGTCGTTTCAGGACTTCCGTTGCCGAAAAGTCTGTAGTTTTCCCTAGATAGCTTCCTCCCTCCTTCGAGATAAGCACTAGCAGTTTGTGCCTTTATCTACCCTGCCGTTGTATAGTAGGTCCAAGGGACTAAAGCTTTCTCCTCAAGGCGACTGGCGAACGAGAGCTTTTCTCTGCAGACGCATGCAAAGAACGTATGCTATTTTGACTGCTAATTGTCTTGCCGCTCGAGAAGTACCGAATTCTGCCCTCATTCCCACAGAAAACTACGCGCTCAGAACAAAGGAAGAAACGCACCGGCTTCGAACAACGCCACATGTGGACCCCTCCTCCACTCTTGTTTAGACGGCGGCCGTAGACTGGATAGGCCACTGTGCTCCTATAGATACAAGATCGCACACTCTTGAGGCCTGCACAACGGGAGGTCGCTTAATTTGATGTTGCTTGAGGTCAAGCTCAAGTCTCCAGAGAGCTTGCGGGTGTGACTGAAGAGACCAGCAGAGTAAACCAGGGGTTCTGGTTTTGACCTCCGTGTTGCCACTCCGCCATCGAGAGTCTGGGGCTGAAGCCCTTCGCTTCATAGATTAGGAACCGAGTGGGCCAACCTCGTCGCAATACCCTGTAGAGCATGCTGCAACCGTGCTGCAACCAGAGCAGGACAGAGCCGAACACAACCGGATTCGCTCCCGAGCTGGCATGCCGGAAATCGCTCAGATAAGCAGAATCTCCTAACAGGACAGAACGCGGGAGGAAAACCCTGACCTAACTTACAAGGAGGGGGTCGCTGGTTCGAACCCAGCATCGCCCACTATAGGAAACGATACGTTTTGCAGCTAAAACATGAAGAAAAAAGATAAACCAAAAACATCTCTCGGCCTTTTTGACACCAACCTGACACCAACCTAGTTCCAAGGTAGGCGGACCTTACCGCTTTTTGTGTTCTTCGGTGTTCTGCCAATCCGATGCACTGATTACTTCTCGGAGGCGTCTTCCTCGTTTTTGTCTTTTGTCTGTTTTTCGAGAGCGTCTTCCATAGCGCGTGCAGTGTGGTTTCCCATGCCTGGTACGACGTGGGAATAGGTGTCCAGGGTTATAGCTATGTTGGCGTGTCCCAGGAGCTCCTGGACGAACTTGGGGTGTGTATTCTGAGATAGGAGTAGCGTGGCGCAAGTGTGCCGAAGGTCGTGGAAACGGACGTGGGGGAGACTCGCCTTCTTGAGGAGCGGGGCGAACGAACGTTGCCGAAGGTTAGAGGGATTGATCAGGCTGCCCGCCTCCGTGGTAAAGACGAGACCCTGATCCTGCCGAAGCCCGGCGAGCTTCATCATCTCCTCTAGCTGGCGCTTGCGGTGAGCCTTGAGGGCAATCAGGGCGCGGGACGTGAGGCGGATGGTGCGACGGCTTTTCCTAGTCTTGGGCTCCCCGAGCACGATGCGCTTGCCGTTGTGGGTACGCGAGAGCGTACGCCGAATGCTGACAGCGCCGCCCTTCAGATCGATGTCAGCCCACTTGAGCCCCAACAGCTCTCCGCGCCTCATGCCGGTGGTGACGGCCAACACATACAGAGCTTCAAGTCTGTCACCGTGGGCGGCTTGAAGGAAACGGCGCGTCTCCTCGGGTGAGAGGAGGCGCATCTCCTTGGGAACTGGCCTCGGAGCCTTGACCGCCTCGGCGGGATTGCGTGAGACTAGGGACCACCGTACCGCTTGGGAGAGGGCCGTGTGGAGTACTGTGTGAATCTTATTGACCGTCGAGGCGGAGAGTCCCGTGTCGAGCCGGTCCCGGTAGAAGCCCTGTACATGTACAGGGGAGAGCTCCGAGAGCTTGATTCTGCCGAGAGCGGGCTTAATATGGACACGGACGAGGTAGCTGTCCCGTTCGAAGGTGCTTTCTCGCACAGAGCCGCGCACGCAGTCCGAGAGCCACCTGTCAAGATACTGCCCCACCGTCAATCTCTTGTCGTC
>DASQMR010000101.1:0-9421 GCA_035645375.1 Rubrobacteraceae bacterium
CAGGGCAGCTAGCTTCTCTAGCGTAGTATCGGGGCGGATAGGCTCGTCGGTCTCTACATAGTTCGTCTCGCCCTTCTTGGCGGGAACCTTGACCCCTACGATCTCCTCGGTAAGACGCCCGGCGTTCGTAGCGGCGGCGGCGCGTTGATGGCTGCGCAAGGACCATTCGTCCTGCTCCTCGCGGGAGATGCCGTTCTTGCGCGCACCGTCGGTGCCGAAGCGGACCATGTTGACATGCTCGAAGGCGTCGAGGAGGCCGTCGTGCATCATGGCGTCGGTCATCGAGGCGTCACCCATGCGCGCCCCCCATCGGGCCTTCTGCAGGAGATACGGGGCGTTAGACATACTCTCCATACCGCCGGTGAGGACTAACTCGTAGTCGCCGACCCGGATCATGGTCTCCGCCAGCGTAGCGCTCCTCAACCCCGAGGCGCAGACCTGATTTAGGGTCTCGGTGGTGAGGCTGAAAGGCAGGCCCGCGACGGAGTTGGCCTGACGAGAGGGAATCTGGCCCACCCCGGCTTGCACGACGATACCGAAGATGGAGTGCTGTATCTCTCCATCCTCCACCCCAGACCTGTCTATCGCCTCCCGGATCGCCGCCCCGCCCAACTCCGTCGCGCTCATGGGCGAGAGCACGCCGCCAAACCTGCCGAACGGCGTACGCGCCGCCCCAAGGATTACCGCCCGCTCCACTTCCGCTCCTCCGATGCTCGATCCTACGAGCCTCCATTCTATAGAACGGATCGGCACGAGGCCGCCGGTTTAGTAAGATGTGATATTAGGGAAGCAACTTTGCAGGGGAAGGCAGACGGAGGAGGAGCCGTGGCGAATATCGGCGATTACGCAACGACCTACGCGGAGTTCGAGTGGGAGACGCCCGAGAGGTTCAACTTCGGCCGCGACGTGGTCGACGGGTGGGAGGAGGACCGTCCGGCCATGATCTGGCTCGGCGATAACGGCGACGAGCGTCGTCTGACCTTTGGAGACTTCTCCCGCCTCTCGAACAAGTTCGCCAACGCGGCCCGGAAGATGGGTATCGAGCGCGGGGACCGGGTACTGGTCATCACCGGCAAGATCCCGGAGTGGCACGTGATCCTGACCGCCTTACTCAAGCTCGGCGCCATCGCCATCCCCTGCGCCCCGCAGTTGCGCGCGCCGGACCTGAAGTTCAGGGCCGAGCACTCCGGTTCCACCGCCATCATCTCCGATCCCAGCGGGATAGAGCAGGCCGACGCTATGCGCGACGAGGCACCAGAGTCGCTTCGGTACTTTGTCTCTTTGGGCGGCGGGCGAGAGGGCTGGGAACGCTACGAGAGCCTTATGGACGGCGCCTCCGAGGAGTTCGCCGCCGAAGACACGGCAGCGGACGACGGCGCTCTTCTCCTGTACACCTCAGGAACGACTAAGCATCCGAAAGGCGTGTTGCACACGCACGGCTTTACGCACGCCAAGCGAATGCAGGCCCGGTACTGGCTGGACCTGCAGGAGAACGACAGGTTGTGGTGCACCTCCGGAACAGGGTGGGCCAAGAGTATCTGGAACGTGTTCTTGGGTCCGTGGAGCCTCGGGACGGAGTTCTTCTTCCACGAGGGCGCGTTCGATCCGGCCGAGCGCCTCGAACTTCTGCAAAGTTACGACATAACCATTCTCTGTCAGGCTCCGACCGAGTACCGCCTCCTCTCCAAGACGCCGGAGCTAGAGAGTGCGGACCTCTCGAAAATCCGTCACGCCGTCTCTGCGGGCGAGCCTCTGAACGCGCCGGTCATCGAGCGTTGGAAAGACCTGCACGGCATCACGATCTACGATGGGTACGGCCAGACGGAGAACACGCTCATCGTCGGTAACTTCCCCGGGGTGGAGGTCAGGCCCGGCTCGATGGGCAAACCCTCACCGGGTTGCGACGTACGCATCCTCGATCCGGAGGGGAACGAGTGCCAGCCGGGGGAGCCGGGAGACATAGCGCTGCACGGGCGCATACCCGCGCTCTTCAAGGAGTACTGGGAGCAGCCCGACGAGACCGAGGCCGTCTACGAGAACGGCTACTATCTGACCGGCGACCGGGCGAGCCAGGACGAGGACGGATACATGTGGTTCGAGGGGCGTTCGGACGACGTAATCCTCTCGGCCGGCTACCGCATCGGCCCCTTTGAGGTAGAGAGCGCGCTCATCGAGCACCCGGCCGTT
Organism: Rubrobacteraceae bacterium; assembly: GCA_035645375.1. Lineage (GTDB taxonomy): Bacteria > Actinomycetota > Rubrobacteria > Rubrobacterales > Rubrobacteraceae > Rubrobacter_F. The sequence goes on from DASQMR010000101.1 coordinate 2,188, forward strand.
GTCGAGAGCGCTGTGGTACCAGCACCCGACGAGGATCGTGGCAGCGTAGTCAAGGCTTTCGTCGTGCTCGGAGCGGATTACGAGCCGGGCGAGGAGCTGGCGCAAGAAATCAAGGAGTTCTGCAAGAACGCGACCGCCCCGTACAAGTACCCGCGCAAGATCGAGTTTATAGACGAGCTCCCAAAGACCACGAGCGGCAAGATCCGGCGCGTGGAGCTAAGGCAACGCGAGACCGCTACCACCACCTGAGGTACCCCTGGAACTCGATAAACTAGCCGACGAAGACTTCTGCTACCTGACGACGGTCGGGCGCGTAACGGGTAAGCTGCACGAGATCGAGATCTGGTTCGCCATAGAGGGCAAAACCCTCTACATGCTCTCCGGCGGCCGGGATCGCTCGGACTGGGTAAAGAACCTCTATCGTCATCCCCAGGTTAAGGTAAGGATAGGAGACGAACGCTTCGAGGGCCGAGCGCGCAGCATCGAGAGCGCGACGGAGGACGAGTTGGCCCGCAGCCTTCTCGTCGAGAAGTACGATCGCGTCCCCGGCACCCTCACCCACTGGAGAAATGCCGCCCTGCCGGTGGCGGTGGATTTAGAGGTCTAGCACCACCGGCAACGTACCGACGGTACCAGTATAAAGAGGTGACGAGCTCAGTCGTGAGCATCCGCGTTCTGTATCCCGACTACGGCTAGCAAGCCATCCATCGTCTAAGACAGCAACGCTGAGAGTTGCGACAGGCTGCTCGCCATCCGGGGCCCGTACCATGTCAAGAGCTTACCGTCTACCAGGTGAATTCGGTCTTCTCGCGCCGCCGGTATATCTAGCGCGTAGAACTCCGGCAGGTCCTCCGCCGAGAAAGGATATGGCTCGTCCGGCAGCAGCACCACCTCGGGTTGCAACGCCTCTACCTCCTCGAGCGTGACTACGGGATAGCGTGTGGAGCCTCCGCAGACGTTCTCGCCGCCGCACGTCCTGAGCACGTCGTGTACGTAAGTATCCGACCCGGTGCTCATGTACGGTCCCTTCCAGATCGGGACGAAGCACCGCCGTGCCCTCCCCGTCTCCACCCCGCCCAGCCTCCCGTACACCCGCCGAATCGGACCGAGCACGGGCTCGGTCTCCGAAGCATCGACTACCCCGGCCAGCTCTTCGAGCATCTCCAGAGCGTCCTCCACGGTCGCCGGCGCCCCCACGAAGACCTCCACCCCTACCGCCCTTAACCTCTCTATGTCTGCGCGTGCGTTCTCTTCCCTCACGGCGACCACGAGATCCGGGTTCAGATCAAGGACACGACTCACGTTCACCTTCTTTGTTCCTCCGACCTTCGCGACCCTTCCGACCTTGCCGGGAGGCTGCGTACAGTACCGCGTTCGTCCGACGACCCGCGCCCCCGACCCGAACGCGAACAACGCCTCCGTAAGGCTCGGCACCAGACTAACGATTCGCTCAGGCTTCATAACGAGAGGATACTTCGTCAGACCTCGCAAAGCTCGAAACCGTAATGTTTGAGGGTAACGAGCTAAAGGCGGCGAACCCCAAAGTACAAGGTTCATACTCAGGGACACAGCAATATTACTTTCGAAGGATGTAGAGCCAGCAGCAGGGTGAAAATGGTTGTTCAGAATTGTTAAGCACCGACAAGCAGAGGGCGACGATAATGTTGAAGAGACCGATAGTTCTGGTGAGCACGCTGGCGGTAGTGTTAGCTACGACGGTCCCGACAGCGTTGGCGCAGAGTGGTTTATTACGGTGACGGGGGTGCTGTACAGCCTCCCTGGCGACGGCGGTCCCGCCCCTTAAGGCAGCACCACCGACGAGGCGATAGGCTAGAGGTACATCCTCGATGGCGGCGGGCAAAGACCTCAACGCGGACGGAATGGCCGACGCGGCCGACGGCCAACTCGCCGCCGAAATCAGCGACGCCGCCAGGATCACCGCGGCCGGCGCGAGCCAGCCCGTCCTCCCCGCTACCGGCGGGCCTCCGCTGCTTCCCCCCTCCTCGCCTTGGGCCTACTAGCATACCGGTTGCTTCGCTAGAGCACTACGCTAGCATCCGCCCTGTCTCTTCTAGCTCCGAGTAAGCACCTTTACTTCAATCAGTGTGATACCGGGTAAGAATCTGCGTAGAACCGCGAGAGAGGAGGCGCGAATGGCGCAGGAACTTAAGGAAGGCGACAAGGTAGAGTGGAACACGCCGCAAGGCAAGACCCGGGGCGTGGTTAAGAAGAAGCTTACCTCACGAACGGAGGTTGGAGGTCAGACCGTAGCCGCCTCGAAAGATGACCCACGCTACCTTGTCGAGAGTGAGAAGAGCGGCAAAGAAGCTGCACACAAGCCGGACGCCCTGACCAAAGTCTAAAAGAACTCTGCCTTTTAGGGTGCCTGTTTTAGGGCGCTAGATTGCAGGGTTGCCTCTAGTCACTGGATTGCCTCGAAGAGGCTTCTCGGAAAATTGGTAGCCTAGAAAGCAGGAAGAGAGGGCCGGAGCGATAACACACCGGCCCTCCCTTCCTGCTCTAGCCCTTAGGAATAGGCTTTTTAGCCAGGGCCTGGACCTGCCGGCACAGAACAATAATACCCTGGAGCATACCCAGGCCCAGCGTAACCACCCCAAGCCCAACTAGCCCAGTCTACGTACCAAGGGTACTGCAGTGAGGGGTTATAGCACCACCTCCACCACCACCCATACCAGTACCCCCCGTAGGATACGTACCACGCTATCATCCAAGGCCCGCAGTGTGGCTGACCAACGATCGGCTGGCTACCACCAGCTTGGGCACTAGCACCACCCGCCGTTGCAGAGGCACTCGCACTCTGAGCTTGAGCAATGGTTGACCCCATCGTTGCTGCCATAACCGCTATTACTATAAGAGCTAAAACTAAGCGTCTCACTATTCCTTCTATTCACCGGATTGCCGATAAGCCGGTACCCCGGGGAGCTAGGTTTCCGAGAAATTGGAGCTCGGTGAGCCTCGCGCGGGCGAGGTTCTGATGCGCCTCGTTGGCATGGGGCCCTGCCACACGGACCGAACTATTTAACGTATTCTCGTCGGAGGAGTCGAAGATTGCGACGTATTTCATGGAGTGTAGGACTCGGCGGTCCTCACCGACCTCCTTCGCGCCAATGGCCTAGGAGCGTAGGGAAGCAGTGGGGTCCTTAGCCATCTACGAACCTTATACTCGCCGTAAAGGCTCAGTTCGTAGAACTTGTGCCCAAGCAGCTTGGCGGGCAGAGCACGAGCGCGTAGTAGCCAGACTGGGGCAAGTTCGAACTCCGACTCCTCATCCAGCTTCATCTTAAGACGCTGTAAGTGCTCAGCGCAAGAACGCATGAGCCTTCTTCTTCGATCACCACGGATACGGTATATCAGCCCTTCGAAGTAAAGGCTGGGCTTACTATTCAGGAGACACAAGCAATGCTATCCGCGGCAGATCTCAGGCTACGAATCACAACGAACTCGCCCCGCTCAGGATAGAATCCGAGATCTTCAGGCACCTTCCCCTCCCAAGGTTCTCCCTCCCATGTGACGATCGAATCTACCGTTGCCTCGAATGTTCGGCGTTCTCGCACATCCATGTGAGCAAACGAATAACTCATCTTAAGCTTCTGGCATGGCGCACTGATCCTGTCTACAACCGTTTCTCCTTCGGCTTCGGATCGACCGGGACCTTCGACTGCCGTAACTTCTATCTCGTAGTATCCATCGGCCTCAGCATCTTCTGATGGTGGCCACTCGCATTGAGCGAACTTTACAGTCTCACCAACAAGTTGAGAGGGTCTTGCAGGGTCCTCACTGGAAGGCCCTCTAAAGACCGAGTGCTGCTCTGGCAAATCGTGCTGTTGCATACATTCACTGATCTTTTGGTTAACGCCTATCTCCTCGAGCCCTACCTCCTTTTCTGCTTTTTCTAAAGGCTTCTCTTCTTCGGCAGCGCAGCCGAAGGCGCCTAAGGCTACTACTGCGAGCACTACAAGCATCGTTTTGATATCTATTACCCTCCTTCCTAATGTATGAGAACAGTGCCTTAAGCAGTTCGCTCTTCTTGCTACGTAGTTATCCGGTGAGGTATGGCAACAACCGGATAAAGGTCCCACTCGGGTAGTGGGGAGAAGGTGCCTCCAAGCTCTCTGCTGCTCATACACAATTAATGACAGGAAGCTTAGAATCCCGCAAGGCTTGAGGCTCAACCACGACATCTGTAAGTTAGTGCAGGTGAATAACAAGCTAGGCATTGAGCCCTGATAGAGCGAGCACCGTAAAAAGAACGAGAGAGGCTCGAGCGGGAGTCTCAGAAGCTGCTGGGTACGCAGGTAGAGGGAGTCAGGAGCGTTGGGTGCGAGGCAGCACGAACGTATCTGAGGGTAGGTAGACCCGACGAGGAAACCGCTGCCCAAGCCGAGGAAGTAGGTGCCGGTTTGATAGTCATGGGAAGCCGCGGTCTGGGTGGGATTAAGAGGGCCCTTATTGGAAGCGTCTCGGGCTCTATCGTACGGTACGCTCATTGCCCGATCCTAGTGGTGCGTGAAGACAAGCGATAAACGCAAGCATCGGCATTGCAGAAAACCTTACTAATCTCGAAGGGTTCGCGGGTGCGGAAACTGGTCGAGAAGAAGGGCTGCTAACGTGGGTATCTGTATCCTTACTCGACATCGTAAGATGGTGCCGCTGCTCAAGACGAGGGAGTAAGGTATGGGTACAACTTTCATCACTATTTTAAGGGATGGTCAATGTCACGCATACTGTGCCTGGAAGCGTAACTTTGGATAACTGCCGAACTGGCGGTCACCATGAAGCCTCGGTGTCAGCTTCTTTGGAATGTTGCGGATGTGATTTTATGTGCACTGGGAAGATGCCTTGGCTTACTGCAACCGTTCTAGTACAGGCTAGTACACAGTAGGAAAGCAACCATCTCGAAAGCGTCAAAACCTCCATAAATACAGCCGATTCTCGGCACCCTAGGACAGCCTAAAAGGTAGGTTCTGGGACTTCTAATCCGCGGGTCGCAGGTTCGAGCCCTGCCGGGCACATTCTTAAAAAAAGCCTGGTTTGCAGAAACAATGTAGCGATACGGGAGAGTTTAGCTTTGAATTGCGTGTTTGACGGCTTTACGACAGCTAGTTTAGGGACAGCGGCTCCAGTATTGAAACGCGCTCTAAGAGCGCGTTTCCGCTATCAGTAGCTATAGATTTTCCAGGACCTCCCCAAGCATAACAGCTTTAGCGTAGATCTCCGTCTGATCCGCCGCTCCCCCCTCCCCGGTGAACGCAACCCCGTCAACTGGCAGGGCATCCCCGGGCTCTCCGAGGAAGACATGACCCGCTACCACGCTCCCCTCCACCGCGTCCGCATCACCACCTCGAGTGAAGATCTCGCAACCTCCGTTCGCCGCCACGCCGACGAACTCTTCACCATCGCGGAAGAGGTTGGCCAACAGCGATTGGACAGTAACACAGCCGTGTCAACTGAAAACGCCTATTTTACCGGGTTGCAATACAAGGCCGCTTGCGCGGTCTGACAGCTACCGCCGTGATTCTCCCAAGCAGTAAGGGGTTGCTTGCGGGCGCATGGCGAAGAAGCGAGCGAACGAGGAAAACGCGGTGTACAAACGCAAGGAGAGCCGATGGGCGGCCAGCTACACTGCACAGACAGCTACAGGGCCAAAGCTTCGTACAAGAATCGGAGCAAGGAAAGGACCAGGGCGGTGACGCCCTGGTCCTCTCTTACAAACCTAACTCCAGCAGAAGGCCAGGCTCCTAGCTCTGTGGCACAGCCTCCTTCTGCTCACTTCCTTCTACTACGATGAATACTGATACCCTGGGTAGAAGTAAGGGCCAGCATAGCCACCCCAGTACCAACTAGCCCAGTCTACGTACCACGCATTATTCGGGCCAAGTGAGGGGTTATAGCACCACCTCCACCACCACCCATACCAGTATCCCCCAGGCGATACATACCATGCTATGTGCCAGGGCGAGCAGTGTGGCTGACCAACGATCGGCTGGCTACCACCAGTTTGGGCACTAGCACTCTGGGCTTGGGCCACGACTGACCCCATCGTTGCTGCCATAACCGCTATTACTATAAGAGTCACAACCAAGCGTCTCACTATCGGCATCCTCCTCTCTTACGTGCTGCTTTTGTCGCTTCTATTCGTGCATGCCTCAGAGAAAAGAGGCTAGCTAGCTACTACGCCTCCTAAGAGTGGCATAGGCAAGGATGCCTGAGCCCACGAGCAGCAGGGCGGCAGCCGACAGGATTACAGAGACTCCACCAGTACTAGGCAGTGCTCCTCCTTCTTGGGTAGGCGAGTGTGGCACTTCCCCGGGATGGTCTCCGGGATGCGGCGAAGGCACAGGCTGGCCAACTATCTGCTGAAGCTCTTCGTGTGAGCCTACTTGCACCACACCTTGTTCTGGCGCATGCGGATGATCATCTCCTGGGGCCATATCCTGAGCCAAGGCTGCTGGCATCAAGACCAGCATAGCTACAAGAGCAGCCGTAGCCAGGTAAATTATCCTCTTCACAGTTACCCTGTTCCTCCCTTCTCCCGCAACCCCCGATGGGTCGCAACGAGAAGTAACTTACCTTAGTGGGTAAGCTGTGTATATAGGACAAAAGTACTATTGCGTTCACTCCTCCAGAAGGTTAGAGGAGCTGGTGACAGATCCAATCACGTACCTCAATAGCCTAGTGCTAAGTTGCCCTTATTCACGAGCTGTTGTTAAGAAATCTCAAAACGCAGAAGCATAGGAAAAGGGCCGGCTTCTTACAAGAAGACGCCGGCCCTTGAGATTAGTCTATAGAGTTTGCTTTACGAAGCGCTATTCGACCTTCTACCGGTCTGCTTGGCGGTCTCCGCGCCTTCCTGGACGCCCTGGTTAGCAGCCTGCTGGTTCTGCTGGGCGGTCTGGTTAGCAGTCTCGGCGTTCTGCTGACCCGCCTGAGTAGCGGCCTGAGCGCTCTGGCTCGCCGCCTGGCTCGCCGCCTGCACGCTCTGCTGCGCTGCCTGACCCGCCGCCTGCACTCCCTGCTGGGTCGCCTGGCTCGCTGCCTGCATGTTGTTCTGCGCTACCTGTGTGGCCGACTTCAACGTCTCCTGGTAAAAAGACAGCGCAGAGTTCAGAAACTCAGAGTAGGCGTTGGTCGACTCCTGCGTGAGCGTCTGCAACGCCTGCTGCTGGCGCTCGCTCTGCTCCTGAACCGTCTGAGCCGCCTGGCGGTTACCCTC
>DASQMR010000102.1:0-12650 GCA_035645375.1 Rubrobacteraceae bacterium
GCTGCGAAGATCGTGGACAGCGCCAACGCGGCGGCGACGCTGGCGAGCATCGAGGCGTCACCCCGGCGATGGTCGCGGAGAAGCTCTGTGTCCCGTTCTTGAGGCCCCCGAGGAGGAGGCTCGCCCCGAGCACGAGCAGCAAGTTGCTGATGATCGAGGCCTTCACCACGGCTGTGAGGCCAGCCGAGAGGGCGAAGATTGTGATGATGAGCTCGGCGGCGTTGCCGAAGGTGGCGTTGAGGACGCCGCCCACGCAAGGACCTGCATGGTGGCTCAATGACTCGGTGGCCTGCCCGAGGACCCAGGCGAGCCGCACGAAGGCGAGCGAGGTTAGGGCGAAGACGAGGAGCACGGAGCGCGGAGCAGTTCGAAGACGACCGCGACCGTCAAGGCGACGGTAACCCCGTAGGCTATCTCGCTCAATCGGAAGTTACCCTCCTCGGGCCGCGCGTGGCCCGGCTACGCCGTTTTCGGGCCGGCTTCTGGAGCGCCCGGCCGGTTATCCGATCTCGATGCGCTCGGGCTCCTGGTGGTGCGCTCCGGCCCTCACGGTAACCTCCAGCAAGCCATTATTGAAGCTGGCGCTGATCTTGCTCCCATCTATGCCTTCGGCCAGCTTCATCCTCCTCCTGAAGTGGCCGTAGTAGCGCTCCTGCGTGTAGTACTCCGTCGCTTCTGGCTCGCCCTTGCGTTCCCCCTGGATGATCAGTGCGCCGTTGGAGAGCGAAAGCTCCACATCGTCGCGTTCCACGCCAGCGAGCTCGCAACGTATCACGAGATCATCGCCGTTAGCGAATATGTCGGTCGTCGGCACCCAGGCAGTTGCGTGAGTCCTCGGCCCTTCCTCCTGCCCGCCCCCTTCGGCGTATTCCCGCATCCGAGCCATCTCGCTCATGTGGTCAATGATCCCCCGAAACGGGTTCCGTGCCCTGCCCATCTTCTCTCCTTCTAGCCTGGTTTCGAGATCAATCCTGCCTCGGCCGGCCTTCGTCTATCAGCTTTCCCGGTCCTCCGGTACGGGGGGCCGTATCTGGCTCACCGGGTTCGCCTGCTCGGCCTCCGTCCCTGAATTTGCTAAGTCCTCCGGTACGGAGGGCCGAACCCAGCTTACCGCGCTCCAGGGAACGAAGATCGGCTCCGTCACCTCGCTCGCTCTGTGAGTGTAAGCGAAGCCCAGCTCGCTCACCTCTTGGAGGGTCCCTAACCCGGAGTTTGCGGCACCCCTTCTGCACAGGTAGCACGTCCCGCCCGATCCAAGCCTGAGGTGTCCGCTTTTCTTCCACGCCAAACGACTCCTTGGTCCATCGGTCGAGTAGAGCGAGTGGGTGGCTGAAGCCACCCACTCGAGCTTGCACGGAGCTTCTGCGCTCCGGGTGCTTTATCGTCCGCGTTCTCGGGGGTTCTCCGCGCTCATCTGCTGTGGTGTAGGAGCCTCCATCGGGCGGCTGTCCTCTCGTCTCAGCTCCGGCGGCGCCGTCGGCTCAGTGACCACGACCGACTCCTCGCGCAGCGCCTTCAGGATGGAGAAGCACAGCCCGATCAGGATGAGCACGAACGGCGCCGCCGAGGCGATGGCCACAGCCTGCAAGGCTGAAAGGGCCACATCCACCGAGCCCTGGATCGCCCCGGCCAAGAGGCAGATCGCCGCCGCCGCACCAGTAAATGTCCCCCACACGACAAGGGTCCACTTCCTGGGGTCCAGGTTGCCCCGGCTCGAGAGCATCCCCATTACCACCGAGGCTGCGTCCGCCCCGCTGACGAAGAACAGAGCGACCAGTATGATCACTATGAGAGACATCAGCGAGAACAGCGGGAGCTGCTGTAGGGTGAGGAACAGCGCCCCCGGCTGGTTGTTCGCGGCGGTCTCGGCAAGGTTATTCACGGCTCCGGTGAGCTGCAGGTTGATGGCCGTTCCTCCGAGGACGGAGAACCACACGAAGCTGACCACGCTGGGGGCCAGGATCACGCTGAGGACGAACTCCCGGATGGTGCGTCCACGGGAGATTCGGGCGATGAAGGTGCCCACGAACGGGGCCCAGGAGATCCACCACGCCCAGTAGAACACGGTCCAGGTCGAGATAAATTCAGCGTCGCTGAATGCGCCCGCGCGGAAGCTCATCGGGACGAGGTTGAACAGGTAATCGCCGAGCGACTCGGTGAAGGTGCGGAGTATGAACAACGTCGGCCCCAAGACGAACACGAACACCACTAGGAACACGGCCAGAACCATGTTCGTGTTGGCGATCCACTGAATCCCGCGATGTACCCCGCTGACCGCGGAGAGGATGAATGCAAGCGTCAGGATGACGATGACCACGATCGCCAGCCCGACCGCTTCCCGTCCACCGAAACCGAACACGGCTTCAAGCCCCTGGTTGATCTGCAGGGCGCCCAAGCCCAACGACGTCGCCGAGCCGAACAGGGTGGCGAAGATCGCCAGGATGTCTATGGTCTTGCCGATCGGACCGTAAACCCTATCTCCCAACAGCGGGTAGAACGCGGTGCTGATAAGGTTGGGCATCCCCTTGCGGAAGCAGAAGTACGCGAGGGCCAGACCCATGATCGCGTAGATCGCCCACGGGTGGAAAGCCCAGTGGAAATAAGAGTACTCCATCGCCACTTGGGCAGCCTCCCTGGTGCCGGCCTCTACCGTTCCCGCCGGAGGAGAGCTCATGTGGGAGAGGGGCTCCGCCACCCCGAAGAATATCAGCCCGATACCCATCCCCGCAGAGAACATCATGGCTATCCACGACACCGTCCGGAACTCCGGTTGCTCGTCATCCCCGCCCAGCCGGATCCTGCCGTAGCGGCTGAAGGCCAGATAGAGCGAGAAGACCAGGAAGCCGAAGGTCGCCAGAATGAACACCCAGCCGAAGTTGGGTACCAGGAAGTTAATCAGGACTGCATTGAAAACTGCCGCCAGATTGTCCGTGAAGAGGATCCCCCACGCTACGAACACCGCCGAGAGGACCGCCGCGGTCCAAAATACTATAGGATCAATCCTGGGGCTCGCCGATCTTTCCACCGCCACAACTCCTTCCCTGTCCCCTTGCGTTCGTTACAATCGCATCCTACACTAGCAGGAAAATTGCGGCACTGTACCGCAGGCGTGCTGCTAAGGTATCCACTCTTCTAAAGGTAGTGGTAGAGGCAGAATCCTGAAGCCCTACTCTCTAACCCTCGCGACCGCTAGAGAAGCAGTAGCTGACACTAGTTTTGACACTAACCCAGAGCAACAACGCGAAACATTGGGCAACGAGCTTAAGGTAGGTTAGCCTTATTTATGCGGATTCTGCAACTTCCAGCAACCACTAGAACTATGTCGGCATAGACTCTTAATCTCTAGGTTCCAGGTTCGAGTCCTGGGCGGCTCACTTTTAAATTCGCTGCAAATCGCAGGAAAGAGTGCACCCACCTTCGGAGCGTTGCTCTGTACCCCTTTTTGGACAGCTTCTAAGAAGCCTTCTCGGAAACTTAGCATAGCCCCGGTCGCATACCCCTATAGGACCGGGGCAGAGCACGAAAAAGCCGGAGCCCTGACGGACCCCGACCCTAAAGATAACTCCGAGTGCAAACGGTGCTTACTTCAAGACCTCTTTCGCAGCCTTCTTGGCCTTGTCGGCCCCGGAGCCTCCGCCTTCCTTCTTGCCGCTCGACTTGCTGCTCGACGACTTGCCGCTGGAGCCCTTCTTCGAGCTTCCTGCGGCCTTATCAGCTACCTTCTTTGCCTTATCCATGTGACTAAACCACGCTCCTTGTCCGTCGGGGACCTAGACATCTATATTGCTGCCCTAGGGGTCGTTGTCCGAAACCTCTTTTATTGGAAAATACCGGACCCCGACGAGGAACCCCGCCCGGTGCCGGGTGGCCGTCACGGTCGTAGCCAGACGGTACACTGCATCGACCATGGCAGACACAACCCACGATCCCCGCGTCGACGCTTACGTCGAGTCGCTCCCCGGCTGGCAGCAGGATATCTGCCGCAAGGTACGCACCCTGGTGCACGCCGCCGATCCCGAGGTGACGGAGACTATCAAGCGTACCGACCGCCCGTACTTCGTCTTGCGGGGCAACGTCTGCGCGCTCCTAGCGGCAAAGGACCACGTGAACGTGTTTCTCTACGACCCCCTCGTCCCCGATCCGGCGGGCATCATCACCTCAGGTCACGAAAACAAGTCAGGACGGACCGTGGCTATCCATCGGGGGAGGCGATCAACGGAGAGGCGCTCGTCGCCATGTTTCGGGCCATCATTGCGCATAACCGGGCCGGAGGCTGGCGTAAGATCATGCGCGAGCAGTGATCCCCTGGAGCCTTCCATCCGGACGCTCGTGGCGCTGATCCGGCGCCAGGTTACTGAGGTTGACGGGCAGTCTTGCAAAGGGGGAGAAGGTGACACTCAGGTCAAGCAGCTCCGACCCTTAAAGACGCCCTTATTCACCAGAGTGCGTAGAAGGGGCGTTCTCGGAAGTTCACATCTACGATGCTGCATAGCCCCGCCCCTATCTACTCTGGCCCTGGAGGAGCCCGGGTCAGAGTAAGCTGTCGAGAGCAACGCGGGCCGAGTTCTCGAGGACTACGCGGTCGGTGCCGGCCCGTGCCAGGACACGCAGGCCGTGCAGGGTGTTGACCAAGAAGCAGGCCAGGGCTCGCGGGTCACGGTCTGCCGGGATCTCCTCGGCTTCCTGAGCCCGGATGAGGGCCCGCTCGAAGATCGTCTCGGTGTGCAGGACGTAGCTCGAGACCTTCTCCGCCACCTGGGCGTCGTGCGGTCCGAGCTCGACGGCGGTATTGGCCATCAGGCACCCCCTTCTTGGCTCGAAACCGACCAAACTGTCTACCGTCCGCCCGAAGACCTCCTCTATGCCGCCGAGGCCGGAGTCCTCCAAGACCTCGTCTATCCATGAAGTGCGCAACTCCCGGAAGCGGTCGAGGCTGGCGAGGAAGAGCGCGTGTTTGTCGCCGAAGGTGTTGTAGAAGCTCCCCCGACCGATGCCCATGGCGTCGAGCAGGTCGCGCATCGAGGTGGCCTCGTAGCCCCTGCACCAGAAGAGCTGCATCGCCGCGTCGAGCGCTTCTTCGGGCCTGAACTCCTTTGTCCTCGCCAACGTCCTCTCACCCCCCCGGCTGCGGGGAGACGGCGAGGCGGGGGGCCGGACGCTCCGCGATAGGCCAGTGGAGAGCGGCGGCGATGACGGCGAGGGCGATGCCGGCCCACCAGATCGTATCGAAGGACCCCGTCCGCTCGAAGGCGACACCGCCGAGCCAGACCCCGAGGAAGGCGCCGACCTGGTGGCTGAAGAAGACGATCCCGAAGAGCGTGCCGAGGTTCCGCGTCCCGAACATCACTGCCACTAGTCCGGAGGTCAGCGGCACCGTCGAGAGCCACAGCACGCCCATCACGGCGGCGAAGAGGAGCACCACCGTCGGCGTCGGCGGGAGGGTGATGAAAAGCCAGATCACCCCGGCCCTGGCCAGGTAGATCCCGGACAACAACACCCGCTTGCTGTACCGCCCACCGAGCACCCCCGAGCCGTACGACCCCACGATATTGAAGAGCCCGATCAGGGCGAGCGCCCATGCCGCGATCGCCGGACCCGCCACGTTCGTAACCCCATGCCCCGTGTGCCCCCCGTGCGAATGTCCGGCGACGTCCGCGATGTGCGCCGGCAGGTGCGTAGTGATGAACGCCACGTGGAACCCGCAGACGAAGAACCCCGCCACGAGCAAGAGGTAGCTGCCGTGCCCGAAGGCCTGCCGCACCGCGTCCCTGGCGGGCAGCGCGGGCCCGTCAGTCGCCCGCGTCTCGCCCCTGCCCCTCAGCGCCGCGGCGAGGGCCGGGACGACGATCATAAAGGGGGCGAGCAACAACAGGGCGGCCTGCCACCCGTAGTCCGCGAGAAACGCTCCTCCAAGGGGAGCGAAGATGAACTGGCCCAGGGAACCCGCGGCTGTCGCGAGCCCCATCGCCGCGGAGCTCCGCTCCTTCGGGACCAGCCGACCGAGGGCGGCTATGACGATCGTGAACGATCCGCCGGCGAGCCCGATGCCTACGAGAACGCCCGCCGTGAGGTTGAAGGCGAGCGGCGTCGGGCTCACGGCCATGAGCGCCACGCCCGCGCCGTAGACCGCGCTGCCCGCAGCCAGAACCCTCGCCGAGCCGTAGCGGTCGGCGATGGCGCCGGCGAAAGGCTGCCCGATGCCCCAGACGAGGTTCTGGATGGCGATGGCGAGGGCGAAGACCTCGGGCGACCAGTTACGACCCTCGCTGATCGGGGTGGCGAAGAGCCCAAAGCTCGTCCTCAAACCGTAGGTGATTAGGGCGATCAGACACCCGCAAAGGACTACGAACGCCGGCGTCCGCCACCACCCATGCACCTTGGTCTCCACGCATGCCCCATTCCTGTCGCTCCGGCTGCCTACGCTAACGTACACATTCTGGAACGATTAGTCAAGTATGGGAGTTGCGGCGGTGAGTCCTGTCCCTATTCACCCGAGTGCGTAGAAGGGACGTTCTCGGAACTGAATATCCAGTAAGCTGCATAGCCCCGGTCCTAACGGGCCAGAATTACCGCTCCAGGCTCCCGTGGTCGGACCGGGACTCACTCATGTTGTGGTGCTGGAAAAGATACTGTGAGATGAATTTTGAGAGTGTTTATGCCTTTTCCGGCTGATCGGATAAGCCCGAGGTTTTCAAACGTTCCTACCGTGGGTTTAGTGCGAACGTGTATAAGCAAGAGAACGTCAGACGGTGGTATGTTTGGCTCTGACAAGTGATCGGTCTTGATATTCAGGCTAGTGACCACCTTAACATCCTCGAGTAAGCAGAAGATGGGATCCTCATCCGCTGCAGGGGAGGCATCCTTTGGTAGGGCACCCAGACCGTTTAGTACTTTTAGGGCGTCAAGCAATGCGATGTCTAGAGCAGGAGGAGAGGCAGTGACCGAGCCGAAAGATTTCCCCTCACGAGCCCCGGCGACTATGTTCTTCGAAGACTTCGAACCCGGCGCCGTCTTCGACCTCGGTAGCCGCACGCTAAGCAAGGAAGAGATGATCGCCTTCGCCAGGGAGTTTGACCCGCAGCCGTTCCACGTGGAAGAGGACGCCGCAGCCGACTCTCCCTTCGGAGGCCTGATCGCCAGTGGGTGGCACACTGCGACCATCTTCATGCGCCTCTATGTCGATTCGCTGCTCTCCCGCGCCGCCAGCATGGGCTCCCCTGGCATCGACGAGCTGCGTTGGCTCAAGCCCGTCCGGCCCGGCGACACGCTCCACGCTCGCTTAAGCATCCTCGATGCCACCCCGTCCGAGCGCCATTCTGGTCGCGGTACCGTCCAGCTGCGAGCAGAGATGCGCAACCAGCATGGCGAGGAGGTCATGACCTTCACGGGGCGAGGACTCTTCGCCCGACGGCAGTGAGGCTCGCTCTTGAGTAAGCAAAACTTGAAGATGGTAGAGACCAGCTCACACTAGTTTGACACTAACCGGGGTTAACAGTGGGAAATCTTCAGCAATGCAGAACACAGGGGGATCGGCTTATTTATGGGGGTTCTGCAACCTCCAGCAACCGCTGGAATTACGTCGGCATAGACTCTTCTCTAGGTTCCAGGTTCGGGTGCTGGGCGGCTCACTTAGGGCAAAATCCCTGCAACCACACTTTACAGAACATGCGGGAAGTCGCGCAGGTTCTTCCGCAGGGTGTCGGATGTCAAGATATCCTCTGTGAGAAACCCACCGGCGGGCTGGTAACAGAACATTCATAAAGCCGCCCGAAGGGCTGTTCAAGCCTCAGGTCTACCGTATAGGGCTTGAAGATCGTTCGCGGCCCCCTTACCGGTGTCCGTGCTGCTTCAAGAGTACGGCGAAGAGATACGACACGACACCTTGGAAGCATCTCCTTCAGGAGCACTCCGCCAGCTTGACCTCGACGGTTGTGCCGATCCCTTCTCGGGAAGTGAGAGAGATGCTGCCTCCCATCCGCTCGATCAGCTCTTGGCAGATAGACAACCCCAGCCCACAGCCTGTGGAGGAGCCCTTCCCCCGGTAAAAGCGCTCGAAAACGTGGGGGAGGTCATCCGGGCTTATCCCAGCTCCCTCGTCTTCCACCGTGATAGTGTTGCCAGTTGTGCGCAGCCTTACCCTTCCGCCTTGGCTGGAGTGTTTTATGGCGTTGCTCAGCAGAATCAGTAGCGTCTCCTGCAGCCACTCGGGGTCGATCAGAACACGACCGTCCTCCTCCACCTCCTCGATGCACAGCGTGAGTCCTTGGGCTTGGGCGAGCGGCTCCATCAGCTTCGCAGCCTGACCAGCCGCATCGACAGGATTTACTTTCTGCGGTTTATAATCCCGCAGGTCGCGGCCTACCTGAGCCATGCGCAGCAGCGTCTCCGCCATCCTACCCATGCGGTTGCTTTCAGACAACACTTGGTTCAGCAGCCGCTCTCTTAGTGAGGGGTCTGCGTAGTCTCCGGTTGCCAGCAACTCCGCAGCACCCATGATAGCCATAATGGGTGTTCTGAGTTGGTGAGCGGCATTGTCCAGGAACCGCTGCTGGTTGGCCTCCAGCTCCTTGCGCTCCGTTATGTCGGTGAAAGTTACGATTGAGCCCTCTACGGCTCCGTCTTTAACTATCGGATATGACGAGCATTCGACGGGAAGCGAAGTCCCATCTCGCCGCCAGAAGACCTCGCCATCAAACCGCCTGCCCTCCCCTTGCCGAAAAGCCCAGTAGATAGTGCACTCATTCTCAGGGTAGGGCGACCCATCGGCGTGAGTATGATGAACAAGCTTGTGCATGTTCTTGCTCAGAAGCTCTTCCGGCTCGTACCCGAGCATTCGTGCTGCAGCTCTGTTGGCAAAGGTACATCGTCCTCGTAGATCTAGCCCAAAAATTCCTTCGTCGGTCGATGCCAGAAGTAGTTCTATATGCTGGCCTAGCTGCAGCTTCTCTTCTTCTGTGCGTTTACGCTCGGTTATGTCCCTGACAACAATCTGAACTGCTTGCTCGCCCTCATAGGTAATAGGCGCTGCTGCTACCTCAACATCTACAGGTTGTCCATCTAACCGAATAAATTTCTCTTCGATGAGCTCTACCCGCTCCCCTTCCTCCCGGATTCGCCGCAATCGTTCTAGGACGACCTCTCGGTAGTCAGGATGGATAAAGTCCAACACCGCTCTTCCAATAAGCTCCCGTGCAGAAGCTGCGCCATGGAGCTTTACAGCCGCCTCGTTTACGTAGAGGAATTTCCCTTTCTTTTGGACGGCTATAGCATCAGGAGAGAGCTCGACTAGGGTGCGGTAGCGCTCCTCGCTCTCTTTGAGCGCACCTTCCGCCTGCCGGTACTTCTCCAATGCCCGCCCAAGCTCTCGGCTGCGTTTAGCCTCTTTCTCCCTAGCAAGCTCTTCACGCCTCAAAGCGCCAAGCAACTCAAGCCTCCCTACCACCGCACGGGCATACGCTGCAAGCACCCTCATCTGCTCTTCGTCAAACTCCCTGGGCCGGGTATCCAGCAAACACAGATCTCCGATTGTGTGCCCGCCGGAGGTTGTGAGCGGCACCCCAGCATAGAAGCGGATGTCATAGTTGACGTAGAAATGCTGCTCCTTGAACTCCTCAGTGGCAAGGAAGTCCCTCACAAGAAGCGGCTCTTCGGTCCCCACCACGTACTGGCACATGCTTCGCTCGCGGGGGTCTTGCCGGGCTTGGGCCAGATCTTCGGGCAGCTTTCCCGACCAGGCCCTGAAGTACTGCACGTCCGAGAGGATTAGGTTCACCATGCAAAGTTCGGTGCCGAAGATGCTATATACCTCGTCAACGATCTCTTGCAGGGTATGATCGGCCTCAGGACACACGGCCCCCAGGTACTCGATCTCCGCCACGCGCTGTGCTTCCCGAGTGCTTTCGTAGCTCACCAAGAAAGTGCCTCGTTTCTTACTTCCGTTCAACTCTATGAAGTAGACGCAACAGGTCTCCTCTCTGCAGCGCCTAGCAAACAGAAAAGCCTATTATTAGCTACTAATGTTATTTTGTCAAAAACTCTTACTACCCTCCTACTCCTTAGACGCTGTGCCAATAGGGAGCGCGTGTCAGCAGCCCCTGCGCTCCGCTAGGTACTCCTTGAGCGCCTCGTTGCTGGAACTGTAGCTTACAGTGGGGTTGTTTAAGCCCCCTTCTACAACCTCTAATGGGTCCGACACTTACTGACACACTTTTGACACTAAATAGGGTTAACGGTAAGAAACGTTGAGTAACGTAGAATTTGTCAACATGGCTTATCTAAGCCATTTCTGCAACTTCCAGCAATTCCTAGAACTATATCGGCATAGACTCTTAATCTCTAAGCTCCAGGTTCGAGTCCTGGGCGGCTCACTTTCGAAAGCCCCGCAAACAGCGGAAAAAAGCTAAGGTCCTAGATACTATCCGGGGCCTTTTGACACCACGCCTGACACCACCGAGGAGATTTCAGCCCAAAGCGTCGCCCATCGCATCGGCCAAGCCGTCGTCCATGCCGGAGAGTACGTGGCTGTAGGTGTCGAGCGTGATGCTGATGGTTGCGTAGCCGAGCAACTCCTGCACGAGCTTGGCGTGGACGCCTCGGGAGAGCAAGATCGTGGCGCACGTGTGCCGGAGGTCGTGGAAGCGGATCGGCGGCAACCCCGCGGCACCCGAGCGCATGATCTGGGCGCAGGGCGACGGCAGCACGCTTGAGGTTTACGACACCTCCCTGGGTAAGCTGGGCGGCCTGATCTGCTGGTAGAACTACATGCCGCTGGCTCGCTATTCGCTCTATGCGTGGGGTACCCAAATCTACCTCGCTCCGACCTGGGACAGTGGCGAGCCGTGGCTGTCCACTTTGCGGCACATCGCCAAGGAAGGGCGAGTGTACATGGTAGGGTGTGCGATCGCCATGCGCAAGGAAGACATCCCAGACCGGTTCGAGTTCAAGGCGAAGTATTACTCCGGGGTCGGGGAGTGGATCAACAAGGGGGGCAGCACCATCGTAAGCACCGACGGCAGGTTCATCGCCGGACCGCTCAACGAGGACGAGGGCATCATCTATGCCGAGATAGACTCGAGGCAGATGCGCGGACCCAAGTGGAACCTCGATGTGGCCGGCCACTACGCGCGGCCGGACGTGTTCCGGCTCACCGTGAGCAAAGAAGACCGTCCGGTTATCACCGTTGCAGAAACACTAAGGCAGGAGCTACAAGACGAGGCAGTAGCGCTGGAGGACTAATCCCTCCTGTGCATCACTTCCTCCGCCCCCCGTGAGTAAGGCGGGTCTCGGAGGTTTGGCTGATAGCCAGCTTATTTGACGCCCGCCCCCACGACCAGCTCGCACGGGCCCTCGAACCCGTCCGGTCCCTCGAACCGGCGTAGCTCCTCTTCGATTTTCTCCCACACTGCCCCGCGCTCCGACTCGGGCAACCCCGAGAGCATCTGATGCAGCGCCCCGAACGACTCCCGCTCGAAGCGAACACACTCCGCGGCGGAGGGCAAGCGCAGCGGCGAGGGCACGCACTGCGTGCGCACTTCCCCAAAGCCCGCCTGCCGGTACGCTTCTTCAAAAACCCCCTCCCCGCCTAGGCTGAACGGACCGGGCTGGCCCGGCAAAGGCGGCGGGAGCTGCGCGCGGCGGCGGATGATCGATACCGGGATGGAGAAGAACTCGTTCTTGTCAGGGGTCGAGTAGACCACGGCCGCCACCCTCCCACCCAGCTTGAGCGCGCGCAGCATCCCCGTTAGAGCCTTCTGTTGGTCGGGGAAGTAGATCAGGCCCACCCGGGAGATCACCGCGTCGAAGGCGCCCTCCTCCAGCTCTCCCAGCTCCTCGCCGTCCATCACACGCGTCTGGACGTTGGTCAAGCCTTCTTCTCGTGCGGCTGCGGAGGCGAACTCGAGGATGTTCGGGGAGATGTCGGTTGCCAGCACGTATCTAGTGGGTCCTATGCGCTTGGCCGCTGCGATAGTCTGTCCTCCGGCACCCGCGGCGACGTCTAGCACGCGACTACCGGGGCCGAGATCGGCCATCTCCAGCATCGTCTCCGTTGCCTAGCCTAGCCACTCCTCGAGGGTGGGTCCCCAGCGGTGCCACGGTTCCGCGGCGGTCTGCCACTGCTCCCTGGTGGTCTCCTTGTACTTGATCGGGTCGAACTGCTGCGCGGGGTCGGTCGACATATGGCGCTCCTTCCCCCCGCCTAGAACTGGTGGGCTAACCCTTGCAGCATGATGGCTCATGGCGAGGCTTGGCGTATCCCCAAAACAGCGTATTTTTCGTACGAACTTCGGAGAACACCCCTTCTGAAACCGTCCGAAAAGGTTTCGGAGGCGCCTGCAACGTAGCATTACGGGCCTCCGCAACGCTACATTTCGGCCCATCTTGGCCTCCGTATGCCGGCCAAATCTACGTTCGGAGCGTTGCTCGCAGCCCTTTTCGGACAGTTTCTGAAGTGACTGTCTGAAAAGTCTGGATAGTCCCTAAACCGGTGTTCTGCAGGCTCAGGAAACAGCTCAAAGGAGCCTTATCTCGGCGTTTTCGCCTACCTAAGACCTACCATAAAGAGTCCTCCAACTACTTTTCAGACAGTCTCACAAGAGGTCTTCTCGGAAACCGAACGATGCTGATGGTACGAGAAAGGGAAAAGGGACGCC
>DASQMR010000103.1:0-7973 GCA_035645375.1 Rubrobacteraceae bacterium
AGACCATAGGCGGCGGCCAGGGCGCGAGCAGCAAGGGGCCGGGGCCCTCCGGCGTTCACGTCGGAATGAGCAACACTCTTAACACCCCGATAGAAGCCTTCGAGATGGAGTACCCGATGCGCGTGACGCGCTACGAGCTCCTCCACGGCTCCGGCGGTGCGGGCGAGCACCGGGGCGGGGACGGGGTCGTACGCTCGGTCAAGGTCCTCGAACCCGCGAGCCTCTCCCTCCTCACCGACCGACGCCGTCATCCACCAAGGGGGATAAACGGCGGGGAGCCCGGCGCGGTCGGCGAGAACTTGCTCAACGACGAGGAGTTGCCGCCAAAGGTGAGCCGGGAGCTTGAAGAAGGGGACGTGGTAACGGTCAAGACGCCAGGCGGTGGAGGCTTCGGTCAGGCTACAGAGAAGTAAGAGCTTTCCAAGCGACCTAACGGAATACTAAGCTGCTACCGGGCGCTGCTGCGCCTTGTACCGTGGAGCGTAGCACCGGGCACGCTTTTTTCCCTCACCCTATAGCTGGCTGCTTCGTTAGCGATAGACGCCGTTGTGACCCAGGCTGTAGCGCCCGGTATTGGGGAAATAAGCGATGCCGTGAGGCTGAGTACCGGTGTAGATCGTGGCGAGCAACTCTCCGGTCTCGGTGTCGAGCACGTAGACTGCACCATCATAACGCCCGGAGACCCAGAGCTGCCGGCCGTCGGGCGAGAGCTGGAACATATCTGGAGTGCCTCCGGTAAACCACGTATCGATGATCTCATGCGTCTCCAAGTCCATGACTGAGATAGTGCCTTCGAGGCGGTTTGACACGTACATAGATTTCGTGTCTTTAGAGATCTGCAATCCGTGCGCTCCTTCGCCCGTAGGTATGAAGTCGATCTCTTCCATTGTGTCAGGGTCGATGACAGAGACGCCCATGCTGCCCTGGTTTGCCACGTAGAAGACTTCGCCGTCGGGAGAGAGCTTTATGTCTATAGGTAGGTCGCCCGTGACCTCGACGTAGTCGACTAGCTCCATCTTGTTTACGTCTACCTTCGACACGACCCCGCTCCACTCGCTGCTAGCCAGGAAGTAGCTGCCGTCGGCGGAGAAGTCGAGGTGGTCGACGCCCGGCCACGGGATGTAGACGCTACCCAGAAGCTCCCAGGTCTCCGTATCACGGATCCCTATTCGCTGGAGGCGCTCGGCGACCACGATCGTCTTGCTGCCGTCGGGGGTGTAGTAGAGGTTGTAGGGAAAGGCGGCTTCGACGGTACCCGAAGGCCGACCGGTCTGCGGGTCTATAACCGTGAGCGTACTCGATTCTTCGTTACCCGCGTACAGCTGAGTCATGTCCCAGGATGGGGTAACGTGGAACGGGAGCTGCTCCACGGGATAGGAATCCACGACCTCAAAAGTTTTGGGATCGATTACGGTGATGGTTCCGTCGATAACGTTCGGCACGTAGACCCGCTCAGGCAAGTCGGCCAGCGAGTCCTTGACCTTTGTGGTCATGGTCGCGGCGTAGACGTTGACCGGCTCCTCCTCCGTAGCGGACGCCTCGGAAGCCGCAGCCTCCGGCTCCTCCTCCACAGCCTCCGGCTCCTCTTCGACCGGCTGCGGATCTTCGTCTACAGCTGGGATCTCAGAAGCCTGCTCCTCTTCTGCGGGCTGGACGGTAGCGCCGGTAAGCCGGGCGAGCCAGTCGTTGCCGGTAGGCGAATAGCTTAGAAAGAGGAAAGCAGCGATCATGCCTGTAACGAGCAAAAAGAAGAGACGCCTCCTCTTCCTGTTCTTACCCTCCTTGTGCGTGTCGTACGAGCCCTTTTTCGGAGGTTCATGTTCGTCCGGCTCGGCGCTGAGCTCCTCTCGGATGCGCTCCCGCTCCGCCCAATATTCTTTCTTCTGACGCTCAAGCTCTCGCATCAGGTAAGTACCGTCTCTCTCGTAGCACAGACCTTGCTCAAGCCGGAACCGGGCTTGCTCTTACTCACCCGAGTCCGCGCCTATTCATACCGCTTGCTGGCGAAGCTCCGGCCACCCTGCCGTAGGCCTTCTGCTCGCCACAACTCCAACGGGTCCCCCCCAAGCCGCAACATCCTCCCTAGAACGGTCTCCACAAGGAGTACATCTCTTAGTAAACAGATAGCTTATCTCACTCCTCAGCGTATGACCACCCCGCAGACCCTCGTAGAGAACCTTGGGCTATATGCTGCGGGTGCGCTCTAGAGGCACACAACCACGTGAGGTCTAGACTCGCCTCCTTACGAGGTGTCGAGCGCGGCGAGCCGCTCAGGGTCTTGCGCGCGGCGGTCGCGAAGGAGCATGCGGCGTCCGACGAGGATCGCCGCGGCGGCGAGCAAGATGAGCGCACCGGAGACGAGCCAGGCCATCCCGAAGGAAAAGCCTTCGGCTATCAGACCGAAGACCAACGGACCGATCGCTGCCCCGCCCGACGCGCCGGTCTGGGTAACCCCGGTAGCCGCCGCGGGCGCGCCGGGGCTGGTCTTGACGACGGCGAAGTTAAAGAGTCCGGGCCATCCCCAACCGGCCCCAAAGGCGAGCATCACCCCGATCACCAGAGCCCATCTCGCGCCGTCCGCGAGCAGGAGAAACCCCAGAGTACCCAAAACCATCATGCCGGCAACCAGGTTCAGGCTCCCGCTCTCCCGCCGGTCCGTGAGCCACCCAAGCAGCACCCGCACACCTATACCAACACCACTCCCAGCGGCCAGCAACAGACCGGCTGCGCCAACCTCGATGCCAGCAGCGACGGACGACTCGACTACAAAGACCCCAAAAGGATTGGCCGCCGCCGATCCCAACGCCATACCGAGCGCGAGCAGGAGAAGCGGTCCCAAACGCGCGTCGCCGGTGCGTATCGCTCTGTCTCTGGGGCGGCGCAGGCCGGCAACCGACCCTCCTTTTGGCACCAGGAGTGAGACTACGAGGGCGAGCACAGCGGCGGCGACGAAGGCCCAACGCCAACCGACGGTCGTCCCGAGGGAGGGCACGGCGAGGCCGGCGAGCAGGGTGGCCGTAGGGATGGCGGCCTGTTTCACGCCGAAGGCGAGGCCCTGACGGCCCTGAGAGATTCTGCGGGCCATAAAGAGGTGCGTGGCCGGGTGGGAGATAGCGTTCGCCAGGCCGCCGAAGGCGAGGCAGAAGATCAAGGCGAGCCAAGAGCCGGCCAGCAACGCGACGCCAAGGAGCGAGGCGGCGCTCGCGAGGACGGCCGCACGCATCCCCAAAGAGTAACCGACGCGCTCCACGATGCGACCGGAGAGGAACGAGGCGAGCGACGAGGAGGCAAAAAAGACCGCGACCGCGAGCCCCAGAGCCCCTTCTCCGAAGTTTAGCTCGTCTCGAATCTGAACCGCCAGCCCGCCGGTCAAAAATGCTGGTATCACGCCGCATGTGGCGACCGAGATCGCGAGCAGCACGGCCCGCCGTCCTGTAGGGGCATCTCCCGTCATCGCCGCAAGCCACCTGTGTAAAGAGCATTAGATGGCAGCCTGAAGACTATCTCGACCATAGCGCGGAGCATCAAAAGATCGTAGCACGGCAGACCTTTATTAGAGCGTCTGCCTATCCTTCAGCGAGTAGAGATTGCCCGATCGAGAGTTGTTCGCCGGAGCTACGAGGATCAAGCCTCTCGCAGCCTACCCCGAAGCCCCGTAGAGAGAGCGGCGAAGGGCTAGAACAGGATCAGCTGATCTGCGGCTCCCCGCCCAGCGTGCCGTAGAAGCGAACCTCCAAGGCAGAGTAGCGCGTCTCCTAGATCGCGTCGGTGCTGCAACTTCCGCAAACGTTTCTACTGCGTCAGAATAACCACGGCGAACCTTGACTAACAGGACCCAGTGGCGAGAGGAGACAAGATTGAAGCTCGTAACTATCCGGCAGGGAGGCAGAGAAGAAGCGGCCGTCGTGCTCCCCGGTGGCGTGACGCCCGTCCGGGAGGTCAGCGATTTCTCTAAAGTGGAAGGAGCCGACCTGCTCTCTCTGCTAGAGAGCGGACGCTTCTATGAACTGAAGGAGGCCCACGACCGAGGAGAGATGCGGGGAGAGACCATCCAAGCATTTTCACGCGCGCCGCTTTACCGGCGCCCGCGCAAGATCTGGGGGATCGGCCTGAACTACGTTGAGCACGCCGGCGATCTCTCCGAGACTGCTCCTGCCGACGAGCCGGCGAGCTTCATGCGGCCAGACACGACCATCATCGGCCCGGACAACGAGATCGTGCTGCCGTCCCAGTCTGAACGGGTGACCGCCGAGGGCGAACTCGCTGTTGTTATCGGACGTGAGGCAAAGGATGTACCCGAGGAGGACGCTCACTCCATCGTCGCGGGGTTCACCACCGTGCTGGATATGACCGCAGAGGATATTCTGCGCCGGAACCCTCGCTACCTGACGCGTTCGAAGAGCTTCGATACCTTCTTCTCCTTCGGCCCCGAACTCGTAACTCCCGAAGAGATACAGGACGTAGACGCTCTGGAGGTCGCTACGGTACTCAACGGCAAGGTCCATCGTGCCAACACGGTCTCGAACATGACCTTCTCTCCGTGGTGGCTCGTCTCGTTCCACTCGCGCATCATGACCCTGCTGCCGGGCGATGTGATCTCGACAGGGACGCCGGGAGCTGTGGTCATACAGGATGGAGACGTGGCTGAATGCCGCATTACCGGCTTCGAGTCGCTCTCCAACCCCATCGTACGCTAGCCGAGAAGACTCTTCTGTCAGAGGCTGCAGCCACGGTGCGGGCGTAGGGTATAAAAGGCTAGGGTATCTATTGCTTTAGATAGCCATAGGTGCTTTGCACGGTTAGCATGAGAAGGGAGCAGGTTTGGATTGGTTAACTAACCCAGAGATCTGGATAGCGCTGCTCACCCTGACGGCACTTGAGATCGTGCTGGGCATAGACAACATCATCTTTATCTCGATCCTTACCGACAAGCTGCCCGAGAACCGGCAGGCGCTGGGCCGGCGGGTCGGGTTGGGGTTGGCGATGATCATGCGCATCCTGCTGCTCTTCTCGATTACCTGGGTCATCCGCCTCACCGAGCCACTCTTTACGGTCTTCTCCCAGGAGATTTCGGGACGGGATTTGATCCTCATCGTCGGCGGCCTGTTCTTGCTGGGCAAGGCAACCTACGAGATCCACGACAAGCTCGAAGGTGAGGAGGGCCATGGTAGTTCCCGGGTGAGGGCAACCTTCGGCGCCGTCCTCGTACAGATCATACTCCTCGACATCGTGTTCTCATTAGACTCGGTGATAACCGCTGTTGGGATGGTGGACGAGTTGGGCGTGATGATCGCCGCAGTGGTCATCGCGGTCGGCATCATGATGGTCTCGGCCGGGGCGATCAGCAACTTCGTCAACCACCACCCCACGTTGAAGATGCTGGCACTGAGCTTCCTGCTCCTGGTAGGGTTCGTGCTGGTGCTTGAGGGCTTCGACCAGCACGTCGCAAAGGGCTACATCTACTTCGCTATGGCCTTCTCCGTGTTCGTGGAGTTTTTGAACATAAGGATCTACCGTCGCCGCCGCCAAGAGCAGCCCGTGGATCTGCACCAGCGTTACTCTGAACAAGAAGAGAGCCAGAGCAAATCTGCGGGACCGTGAGGGGTGAGCACGAAAACTCCGGGTCGCGAGGTCTTCCTCGAGCAGCTGTATGGCTGTTGGGTCTGACTTCGTCGACCGCTTGCCGAAGCTCCGCGTCGGGCAAGAGAGCGTAGAATTCAGGTAGTAGATCTCCTTCCTGTATGTGTAGCGTAAGGAGTGCACAATGAGAAATGACTTCCCGCCCAGGATTCTTGTAGCCGCCGACGGCTCTGAAGACGCCCTCCTAGCCGTCCAGGCCGCCATCGACTTGTCTGATCGAACCGGGGCAGAGCTGCACGTTGTACACGCCTGGCAGGACCTACGTCCCCCAACCCTCCCCGCCATGGCGATAGACGAGTACGCGCAAGCGTACGAGCAGTGGAAGCATGAAGCTGGGAAGCTTCTCGACAAGGAAACAGAGCGCTTGAGAGACGCTGGGGGAACCGTGTCAGGGGCGCACCTGAGAGAAGGCCGCCCCGCCGAGGAGATCAACAACCTCGCCGAGGAACTGGATGTAGGCTTGGTGATAATCGGCAGCCGGGGGCTCGGGGCGATAAAACGCCTGGTCATGGGGAGCGTCTCAGAAGGGGTCGTTCACCTCGCCCCCTGCCCCACCCTGATTGTGCGCGGAGGAGAAAAAGCTTGGCCTCCGAGAAGGTTGATAATAGGGGACGACGCCTCGGAGGAAGCCATGAGGGCTGGAGAGCTGGCCGCGGGTATAGGCAAGCTGTTCGACGCTCGGGCGCTTTTGTTGCGGGTTTATCCTCAGGTTACGGTATTCAAGGCTAACAGGATCGTGCACACGCGAGCATCCGAGGAATCCCTTAAAAAAGGCGAAGAATCTTTAGAAAAGAGGGCAGCCAAGCTAGAGAGCATCCTGGGATCACGCCCCGAGGTCAGAGTCACGTCGGGAGACACGGCGGCCAGCATTCAGGAGGCGGCTGAGAAAGATCGAGAGCCGGCGCTAGTGGCAGTTGGGCGACGAGGCCTAGGCGCCGTGCGGCAGCTAGCACTGGGTAGCGTTTCCTCCGGCGTGCTCAGGGCTGTGAGCGGACCGGTACTGATCGTCCCGCCTCCCGTTCACGAGTAGTCTAGAGATCTCTTGGAGACTGACTTCTAGCTTCCGGCGCTCCCGAGAACTTGGACCGCCGACTGCGCCCGCAGGGTGCACAAAGAGAGTAGTGAGCTACAAATCATAAACTCACCACCTTAGGGACTGCAGTCTTTGTTGTTGCGAGCCTCAACGCCCGCTTCGCGACGAACCGGGTGATGCGCGGCGCGGGACGCGGTCCACGATAGCCTCCCCTATGGGAATGCACGCCGTTGCAGCGGGCGAGGGGGCGTTGAGGACGTGTACGCTTCGCTCCCCCTCAACGATAAGGAAGTCATCCGCTAGCGTGCCGTCCTTCATCAGTGCCTGAGCCCTCACGCCCGCCTCGACCGGAACGAGGTCGTCTTCCTCGACCTGCGGGACGAGCCTTCGCAAACCACGCACGAACGCCTTCTTGCTCAGGGACCGGAAGACCTCGCCCGCCCCCGTTCTCCAGTTCCGGCTCGCGAGCCGCCAGAACGCCGGGTATGAGAGCACCTCCGCAAGGTCTCTCGCCCTGAAGTCGGTCTTCTTGTAGCCCTCGCGGGCGAGACCGAGAACCGCGTTCGGCCCCGTCTCCACGCCTCCCTGGACCTTACGGGTGAAGTGGACGCCCAGGAACGGGAAGCTCGGGTCCGGGACGGGGTAGATGAGGTTTTTTACCAGGTGGCGACTCTTCGGCGCCAAGTTGTAGTATTCACCACGGAAAGGTACGATCCTCGCCCCCGTCTCCACCCCGGCGAGCGCTGCCACCCGATCGCTGTAGAGACCGGCGCAGTTTATTAGTACCCGCGCCAGTATGCTCTCGCCGGAGGTACGTAGCTCCACCCTATCCCCTGTCTCGGAGATGCCCGTGACCTCAGTACCGACGCGCAACTCGCCGCCCTCATCGGCGATCATCCTCGCAAAAGCTCCGGCGACGCCGACGAAGTCAACGATACCGGTGCTCGGCACCTTCAGCGCCGCGAGACCGGTCGCGTATGGCTCCAGCTCCCCTAGCTCCTCCGGTCCGATCTTCTCAACCGCCAAGCCGTTCTCTATCCCCCGCTCGTAGATGTTCCTCAGACGCGGTATCTCCTCCGGCTCCGTGGCTACGATGACCTTGCCGCAGATCTCGTACGCCACCCCATGCTCCTCGCAGAGCTCCACGAGCCGGTTTCCGCCCTCCCTGGCGAAGCGAGCCTTCATGCTCCCCGGCTTGTAGTAGACGCCGCTGTGGATGACCCCGCTATTGTGCCCCGTCTGGTGCCGGGCAAGCGTCTCCTCTTTTTCGAGCACCACGACCCCCGCCCCCGGGTAGCGC
>DASQMR010000104.1:0-7510 GCA_035645375.1 Rubrobacteraceae bacterium
TTATTAGGTGACGCAGTTTCTGCTCGGGTGGATCGTTTAAAGAGCCACACCACCCCGGGATAGAGATCGACCTACAAAGGTGCTTCGACTATCGAGAGTGGATCTAGGTCTCCCTGCTCGGAGGACCGTGGCCTTCACGCACCGTTTATCGAATCACTGGTGGTTGAGCTCGGATCGCTCGTCGAAATCCCAGGTGCAGACTTGTGCCCAAGCGCGGTCTAGATAGAGAGAACGGCGGCAGTCCCCACAGCGCAGAACTTTGATGAGTTGCGTACCGTAGTCCTCGTGACGGCTCATACGGGATCTTCCGACCCCTGCTCATGCTCCACAGTTAACGTCTGAAGTGTTAGCTACGCATCTTCCTTCTGTTAACCTATGCTGCCAATGAAGCAGGCTGTCGAAGGAACGCTTAAGAGAGAGCCGGGGATTCGCTCGCGCCGCGCGGCCTACGCTTCCTTGTTGAGGCCTTGCTTTGGGCTACTAGTCGCGGGTTTGGTATTCGTACTCTACCTGAGGACCCTCGCGCCGGACGTGCTCTACTACGAGAGGCCAGACCTGCTCGACGCGGTCATGTTCCAGACCCAGGCTTATATATTGGGGATCACTCACCCCACCGGTTATCCGACATACCTCTTGCTCGCGCACCTCTTCACCTACCTGCCCTTCGGAGATCCCGCCTACCAGGTAAACCTCGCCTCGGCGGTCTTTGGGGCGGTCGCGGTATTTGTGGTGTACCTCGTCGGGCTGCGCCTTAGCGGCAGGCTGTCGGCGGCGGCAGTTGGGGCTCTTGCGTTCGGGATTGGCAACACTTTCTGGAGTCAGGCGGTTCTGGCCGAGGTCTATACTCTCAACGCCGTCTTCGTTTCGCTGGTCTTGCTCGTGCTCTTCATGTGGCGGGATACGAGGGAGGATCGGCTTTTGCTCCTTGCGGCCTTTATGATGGGCCTCTCGCTCTCGCACCATGCGACGAGCGGGCTGCTGCTCCCGGCGGCGGCGCTCTTCATCTTTAAGGTCGACCGCTCGAGGCTATCCCAGGGGCGTCTGATTCTCAAGGGGGCGGGTCTCTTCTTGATAGGGCTCGTGCCGTACCTCTACCTGCCTATACGCGGCTCGATGCTACCTCAGATCCGGGAGGCCGACCCGACCAGCGTGCTCGGGTTCTTCAGGTTCGTCACCGGCAGTGAGTTCCTCGGCTCTTTGGGCAGAGGAGAGGTCTCTGACCGTATCTCCTCGCTCCCGGGGTACTTCCTCGATGAGTTCCACATAGGACTTCTCCTCGTAGCGGCGGTCGGAGCCCTCGTCATGCGCCGCAGAGACCGGGCCGGGCTTCTACTCCTCGGCTTTCTCTTCGTGGGCTGGACCGTCCACGCCTTCGTGTACAACATCTTCGATTACTTCCTCTACTTCATCCCGCCGTACTTGATCCTGGCTCTCCTCATAGCCGTAGGCGCTGGGGACATCCTCGCTCGCGCCGAGCGCCTCGTGAGGAACTCCTCTCGGCTCCTCCGGATCGTGGCGCCGGTCTTGCTCTCGATAATCCTGCTCTATCTCGCGGTTTCAGATGCAAGAAGCGACTACTCGCTCGTGGATCGCAGCGGAGACTTGGAGGGGCGCCGGATAATCGACGCCGTCGCGGAGAAGGCTGCCCCTAATGCCGCCATCCTCCATCACCGCAGCCCGCTGTGGTACATGGTCCTCGTCGAAGAGCGGCGCACCGACCTTATCCTTGTGAGCCCCTGGTACGCTATCAAGGCCCCCTTGAGGCTCTGGTCGAGCCCCGACAACCCGCGCGAGCTCGAGCACCGCCCGCAAGGTCCGGACGCCGACTATACCGGCGTCCCTGATGCCTTGGAGCTCGCCGAGTACGGACCTGTCTACTTCATCCAGGGAAGCGTCAAACCCGAAGACTTCGAGGAGGCCGGCTTCACAATCGTCCCCGTGGAAGGCGTACTCTACGAGCTAGTTCCCCCAGAAGGCACGCCCCATACCCTCCCCGAGGAGCGTCAGTAGCCAAGTCAAAGATTCAAGCTTGCGGTATCAGTACCGCAGGTTGTTCGATGCGCAGTTGCATAGGCCCTGCTCTCCGGGAGCATAGTGCAGACAAAAGGCGCGGATAAATAGTGCGGTTGAACCCGGCGAGAGTGGGAGGCATTGTGCTTAGATCTACGCTGATCTCTAGAAGCCTCTAGCGCAGGCTGCTATTTTCTTTCGATCCAAACCTTTGTAGAGAACTTTCTCGATAAGGAGAACTGCATGAACAGGCAACCCGAAGCGTCCGATCTTGAGGTCATCAAGGAACGTCAGCAACGCTCATGGGCGTCGGGTGACTACGCGATGCTCGGCTCTACGTTCGTGGTTATCAGCGAGCTGCTCTGCGAGGCCGTAGATCTTCGCTCCGGGCAGGAGGTTCTCGACGTGGCGACGGGGAGCGGCAACACGGCGCTGGCCGCGGCTCGCCGGTTCTGCGAGGTGACCGGCGTAGACTATGTCCCGGACCTCCTCAGGCGGGCGCGAGAGCGGGCCGCGGCGGAGCGGCTGCGAGTCTCCTTTCAGGAAGGAGACGCCGAGAACGTCCCCTTTCCAGACGCCACTTTCGACGTTGTTCTCTCTACGATCGGGGCGATGTTCGCCCCCGACCAGCAGAGGGCGGCGGGCGAGCTTTTGAGAGTCTGCCGAGCAGGCGGTAAGATCGGGATGGCGAACTGGGTCCCCGACGGCTTTATCGGCGAGATGCTTCGGGTGCATGCTCGTTACCTGCCCCCGCCTCCGGGGCTGGAGCCTCCGGTCCTTTGGGGGATTGAAGCGAGAGTGCGCAAACTCTTCGGCGAATACGTCGCGTCACTCCAAGCCACAAGGCGGGTGTTCTTCTTCCGCTACCGGTCCGTGGAGCACTACTGGGAATTCATGCGGACCCACAACGGACCCACTATCGGGGCATTTCAAGCGCTCGACGCGACAGCGCGAGAGCACCTGGAGGGTGAGTTGATGGAGCTCACGCGCCGTTTCAACCGGTCGGGCGACGGGACGATGATAGTACCCGCAGATTACTTGGAGATCGTAGCAACGAGACGTTGAGAGGGCCGGGTCTCGACGCGGCCTAGGCGCTCGGTGCTGACCTCAGGGGTGTGTTCGTCTGTCGAGAGTGTGTTGGACCCCAAAAGTGCTCCTCGCCGCTGGCGAGAAGTGTAGCGCGAAGCTCGCGACGCTCAAGCCTGCTAACAGAGTCTGTTTGGCGGACGAGATGTGCGCTTCCGCGAGGGGCATGAGCCTGTTGCGTGAACCTCCTCTACGCTTAATCTCGCAGACATTGAGAATGATCCGAAGGTCTTACTGACGCGTATACTACCTGTTGAGCTTGCATCAAAAAGTAACACCATCTACTTTAGTATGGACCAGTAGCACCCGAAGGGAGCGCATATGCCCGTTGCCGTAGGCATCGGCCTCACGAACGAATGCAACCTGGCCTGTCCGCATTGCTACCGGCCGACGCTAACGCAGCAACGCCTCTCCGTCCCGGAGGTAGAGACCATCCTGGATAACCTCGACGTGGGTTCGGTGAACCTCGGGGTGGGGGAGAATGGGGTACACCCGGAGTACCGGGAAATGCTGGCGCTGCTGGCGCGAAGAGAGGTGAAGACAGCGATCACCTCGAACGGCTTCAGCCTGAATATGCTCGCCGACGACGAGCTCTCGGCCTTCCACTCCGTCGAGCTCTCCTTCGACTTTCCGACCAAGGAGGAGATGGACAAGTTCCGAGGCGAGGGCGCGTGGGAGATGGCGATGGAGTCTCTGGAGCGTTGCCAGGCTTTGGGTGTGCCCACCTCCGTTGCGGCGGTGATGATGAACACCAACTACGAGCGGATGGAGGAGGTAGCACGGTTCGCGACGAGCTTGGGCTGCGACCTGCGCGTCAACGTGTACCAGCCGGTGGCGGACGAGGAGTTTACCCTCTCCTACGAGCAGTTCTGGCAGGGGTTCGCCAACCTGTTTGCAGCGGGTCCGGTCGTGGTCTGCAGTGAGCCGTTGGTCAACGCGATCATGGGGCTGGAGACGACCCGGGGTAACCCGTGTGGGCAGCGCAGCATCCGGGCGCTGCCGGCGGGCACCATAACCCCCTGCCCGTACTGGCCGGCCGCCGCCGCGCGTATCCCTCATCTCGCCGACACAGAGCAGAGCATCTGGGACCGGCCCGAGTTCGAGAAGTCTCGCCAGGTGCCGACGGCTTGTGAGCCGTGCCGGTTCGTGGAGAGTTGTGCGGGGGGCTGCGCGAGCCGTCGGGCGCTCAGAGGCAAGCTGGATGAGCCGGACGAGTACTGCCCGGTGGTACGCGGCGAGGACGAAGTCCAGCGCGTACAGGAGATGCTCTCCTATACCTTAAGCAACCCCGAAGACGTGCCCAAGGCGGGCAACGCTTGCACGACCGTCATAAAGACCGTCGGTAGTTTACCGGCGTAAGACGAAACCGGTCTCGGTATGGGCTTAGAGCGGTCAGGCACTGCTCACCCGACACCGAGCTCGATGTTTTCGACTACCTCGATGATCACCGGTAGCCGGTAAGATCCGCTGCTAGACTGGACTCTGGTGAAGGAAAGAGAGACAGGACAGGGCGGTCCGGGTGAGGATACATCGATGATATCGGCCGGATGCCGTTCGGCCCTGCCACGCATAGTCGCCGTCGTGCCCGCGCTCGACGAGGCTTCCTCGATAGCCGGGGTGGTCGAGAACTTGCGCGAGCAGGAGGCCGTAGCGCTTCACCGGATCCTCGTAGTCGACAACGGATCGAACGACGAGACGGGCGAGATCGCGGGCAGGGCCGGGGCGAGCGTGGTGCGCGAGGAGCGACGCGGTTACGGGCGCGCCTGCTACGCTGGCGTCCTCATCGCCGAGGAAGCGGATGTGATCGTACTGCTCGACGGCGACGGCTCCGACGACCCGGAGGACCTCTCTCATCTTGTACGGCCTGTGCTCGCGGGGGAGGCGGACCTCGTTATCGGTTCGCGGTCTCTGGGCACGCGGGAGCCCGGCTCCATGAGCCCGCAACAGGTCTTCGGCAACCGCCTAACGGCCGCTCTGATACGCCTCCTCTACGGGGTGAAGGTCAGCGACATGGGGCCGTTCCGCGCGATTCGGCGTGACGATCTGCTCGCGCTCGACATGCAGGAGATGACCTACGGTTGGCCGGTCGAGATGATGGTGAAGGCTATACGGGCGGGCTACCGCTACAGGGAAGTACCGGTCGTATACCGCCGCCGAACCGGCGGCGCCTCAAAGGTCGGCGGCAACCTCCGGGCGAGCCTGAAGATCGGCTGGTACATTATCTCGGCCGTACTTCGCTACTCTCGCTGGACCCCGGCGGGCGCCAGCCAGCCTTCCAAAAGGCCGCGCTGATGGACGGCGGACTCTACATCATAGCCAAAGCTCCCCGGATCGGACTGGCGAAGACGCGGCTCGGGCGCGTTATTGGCCACGAGGCCGCCGTAACACTCTACAGTGCTTTCTTGCGGGACCTCGCGGCCCGTTTCGTGGAGGCGCCGTTCGAGTGCGGTTGGTACCTTACGCCCTCCGACGCGTGGGACGACGTCTCGCCGCTCGTCGATCAGGGCGAGCGTAAGGGGAGGGTCCTTTTTCAAAGAGAGGGCGATCTGACCGACCGTCAGCGGGAACTCTTTCGCAGGGCCTCCGAAAGCGGCGAAGAGCGGGTCGTCCTGATCGCTTCGGACTCGCCTCAAGTTACCGTCGAGGTCATCGAGCAGGCCTTCCGCGAGCTCGACCATCACGACATCGTGTTTGGGCCCACTTATGATGGCGGCTACTATCTTATCGGGATGCGCGGTCACTATACTTATGACGTCCTACACGAGCTCCCGATGAGCACAGACTCCGTGCTGGACGGTGTCGTAGCCCGGGCAAGAGAGGCCGGGTTGTCGGTAGGATGGGTCGAAACAACGTTCGATGTAGACGAGGTCGAAGATCTTGAGCATCTGCGACGGCTCGTGGAACACCGGGCAGACCTTAGCGCAACCCGCGCCGCCCTAGAGAAGTTAGGTTTTCACGGAGACGGGAGGAGGCCCGGAATCGAAGCGACCGAAAATCGCTCGCCCGCTGCGAACTCACGGAGTGAGGCTGACCCCACGGCGGGAGCAGTCGAGCCTCGCGAACCGTGTGAGACCGCTACTCCTGGCTCTGGTGTGGGGCGGCTCGAATCATGCGGGGAGGAGCCCGCATGAAGCGGAGCGAGGCAGGTCCCGATCCGTCGAACACGTCTCCCATACTGGCTCACAAGAGTTACGCAGAGCCATCAGTTTTCACCGCGGACAACCTGTTGCGGGAGGCCAGGCGGCAGAAGAGGCTCGCCCACGGCTGGGTACCGCAAATCTGCGTGCTGGACCCGGACGGCGATATCGTCGAGCACCTGCGAGAGACGGGACGGGCCGAGCTGAACCCGTACTGGGCGTGCTATCACACGCGGTTATACAACTACGTTGAGGGGGGCGTGACCTACGGTATTGTCGGCCGGGCGGTCGGCGCTCCGTTCGCCGTTCTCGTCGCGGAAGAGCTGTTCGCTGCTGGTTGTCGCTTGCTGATAAGCGTTACCTCGGCGGGGCAGATCAAGCCGATCGGCCGCCCGCCTTACTTTGTCCTGATCGAGCGCGCCCTGCGAGACGAGGGGACGAGTTATCACTACGCGCCGCCTTCTCCTTACAGCGAGCTAACCCCCGAGCTGCTCGAGATGTTCCGCGGGGCCTTTGAGGAGCAAGCCGTACCGGTCGCCCGCGGTACGGTCTGGACGACCGACGCGCCCTTTCGCGAGACCGCGGCACAGATCGAACAGTACCGCTCGGCAGGCGTACTGGCGGTCGAGATGGAGGCGGCGGCCCTTTACGCGTTCGGACGAGCAACGCATAATCCGGTCGTCTGCTTCGCTCACGTGACGAACCAGATGGCGAGCATCGAGGGAGACTTCGAGAAAGGCGCGGCTTGGGGCAGTGCCGACGCACTCCAGGTGATCGGCGCCACGGCGGAGCGCTGGCTGGCGCGAGACAAGCACGAGGTCCCTACCGGCTACCCGTAGGCAAGACTGATAGAGGACCACGGCTTCCGGGACCAAAGGCAGAGCGGTCGACAGTATGCTGCTCTCCTCTCGACGTTTCCGATCTCCGTAGAAGCCAAGTGAGGCCCGCTCCAGATCTTGCGGGAGATCAACGCCGGTATTACGGCGTTTCGCGTGGACACTCCTGCCATGAGGCGGAGCGTGTGCAGTAGCCACCGGGACACGAGGTTGATCCACGACCCTCAAAACTTCGTAAGGAGTAGAAGAGAGTTTCTATAGACCATGCGTCATAATAGGAACAAGAAAGTTAAGGACGTGTCTGCGGGGTGAGCGCAGTACGCTCGGGTGAAAGGAGCGTCGGCGTGGGAGAGAGGATGCCTGCCGCGGACCGAGAGCGGCAACGGCCAGGCGAGGCCGCTGCATCTCCGGCGCGTTGGGAGCGCTGGCTGCGGACGTTCG
>DASQMR010000105.1:0-1995 GCA_035645375.1 Rubrobacteraceae bacterium
ATGCGACCGGGGCTATACAGTTTTCCGAGAATTTATATTCCCGGCAGTTCGGTGAATAGAGGCAACCCGCCCCTCCTGAGCGGAACTTGGTCCGGTTAACCAGAGCCGGTGGTCCACTTCAAGGCGCTTAATACGACATTAGCGCTATATGCTCCGCACTGCACGCGTAATTATTCAGCGGGTTTTACCCTCGGCATAGGTAGGGTAATTTTCCTTACTGTAGGCACCGAAAGCGTTGCTCCGAAGGAGGCGATAGCCGCGATGTGCTACAGCCGCAGAGACTACGGCTTTGAGGAGAAAGCCCGTAGGCTACGCGAGAAAGGGACCCGCGGGAGAAGGCGCGAACAAGCGGCCAGAACCCGGCGGGCCGGAGAAAGGGAGCAGAAACCGCTAACCGAGAGGGTTCGGGAGATAGTGGTTGAGAGAGGAGGGGTGTAGACATGCCGCCCACAGGTGTTCATTTCAATGGCGGAGTCAACCTGGCCGATGCTGAGACAGTGATGCGCGAGATCTGTGAGCGGATTCCGTCCGGGTTTCGGCGCATCCCCGACGGCGAGACCGGTGACCGCCAGCAGTGGATCTTCTTCCAGTTGCAGAAGTTTATGCAGGCCTCGGGGCTCGAGCAGGCTGAGGCCTTGGACCAGCCTGCGGAGGGATACGAGCAGATGCCTAAGATGCATCTGAGCGATGGCGTCGATCCAGACACGGTGGCTTGGCCCAACCCCGGTTATGCCGATGCATACCAGGACTCTTTCACAACCTTCCTCCGCCTGCGAGAGGATGGCATCATCCCTGCTGGTGTTCGATTCCAAGTCCAGTACCCAACGCCGCTGGCCTCGATCAACGCGTGGGTCGTTCTAGAGGACCAAGACCGGCTCGAGGCGTCGTACGAGCGAGCGCTGTTCGCGGACCTGGATCGCTTGCTGGGCGCTCTCCCGCATAACGAGGTTGCTTTGCAGTGGGACGTCGCCGTGGAGTTCGCGATCTTGGAGGGCGGCTTCTTGGCGACGGAGGGGCAGACGTTCGACGGGATCGTGCAGCGTCTGGCACGCTGTGTCGACCAAGTCCCAGAGGACGTGCCCGTAGGGCTACATCTGTGCTACGGCGACTATGGTCACCGCCACTTTAAGGAGCCGGAGTCGTTGGAACTCCAGGTCCGCGTTGCCAACCAGGTCAGCTCCAAGGCGCGGCGCCGGGTGAGCTGGTTTTCCTTCACCGTCCCGCAGTACCAGCGTGACGCGTCCTACTTTGAGCCGCTTCGTGGGCTGCAGACGTCTCCCGAAACGGAACTTTACTTTGCCCTCGTGCCGTATCACCCCGAGGA
Source organism: Rubrobacteraceae bacterium (assembly GCA_035645375.1). Taxonomy (GTDB): domain Bacteria; phylum Actinomycetota; class Rubrobacteria; order Rubrobacterales; family Rubrobacteraceae; genus Rubrobacter_F. Next base: position 1,325 of record DASQMR010000105.1, read on the forward strand.
GCAAGAACCGGACACGACAAGCGAGCAGGTTCAGCTCGTGGACGAGTATCTCACGGAGAACCAGGGGCGCGGGGCGGCCGGATGGGGCATCTGCACTGAGTGCGGAATGGCACGAGCCGAACGGGAGGAGGTCCCCCGGCTCCTCGACATGCACCGGGAGATCCTCGCCAAGTACGGCCCCTCCTAACCCCAAAGCACTCCGATAAAGTGCGGGCAGGTCTTGCTGCGATCCGGTCGTCAGCGGCAAGGAGTTGCGCCCGGGCCGTTGCGTGGGTGACTGGACTTGGGAAGCTGGAGAGCAAGAGGAGACCGGCGGGGCCTCAGCCGAACTCCAGAAGATTGCAGGCCGTGATACTTACGTCCTAACTTCCGACAATTTCATACACCGGAAGCTCAACTTTCGAGAAATCGCCTTATCGGCAATCAGGTGATTAGAGGCTACCCTTCATGCCCCCCGTGTTAGAGGATGTCTCGATCGGGTACGAGCACTGGTAGCAAGCTATATCAGAGGAAGGAACGTAATCCGGCCACATGATGGATAGGATTGCAAAAGAGGCCAAGAAGCATCTTGAGAAGTCCGCAGAAACCTCGAAGAAGGGTTCCAGCGGTAAATCGAGCAGCAAGACCAGCGGTAAGAAGGAGGGTGGAGGCTCTGGGGCTGACAAGGCCAA
>DASQMR010000106.1:0-2963 GCA_035645375.1 Rubrobacteraceae bacterium
CCCTCTTCGATCACTGAGGAGCGCAACTCGGGCATCCGCTGGGCGGTAGCGAAATTCAGATCGTCCATGAGGAGGAAGATTATGTTGGGCCGAGTAGAAGCGCCCGTCTCTTCCTGAGCGGAGGTAGTCCCCGAGCAGCCAGTGGCGAAAAAGGCTGTCATGCAGGTTAGGGCTCCGAGTAGCGCTCCTCTTACCCGAAACCTATCGCTTCTCTCCACGGCACGAGATTATAACCCTGGGGCTATCGGTAGCGCACGTCGCCCGGAGTTTCGCCGCCACGAGCTGGGTATGATCTACTAGGCGCTGGGAGTTGGTGCGCGAAGACCTGCCAGGCACGACGGCTTTCCGTGCATCGAGCAGCACGAGGGCTAGAGGAGCTGTCTGCTTCGGTGTCGTAGGCTGCCCCTGATGTGATGTACCTGGAAGAAAACACCGGAAGCTGCGGGGCTTCGACTAAGGAGTCTTACTCAGCGTTAACCGCAGAGCCGACTCATCAAGCCATCTTCGCTCCTTTTGGGAGCTTGAGCAACGGAACCCTGCAGTACTCGTTATACTGCGGCGGTGTCGAGTGAAGGGGACGGCGAACGACGGCGGACGGAGCAGAAGCTGCGCTTGTTGTACAGGGCCGTCGCCGCCAGTAGCAACGGTATTACCATTAGCGACTCGAACCTCCCCGATAACCCCCTCATCTTCGTCAACCGCAGCTTCGAACTAATGACCGGTTACTCTTTCGAGGAGATGCTCGGTCGCAACTGCCGCTTCTTGCAAGGTACCGACGGCAACCAGTCGGCCCTGCTAGAGGTACGCGCCGCCCTCCAAGAAGGACGTGATTGCCAGGTTCTACTGCGTAATTACCGGAAGGACGGTACCTTGTTCTGGAACGAACTGCGGCTCTCACCGGTACACGACGAGCAGGGGCGACTCGTCAACTTCATCGGGGTGCAGAACGACGTGACCGAGCGCAAGCGGGCTGAGGAGGAGCTACGGCGCGCGTACGACGAGCTCGACGAGCGCGTTAGGCAACGGACTGCGAAGCTCGCCGAGGCCAACTCGCGGCTACAACGAGAGATTGCCGAGCGCCGGGAGCTCGAGGAGCAGTTGGTGCATCAAGCGTTTCACGATCCCTTGACCGGGCTGCCGAACCGCTCGCTGTTCTTGGATCGTGTCGAGCTCTCCTCGACAGGCTCCCTAGAGGGGGGAGGCAAGATCGCGGTGCTGCTCCTAGACCTGGACAACTTCAAAGCCGTCAACGACTCTCTAGGCTACGAAGCGGGGGATCGCTTGCTGCTGGCGGTCGCCGAACGCCTGGAGAACGCTGTGGGATCCCGGGGGACGACCGCCCACTTCGGCGGGGACCAGTTCGCCGTGCTGCTCGAAGACGTCGCGAGCGCAAGCGACGCGGTACGGGTTGCTCAGTGGATCGAGGAAGTCTTGCGAGGCCCCTTCGATCTAGAAGGGTTCGAGCGGTTAGTAACGGCGAGCATCGGTATAGGTGTGAGCACCTCTGGTTGGGAAGCGCCAGAGGAGATAACGCGCCGCGCCGACGCCGCGATGTACCGCGCTAAGGATAGCGGCAAGGCCCGCTACGCAGTGTTCGATCCTAGCGCTAACGAAAGCACCCCTCCTTAAACTAAGGTCGGGCTAACAAGGACTTCGGGTTGATAAAGCATTGGCAGCAAGCATCCACAGAAAAGAGAGGCAAACAATTAGGCGAAAGATGCTTTTGCTTACAGTCAAGGTTTCTCTACAACGCAGCATTATCTAGAATCTAGCCTCATCAATTCCTTACAGGTTAGCCGCCGGCCCTCTCCCCGTCTTTCTCTGCGCGCGCGTCCGGTATTCTTGTGCCACATGGCGCTTTGACGACTACAAGGAGGGGTCCGAAAGGAGAGTCTTGGGACCTAGATGAACACAGATCACGGCAGCCGTCTGGCTCGGCTCGCAGGACCGTGCCTCTCTAGTCGAGATCTACGCTTATCATGCCACAGCCGGCAAGAGGAACCTTCAGCTCGTCGTGGGTCGGCTGGCGATCTACGTTTACTCTCAAACCTAGCCGCCTCGCGTTATTGAGGCCAACCCGGCCTAAGAGCAGCTGGTGGAGACGTGCGACCTCATCCGGGTCCTCGATCAGTTCGCCTCGCCCACTCAGGCGTCTACCCTCAATCATTACCTCGGTCGGCGCTCCGCCGCGGAAGTTCAGCCGCCACCGTCTCCCCGTGGTTCCCGTAGGCACCAAGAGCGTACCTTCGACCTCGTGTCGCCCTACGACGATGTCGTATGTCCTGCCGGTTTTTCGGCCTCTGAAAGAGAGGAGCATCAGGTGCCTGCTGAACGTCCAGTGCAGCGGTGAGCGAAGCAGCGCCTTCACCGTGGGGTTAACGACCCTGGCCAGCGCTTTGGACGGCTCCACGCCTTCGACCGGCGGTTGCCCGATGTCGCTACTTTCAAGACCCATGCCCTTACTCCTCTTCATACGGAAGGTGTCTGCTAAAATAAAACCGGACACTTGTCCACATAACGAGATGATAGTGGACAAATGTCCGGTTTTCAAGATGTTAGTGACAAAGGTGTAAAGATGGTTAGAGAAGCTGGGGACGGCGAGGGACGATACGAGATCCCGGTATTGAGTTTCGGGGTGTTGCCTCACGGTGAGAGGCGGGATGCGGCGGAGTCCAGGCGGCGGGTTCTCGATACGGCCAGGGAGCTCTTCGAGGAGCGAGGCGTAGATTCGGTGAGCATGCATGAGATCGGGCGCGCGGCGGGCGTGGGGCAGGGGACTCTGTACCGGCGCTACGAGCACAAGGGTGCTCTATGTTCGGCGCTGCTCTTTGAGAGCACGGAGCGGTTTTACGAGAGGGTAAGAGCGCGCACGCAGAAGGGCAACGATGCGGCGTTAGTTCAGCTCGGAAGTTTGATCGACGACCTCGCGGCTTTCACTGAAGAGAATGCGCCGTTGCTCGGTG
>DASQMR010000107.1:0-1637 GCA_035645375.1 Rubrobacteraceae bacterium
TATCCGGTGAAGGCTCTGCAGGACTTTACCGTCAGACAAGACGCAGCGCCTTCTCCAGATGGTCAGCTAGAAGACCTTTGGACGTATAGAACTCTCTGGAAGCGCAATACATGGACCAATAGCTTTCCTCTTGCACTCCGGTGCAGAAAGACCGAACCGAGGAGAAAATGCCCGGAATATCGGACTTATGCCAAGAGGGATCACTATCTAACTTGCAGGGCACGCTACCAGCAAGCAGAGCCTGTATGAAGCGCGGGCTCTCGTAATAATTGGGCGAATCGTCCGAACTCAAAACATAGTAATTGGTCTTCAATAAGACCGCCGTAAGCCCCAAGGGGTCGAGCAGCCCGGTACCTTTTCTACCTTGCTGCGTGTGATGCTGAAGAAAGCAGAACCCTCCGGTGTGGAACTCATACTCCATTAGCTCTGCTACCAGGTTGAGGTGGTTCGGAGTCCGAGCCCCCACAACCGCCCACGGGATGCACCGCTCTCGCGAAGGAGCCTGATTGGCTATCATCTGCCTTTCTACCTGAGTGGGACCGTTGAACACGAAGTGGTACGGCACTTCGGGAAAGGGGTGCCTATCAGCTTGAGATACAAAGCCTATGTCAAGAACGGCGTCGACGTTTATAGGCAAGCGAAACTGTTGTTTGTAACGCGTACTCTCTACCGCCTCAGCCAGGACCAGGACCCGCTTGTGCGCGCCGGTCAACTTGGAGAAGAAAATCTGCTCATCGCCGCTTGTTGCGGCGCACTCCATCAAATCTATTACCGCTGCTGTTGCTCTACTCAACTGATCTGCAGAGATGTCGAGCACCTCACGAGATGAGCAGATAGCAACCCCCTGCCACCTCTCGCTGCAGGCGGCAAACAAACGACGAGCAAGTGCAGCCAGAGCGAGAAGATCCGGCTCCCCATACTCCCGGTAAAGTGCGTTGTCACTTTCGGGGTAGATAATGAGTAGTGGGCGCTCCAGCATGTAGATTGGCTACCATATCACACAGACTCGAGAACTGCTTTCCCTATGCACAGAAGGGATGCCGTCACTCCTCGTCCTTCACTTCCCGCGAACAAAGAAGAGCTGTGGCGGACGTGGAAAAGCACTCAAGCATGGAACATCCGTCGATGTGGCGATGCGGCCTTGGATGTTCCCCTGGCAAAGAATGATGGACAAGGAATCTGGTTGAAAGCGCGTGCAGAGTAGTCTGGACTGGGACTGCTACTACTCGGCGGCGGACTTTGCGAGAGTTGAGCGAGCACAGATGCCGCTGACAGGAGGCAATTGCGGGTGCACGGTTTGTATACCGTCTGACCTTCGAAGATGGCACGAGGCACAAAGGCGTTCCTGAGCTTGGAGGCAGACTGCGTGCGCGCCATGCCGTTGTCGGCCGCCTTCTATGCGAATAATGCCAGAGAGGCACTGATACCTCGACCGCCCCGATGATCAAAGGTCCGAGCAAGGCGAGTAGCGAATGGAGGAGCAGGGCCGAAGGTAAAATAGGGTTGCCAGCTGGTTGCCTACGAGCTGTGGAGCCGGTGGCATAAACCCCGAGATCGCCATCCTGGCTTTCCACGCGCTGGTTCATGACCATTCCTAGACGTTCTATAGAATGCTGGCCTCTCTTCAACAAGCCGGC
>DASQMR010000108.1:0-2480 GCA_035645375.1 Rubrobacteraceae bacterium
ACACCGCAGAAGTGGCCTCCCGCTACCCGGGGGTGCGCCTGATCCGCCAGGAGAACGGGGGGCTTTCGGCGGCGCGCAACGCGGGGCTGGGGCAAAGCAGGGGCGAGTATGTGGTGTTCTTGGACGCCGACGACAGGCTGCGGCCGGAGGCCCTGGAGGTGGGGGTGAGGGAGCTGGAGGCCCACCCGCGGTGCGCCTTCGTCTCCGGGCACATCAGGCTCATCGCCGCCGACGGATCTCCCCTTAGAATACCGCCCCAAGCTCTTCACAAAGCTCATGTTAGAGGAGATCATTACCTCGGGCTGTTGTATTACAGTTCCGTTTGGATTCCCGGGTCGGTGATGTTCCGGAGTTCTATCTTCGGCTCCATTGGCGGTTTCGATCCTTCCGTGGACGGTGCTGCGGACTACGATCTCTACCTGCGCATCGCGAGGGACTACCCGGTCCATTACCACGGCGAGGTTGTACTCGACTACCGTAGGCACGGCACCAATATGACGCGCAACGCAGGGCTGATGTTGAAAGCCACGGTGACGGTGCTGCGCGCCGAACGGAAGCATCTGAAAGGAAATAAGCGCTACGAGGAGGCGCACGCGACCGGTCTGAGAGAAGCACAGGAAATTTACGGGGCACCCGTCGTCGAGGAGGTGCGAACCCGCTTCTGGGAGGGAGCGAGGAGGCAGGCGCTAGGCAGCATCTTCATACTGCTGCGCTACTGTCCATGGGGACTCATCCTCTTGGACGAGCGGCGTATGGAGCGGCTCAGGTTAGCCCGGCGGCTTCGCAACCGCAAACAGGAGTTTTCGGATCGCAAGCGGCAGCTTCGGAAGCGAGAGTGCGCCTTGGAAACGCTTCGGAACCGTAAACACGCGTTTCCGAACTCTGAGCGGCGACTTCGGAAGAGGGAGCGCGCCGTTGAAGGAGAGCGCCAGAAGGTTCAGCAGCTAAGACTGCAGGTACAGAATCTGCAGCAGCGGCTAAGAGAAGGGCAGGGTTCCCCGGGCTGGAGGCCGGTGCACAGGCTTAAGGAACGATTGAATCGGGGGCCGAAGGGCGAATGGAGAGTACCGGTCAGGACCCCGGAGGCCAAGTCTCAGCAGGAACTGCGGGGCGCGGAGCAGGCCACCCGCACGCAGAGCGTTGGAGGGCCGCGAAGCGACGCTACCGGGGGGATGGAGCACAAGACCCGTTTTTTTCTGGTGGGAGAGATGAAGTCGGGGACCTCCTGGCTTATGGCGATGCTTAACTCCCACCCGGAGATATTCTGCAAGGGCGAGGCGAGCTTCTTCGGACGGGGGCAGGCCGTGGAGGAGATCCCCGTCCACGAAGGACCTATTCCTAGTCTCTACAATTCCATTTTGACCTGCCAGGGACTGCGCGACTGGCAATCGTTGCCCTGGAACTATTGGGGGAGAGGAGACGCAGAGGAAGACCTTCGCAACATAACCCGGCTGACCATAGACTACTATCTGGCAAAGGGTTCGGCCGCGAGCGGTAAGCCCATAGTAGGCGACAAGAGCCCGCATCACACGGACTACGTAGATGAGATCTACGACTTCTACCCCGAGGCCAAGATCGTCCATATCTACCGTGACGGGAGGGATGTCGCCGTCTCCCTGATGCACCACTTCTGGCGCTGGGCGAGCGACAGAAAGGGGGGCGTGGTCGAACTTGAGCCCGAGGAGCTGGACAAGCGCGACGCCTATCTCGAAAACCAGGATACCTTTCAGGCGTCCGGCGACAGCATCTTTATAGAAGAACGGTTAAGGCAGATGGCTGTGCGCTGGAGCCGGAGGGTGAGCAAGGCGTCTCGTGACGGCTCGATGATCTTCGGCTCCGATTTCTTACAGCTCAGCTACGAGGATCTTTTAGAGAGACCCGAGGAGAACCTGAAGGCAGTATTCGAATTTCTCGACGCCCGAGCTGATAAAGCTATTGTTCACCAGTGCATCGAGGAGAACAGCTTCGAGAAGGTAGCGGGACGTCCGAGGGGACAAGAAGACGGCAAGTCTTTCATGAGAAAGGGCGTAGCGGGCGATTGGCGACAGGTATTCACTAAGCGCGACCGGCGGATTTACGAGAAAGTAGCTAAAGATACGCTGCTGGAAATGGGTTACCCGCTCGGCAACGGCTCGGGCACCAAGCAGCCGCTTGGAGAAGGGTCTGGATGAGGGGGGACGAGCGCCGGGCGAATGGCCCGGAAGACGACGCCCGGCGCAACACTCGCCACTCCCCAAAGGAGCGGCACGCGGAGGCGGGCGTGGTGACGGTGGTGATCCCCTGCTACAACCAGGCCCACTTCCTGGGCGAGGCCGTGGAGAGCGTGCTCTCCCAGAGCCACCCCCGCCACGAGATCGTGGTGGTCGACGACGGCTCTACGGACGACACCGCAGAAGTGGCCTCCCGCTACCCGGGGGTGCGCCTGATCCGCCAGGAGAACGGGGGGCTTTCGGCGGCGCGCAACGCGGGGCTGGGGCAAA
>DASQMR010000109.1:0-3730 GCA_035645375.1 Rubrobacteraceae bacterium
AAGTTTCCAAAGGCGGCAACAGCGGCGAGGGTCACCATCCTGTAATCCTCCGAAGAGTCCTTCGGCTTGATCTTCTGATATGTGGCTAGGAACCTAGCTGCGTATAGAGCTAACATATTTTCCCTTAGGGTTCTATTGCAGTCTTCGTGTCGTCTGTGTTGGCCCATGCGCCTCACATCCTTGCCGATCCCGCCCTAGCCTAACTCCGGTCCTATAGGCCCATGCGCTAAGCAAGCCGGTGAAGAAGAGCCTGCTCGGTAATGCAAGTGTCTACAACGCTTCATATCGTAGGGCGGGCCTTATTACGACGAAGGTTTGCTGGCAGCAACGCTCACGTAGGCGATGTGTCCAAAGAACGTCCCCGCCTCCACCCGCCTACGCGCCTCTGCCTTCAGAGCCGCTGCCATCTCCTCCCCGAAGCGACCAGAGCCATACAAGGTGTCGATGGCTCGCTCGACGATGGTCAGCATGTACCCTGCCTCGGTAGTCTCCACGTAACTGTAGCCGCGAAAGCGAGCGATCTCGAAGCCGCAGCCGCGAACGAGCGCGGGCAGGCGTCGCCCGAGCCAGCGGTCGTGCACGAAGGTGTCCGCGATGGCCTCCACGCAAGCTTGCAGCAGATCATGGTCACCGAGCGCCACCGTGCCGGTCGCGTAGTCGCCATCGAATACCGCTACCCAGCCCTGCGGACGCAGCACCCGGAACGCCTCGGCAAGGGCGCTTTCGGGACTGGGCACGTGAGTCAACGTGGTGTGGAAGACGACAACATCGAAGGCTTCATCCTCGAACGGTAGGGAGCGCGCGTCAGCCTCTTGGAAGGTGAGGTTAGGCAGGTCCGCAGCCAGCCCGCGGGCCTTGCTCAGGAGGGAGGGCGCCGCATCGACGCCTATCACCGCGCTGACGTTTGGCCAGAGAGCGAGCGTCCGTGTCAGCACCCCTGTACCGCAGCCCACCTCGAGTACGTATGCGTTGGTGGGGAAGGGGATGTCGGCGAGGAAGGTTTGGCTCATCTCCCGTTGCTGCGGGTCGGCGCCTCGCGTCTCTAGGACGCTGGCGAGGCGCTCCTGCATGGCAGGATCGAGCTCTGGGAACGCTGCCCACACATCAGGCATAGGACCTCTCCTCCTTCCTCCCGCATTCTTGGGCGGGTTGCTTACACACTTCGACTGTATACGTAATGCGGGCACAACGGAAGGTTTGCTACAAACTATCGGCTGAAGGGTTCCCTCTAAGTAGGGGAGTCCAAGGGGAATCGGTTACTGAAGATCGGAGAGATAGCCCGGCTTGCGGGTGTAGGCACACGGACCATCCTCAACTATGAGCAGCAGAGCCTACTGAAACCAGTAGGCCGCTCGGAAGGTGCTCGGCACCGGCTCTATGGGCCTTTGCAGGTAGCGCAGCTTCGGTTTATAAGGCAGGCGAACCTGGCCGGTCTTACGCTGGCAGAGGTAAAGAAACTGCTCGCTCTGATAGCAGAGGGCGAACGGGGAGAGAACCTTCCGCGCGCAAGCGAGGTTCTAGAGGAGAAGATACGGGAGGCAGAGCAGAAGATGGAGGAGATCTCCGCTTTCCGGGATAGCCTCCTCTCCTACCGTGGGCGGATCGAGGCAAAAGAGGATCAGGGCCAGCGTTAGGTGGAGGACTGCCTCATTGTCTCTATTCACCTAATTGCCGCTAAGACGTTTTCTCGGAAATCCAGTGTTAGGCCCCGCTCCTATGGAGGTATGAGGCTAGGGTAGGGTCCTTCGGGTCTTCTGCCCTTACTCTCTTGCTTACCCCTGACTCATCTTCGGCGTCTGGGCCCCAGCCTAAAACCCAAAACGAGCCCTAGAACTATCAGCACAAATCCCAGAAATATGAGCCTTTCGGGGGTGAGTAGCCCCCCCAGCGCTTCTTCGCCGCTCAGGTCATCTACCAAGTCCCAGAGCCACCCGAAGATCTGCAGAACAACCCCTGCGAAGATTACCCAGTATCCGAGCATCATGCCGCTCCTCATCCCTACCTCTACCTCTGGTCGAAGATCTCTATCACGTAGCGAGTCACAACCATCCTACCCGCTTGCGAGCCGGGGTCCCTTATCGGTGATCCGGCTCTTTAGCGAGACTGGTGGCGTCTCTATAATGCCTAGTGAGGGCTGGCTAACATGTCAGTGACGGTTTCTTCCTTAACCGCAGCTAGCCCTCTGCTCTTAGGCACATAAGGCTATGCGACCGGGGCCAAGTGAAGCCCGCTGAGTATTACGCAATACCTACCCACCTCTTTGCGCGACCTCTTGAAGGGTATATAAGAAGGCCTAGAGTATCGAAGGATGCCGCTGGTTTCGTTCTCTACAATCAATGGACCTGAGAACGGTGCGCGCCGACAAGGCGCCGAGGAAGGAGGAGGAGGAGGAAGGAACGTGCAGAGAAGTGTTATCGCGCTAGTGGCCTTTCTCATCCTGATCATAATTATGCTGATCATCTTCATGTTTTTCCTTGCTCTGCGTCAGAACACGCAAGAAGAGGAGGCTGACGAAGTCCCACAGGTAGTCACGCAGGTTGTGACTGAAGAAGTAACTGAGGAAGTAACTGAGGAAGTTACACGTGAAGTCACGGTGGAACCCTCGCGAACTCAGCCCAAGCAAGAGACGACTCAGTAGTCCTGGCCTGAGAAGCGGTTGCGCCCACCTTAAGGGACAGTGCTTCTGTTCACCTAATTGCCGCTAAGAGGTCTTCTCGGAAACTTCAGAGGCTTGTACATAGATTGTTACTACCACCGCTTGGGTACAGGTTAACACTGCCAGTGAGCTTGCCAGGGAGGATGCGTCTGGTGGACGAGAAGAGCTTGCGAATATACGCTTTCCTGTCGCGATTACCCTTCCCAAAGAGCTATTTGGGCAAAATATTGCTTGCTGCCTTCCTGGGTACCCACGTACCCCTGATCGCTCTGGTACTCTACTTCGTACTTTCCCCACCAGTCGGTTTCGGGCCCGCCTTGAGCGTATTCGCCGTCATAATCCTGGCCACCGTCCTTGGGTCAGCCGCGATGCTTTGCGCGTTGTACTTGCTCCTCAAGCCTATCTCCATGGCCTCAGAGGGCCTGCGCGACTACCTAGACCACGGCAAGATGCCCGCCTTGCCCACAGGCTTCACTGACCGGGCAGGTAGGCTGATGGCGGATATCCAGTACGCGATCGGAACACCTCGATGAGGTGATCCGATCGCTGGAAGAACGCTCGGTGAAGGATTATCTGACGGGGGTCTACAACCGCAGGGCAGGCGAGGAGCGCCTTGCGGAAGATCTTGCGCGGGCCGAGCGTTCCGGAAGCATTTTGACCCTGGCGTTGATTGACATCGACCAGTTCAAGCCCCTCAATGACCGGTACGGTCACCAGGCCGGGGACGCCTGCCTAAAGCACGTTGCCTCAGTCCTCCAGCACAACGTCCGCGAAGGCGACTGGCTTGCCAGGTGGGGAGGAGACGAGTTCTTGATGGCGTTATGGGCTACGGGAGGGGGGCACCAAGTGCAGAGGACTCTAGAGCGCATCGCCGAAGAGGTCGCCGAGAACCCGGTCGTGCTGCCAGGAGGCCAAAAGCTCTGGGTCACGCTCAGCGGTGGGGCTAGCCAAAGCACCGGCGACAGCGAAACCGTCGAAAGCGTGGTCGCTCGGGCGGACCAAGTCCTGTACCAAGCGAAAGAGAAAGGTAAAAACAGGATCGTCTACGTTTGACCGCAGTAATGCTGCCTGAAT
>DASQMR010000110.1:0-2031 GCA_035645375.1 Rubrobacteraceae bacterium
CCGAAGTTCGGTATAGAAGGGCAAGGGCCGGGGTGCAGAAGCCCCGGCCCTAAACACACGCGCTAGGGATCGTAACCCCCAAAGGGAGCAGGAGGCATCTGCCAGGTGGACATTCCTTGGGAAAATTCCGAGAACCCCCTTAAGGCGGAGTTCGCAGAATTCATCTTCCACGCACTCCGGTGAATATATCTGCGGCGCGAGCTCCTACGAGCTTGTCCACTTGACGGTGTCAAGCACCTTATGTGCCTCAGTTGCGAACATATCGAACTCGGCAGCCGGACTACCGAAGCCGATGGTCACCGTCTCACCCTTCACCTTCTCCAATACGATCACACGCACCTTCTCATCCACCCAGATGGCAAGCGGAGGAAACCCACCCGTTACCCTGGCGATGTCCACGCAATCCGAACCACACATGTCGTAGTTATCTTCCGGCAGGTCATCAACTACCACGTCAAACCGTACGCCTTTGACTCCTCCTACCGTGATCTGCTCCGGTTCATCGGTTCTCAGGTACGGATGCCGCTGGAACCACCCGACCATGTCTTTGGGGGCGTCCGCTACGCTTGGTGAGCCCGTCCCGGTAGGCTCGTATACTTTCTGGATGTTCGCGAATCCCAACCGCCACTTCTGTCCCCATGCGAGAACCAGTTGGTCGGATGCTTCCAGTGGTACATGCGTCCAGCTCTCGTCGATCGTGAACGAGAACGAGGGCTGGAACTCCTCAGAGCGGTAGGTTCCTTGGCTCAGCATTTGCTGGTCTTCCGGTAGGGGCCGAGGCAGTGGCCGAGGCTTGGGTTTCTCAGGCGCGCCGCAGGCCGTTACCACTAGAAGTATCGATATCGACAGCAGCAGCAGCAGCACGCGAAGCGCTAGCTCTATCAGCGCTGGGCGGTGCACCCTTTGCCCCTATCCATCGCCAGCCTTCTCATGATTCTATGTCAAGAATGAATAGACTTCCGAGAATTCTTATTCCACGCACTCCGGTGAATAAGGCTCTCTGAGAGATGCGCCTGGCTTCTTGGTGTGGCATGCTTCGAGGTGTTAGTATCAAGAGATACATGCAAACAGAAGGAGGACCGGTGAAGAGAGAGATTCTTCTGGCCACGGCCGCTCTTCTAGCGATGTTGGTCCTGGTGCCGTTGGCGTTGGCTCAGGACACCACAGTGATGGACGTCACGACGGTTGTGACTTATGTCTTCCCCACGGTTGGAGGCAGCCCCACTCCGGGTCCGATTCCGCCGAGCGGCGGTCCTGCCAGCCTTCTGCCGGCTGTCGCGCTGCTGGTGGGGTCGGGCATCGTGACCTACGCGATCCTCAGGCGCAGGTGAACCTCACGAAGGAGTTCGCCCCTATGAGGAGTCGGTTGTTATGGTGAGGGCCTTCCTTCTCGGGTGCGCCTTTCTTCTAGTGGTTGGCTGTGCGGGGATGCGCTCGGAATCCTCCAAGCAGGAGCAGGGAAGCTCACCCCAAGCAACAGCCTCAGAAGAAGCCCGATGCCAGGGGACGAGCACCACCAAATACCCCCCCCCGATAGGCGGGGAAGGCGCGTCCAAACGCTTTACCACGAACGACATACCCGGCTGTCCAAAGGGCGGTCTGCTCTTGGGCACCGACAAACACGACTACCTAAACGGTAATGACGGCGATGACGTGATACGTGGCCTCGGCGGTGGCGACGATCTCTATGGAGGATCAGGCGATGACGTCATCTACGGCGGGCAGGGCAGAGACAGCGTTACCTCAGCCCCGGGCAACGACGTCATCTATGGCGGGGATGGCAACGATTTTCTTTGGTCCAAAGATGGGCAGCGGGACAAGATCTATGGCGGTAAAGGCAAGGACATGTGCACTATTGACAAGCTTGACTATGTAGACAGCAGTTGCGAAAAGAAGCGTCGCCATATGCCGCAAGTATAAGAGGCTCCGCCAATAGGGAGCGTGTGCAGACCGACTCGTAAATTCCGTTGGCTATGCGAACTACTCAGAACTCCGTCAAGGCGAAGTTCGCAGAATTCTTATTCCACGCAT
>DASQMR010000111.1:0-2913 GCA_035645375.1 Rubrobacteraceae bacterium
ATGGAAAGTATCGCTGAAGTAAGCTGGTGTAGCGTATCACCGAGAAGGCCGAAGAGACCAGGCACTTTGCTGAGCAGCGAAGGGTGCTAGGGAAAGGGGCTCTAGGCTGAATCTCTTGCTAAGCACGACGGTAGGAGCGTCTGCCACAAAGGGTTAGAAGGACTAATCACGCTTACAGGCGGGACGAATTCGATGCCTCGTAGGACCATTCGTTGTTAGCTGTTAGTGTCTAACCTAGCGAGGAGACTGCCAGGCCAGCGCGAGCCGCACATGCCGACGCTGGCACAAATAGAGTTACGTATCGACGCTATCTCCCGCCCATCATCTTTTTAGCGGCCGTGGCGGCTATACCGGCGAGAGCGGCCTTCGCGACAGGATTGCCGAGCATTCCGCCGCTGGCCGAGGCGCCGTGCCCGCCGGTCATGCCGCTGCCCATCATGCCGCCCATGAGACCGCCGCCTCCGCTGCCCATGGCGCTGCCGAGCAGGCTGCTCATGAGATCCGGCTCACGCCGGTGCATGCTGCTCGTCAAGCCGGCGAGGTAGTCGGGGTCCTGGAAGCGGTCATCCTGTCCGTCATGGTCCCGGTCGACAAACTCGCCGTGGCCGCGCTGCTGGGCCTCCTCGCGCAGCATACGGCCGAACTCTAAGCGCTCCTCGGGCGACATCCGCTCGAACGCTTCGCGAGCCGAGAGTCGATAGTCGTCCTCCGAGAGGTTCGGGGCTACTTCGCGGTAGCGGTTCGCCGCCTCTTCTTCGGAGATGCGGTCGTAGGGCGCCCCCTCGTCGTACCGGTCCGTGAAGTCCCTGTACTCCTGGCGGCGGTCTTCTCTGCCCATCAGGTTACTGAGAAAATCCATGCTACTCCTCCTGTTCGCTTTCCCTCACCCTGATGTTACCCGCGTCGCGTAGCGTCTTACACGTCTTGCGGCGGCTCCTAGCCCGCCTCGTATAGCTGGCCGAACTTGTTCTTCAGGTATTTGAGATAGGGCGCGGCATCGAGAGGGCGGCCGGTGACGCGTTCGATTAACTCGTCCGGATAGTACCGGGAGCCGTGGCGGTGGATGTTCTCGCGCAGCCAGCCCAACAAAGTCGAGAACTCACCCTCTGCGATCTGCTCGGGGATAGCCGGATACGCGCCTATGGCCTCGTCGAAGAGCGCTACGGAGAGGACGTTGCCTATGGTGTAGGTCGGGAAGTAACCGAAGAGGCCGGCGGACCAGTGGACATCTTGCAAGGCGCCCGTGGCTTCGTTCTCTGGCGTGATGCCGAGGTACTCTTCCATCTTCGCGTTCCAGGCGGAGGGTAGGTCCGAGACGGAGAGGCTCCCCTCGATCAAGGCGACCTCCAGCTCGAAGCGAAGCAGGATGTGCAGGTTATAGGTCACTTCGTCGGCCTCTACTCGGATCTCCGAGGGTGAGACGGCGTTGATCGCCCGATAAAACCCCTCTAACTCGAATTCGCCTAGAGCCTCTGGGAAAGCCTTTTGCAGGCCCGGGTAGAAGTGAGACCAGAAAGGTCGGGAGCGTCCGACGAGGTTCTCCCACAGCCTGGACTGCGACTCATGAATGCCCATCGAGGTGCCGCCGCTCAGAGGCGTGCGGGCGTAGGCAGGGTCCACGCCCTGCTCGTAGAGGGCGTGACCAGTCTCGTGCATAGTCCCGAAGAGGGCCGGGGAGAGCCAGCCCGGGTCGAAGCGGGTGGTGATGCGCACGTCGCCCGGGGTCAGCCCGATGCAGAACGGGTGCACGGTTCGATCCTGCCGACCGCGATCCCAATCGTAACCGAACCGGGTAATGACCTCCTCCCCGAACCTTTCTTGGGCCTTCTCGTCGAACGCGTTGTGCAGTGGCGCCTCCCGGTCTTCGCCGTCCCGTTCGGAGATCGAGCGTATAAGCGGCACCAGCTCTGTCTTCAACTCCTCGAACATCTTCTCGAGACGCGCCTTCTTCGCGCCCGGCTCGTAACCATCGAGGAGGGCGTCGTAGAGGTGATCCTCGTACCCCAGGTGCTCCGCGGCCTCACGCTGCAGGGGGAGTATCGTCTCAAGGTGCGGGGCGAAGAGGGACCAATCCGACCTCTCACGCGCCTCCACCCACGCTGGCTCGGCGAGCGCCGTGGTGCGAGAGATCTCTGCGACCAGTTCTCCCGGAAGCCTGGTTGCCTTCTCGTACTCGCGTCGCGCGCGGCGTACCAGGGCGCCGTCCTCAGAAGATGGGTCCGGCTGGTCTAGGGCTTCGAGCAGCCGTCCCGTCTCGGCGTCCACGAGCATCTCGTGGGCGATTCGGCTCAGGGTCGCCGTCTGCTCCGCCCTGCCCGCGACCCCACCCTTGGGCATGTAAGTCTGCCTGTCCCACATCAAGAGCCCGTTCGCCGAGCTTACGTCGCTGATCTGGGCCAACCGCTCCTTGAGCTGCCTGAGGTTTTCTTCGTGTGTCTCTGTCATGGCGCCATACTAGCACCCCGCGCCGGCGGGGCTCGCGAGCTGGCCTCCGGCTCTGCCAGAGTCTTTTTCGGACTACGAATAGCTTTGCGGGAAGTAGTCTCAGGGAAGTAACGTTGCATGGCGGCAACATCCTCTCTGCAGACCAGTACGTGAGCGGGAGCGGCCGGTTCTTTATGCGTTCGGGGATCGCGGGTGAGAGACTCGGCCCGGAGCGCGACGAGTTCGAAGTAGCCTCTATACCCCTGACCAGGTAGCATGCGATAGGCTGGCGCGTCTCCTGCACCGACATGCCAAAGAGGAACGCGATACTGGTCCAAAAGTACGCTCATTGCCTCACGGAGTTTCCTGTGGCGCTGAGAAGCCGATGAGGTCGACGCCGAATTAACGCTCGTGATCTCCAACCACCCAGCCCTCTCTTCCCGCGCCCAGCTCTACGACATCCCCTTCTACCACCTGCTGATTACAAAG
>DASQMR010000112.1:0-3541 GCA_035645375.1 Rubrobacteraceae bacterium
CAGAGGTATGAGCAGGAGCATACCGGAGTTGCGTGTCGCGGCGGCGAGAGCCCCCAAAAGACCAGCGAGCAGAAGATCCCGCCGTACATAGGCCGACCAGTAGGAACCGGCGGCGAGCGCCACGAAGAGCGCCTCCGTAAACGGGGCGTTGAGGTAGAAGGAGGTCGGGAAGAAGGCAAAGGCGAGCGTAGCGGCCCGAGCGGCCCCCCTGTCCCACAGCTTCTCGGAAATCCCGTACACGAAGTACAACGCGAAGACGGCGGCGGCGAGGGAGATGAGCACGCCCCAGAGGGAGGGTCCGCCGCCCAACGCACTTCCGACGCGAACGAGCATCGGCAACAGCGGAAAGAAGGCAGTGCTCTCCGGGGCGTATGCCTCGTAGCCCTCGGTGGCGATCCTCGTGTACCATGCCCCGTCCCAGTGCGCCCAGTAGTTGAGGATGCCTGACGGCTCCACCGGATCGCCGCCCGGTCTCGCGTGCGGTAACAGGGCAGCGGCTAACACCCCCACACCCATAAAGAGCAGGCGCGAGAGGACGAAGACCGAGAGGACGAACGGCCAGGCGGAGGCGTTTCGGGCGGGTGTCTTAGTAGCGGAGACTAGACCCCCTGTTTATCGCCCACCATGCTCCCCCAAAAGCGAGCGCTGCCAGCAAAAGGACGACGCTCAAAGTCGGGTAGGGGTTCAGGTCGGACGTACGAAGCGTCGCGTAGCGGGCCGCATCAACCATGTGAAAGATCGGATCGAAAAGCGTCGCCACGCGCAGGGCGCTCGGCAACATCTCGACCGAGTAGAACACGCCGCCAAGAAAGGCGAGCGGTTGGATCACCACGTTCGTGAGGAAGGAGATATGATCCACCCTCGTCGCCAGAGCGCCTACCATTGTCCCCAAAGACGCGAAGGTGAACGACGAGAGAACCCCGATCAGGAGCAGCATAACAGGATGCTCCACGGTCACCCCGACGAACGGCACCCCAACTAAAAAGACCCCGAGCCCCATAATGAGCCCCCTCAGAGTACCGCCCAGAGAGTAGGCGAGGGCTATCTGCAGGTCGCTCATCGGGCTCGTAAGAACCTCGTCGATATACCGCTCTCGCTTCGCGTCGAAGACCGACCAGGCGGAGTTCTGGTGTGATCCCGTGATAAGGCTCATCAACGCGACCCCCGGCAGGATGTATTCCAGGTAGGGTACGCCGTCTACTTCCCTGATACGGCTGCCCAGAGCAACCCCGAAGACCACGAGGTAGAGGAGTGAGGTCAGGAGCGGCGGCACCAGGGTCTGCACCCAGATCCTGGTGAAGCGCAGGATCTCGCGCGAGAGAAGCGTGCGGAACGGTCTATCGGTCAGCAGCATGGCCCACCACCTTCAGGTACACCTCCTCTATGCTGCTCGCCCCGTAGAGGCGTTTCAAGCCCGCGCTCGTATCCTGGGCGGCGATCCTGCCGCCGTCTATGAGCGCGATCTCCTCGCACAGCTCCTCGGCCTCCTCCAGGTAATGAGTCGTGAGCAGTATCGTAAGCCCGCCGTGGTTGAGCTCCCGGATGTACTCCCACAGCTTATACCTCAACTCGATATCGACCCCTGCGGTCGGCTCGTCGAGGAAGAGTATGTCCGGGTCGTGTATCAGGGCGCGCGCGAAGAGGACGCGCCGCTTCATACCGCCGGAGAGCGTGCTGACCCTCTCCTTACGCTTTTTCGTAAGCTCGAACCGCTCCAACAGTTCCCCGGCTCTCTCACGAGCCTTCTTCTTCTCCACCCCGTAATAGCCGGCATGGTAGAGCAAAACTTCCTCAACGGTCAGGAACTTGTCAAGGTTCACCTCCTGAGGCGAGACCCCGATCATGCGCCGCGCCTCCCGGAACTCCTTGAAAGCGTCCCGTCCGAAGACCTCCACGACGCCCGAGTCGGGCCGCGCCAGGCTCACTATGCTGTTGATCAGCGTCGTCTTCCCGGCCCCGTTGGGTCCCAGTAGTCCGAAGAAGCGCCCGGCCTCCACCTCAAGCGAGACACCGTCGAGCGCCACGAGGTTGTTCGAGTACGTCTTCTTGAGCTTCTCGACCCTGAGGGCAGGGGCGTTACCGTCCGTCAAGTGCGCATCACCTCCCCGGCGGCCCTCTCGCCGGAGAGCATCGAGCCGTTTATGGACGAGTCCTCGGTATAGTCCCCCGCGAGCACCAGCCCCGGCGTACCGGTGCGGTTCTCCGGCAACTCCTCGTGTACGCCGGGCGGTTGAGGGAACTGGGCGTAAGGCACCCTGTAGACGGCTAGCGGCGTGAGATTCGCCTCCGGGTACCAGCCGGTTACGTCCTCGATACCGCGACGGTAGATCTCCTCGTCCGAAAGGTCGAACCCTCCCAAAGCCACGGCGCTCAGCAGATGCTGCCCGTGCGGAGCATAGAGCGGGGCGATGGTACTGATCTGTACGGCGTTGTTCACGAACCCTCCGTCCTCAGCGTTCAAAATGATCTTCTTCCCGCTTCTTACTCCCTCCGCCGCGTAGTAGGCGCAGAGCTGCCCTACCGACCCCTCGGGCGCATCCTGCCCGGTGAGCTTACGCGCCGTCGGGGCGTCTGTAGCCGTCACCACGACGTCCGCCTCGTGCTGCTCGGCGGAAGTCTCCACGCCCACGATCCGCTCTCCGTCCCGCAACAGCCGCGAAACCGGGCTCTCAGTGCGGACCGCATCCAGCGGCAGACGAGCCGCGAGCTGTTTGGGGAGCTCACCTATACCCTGAGCGGGCACGGCTGTCTTGCCCGTGGAAAGCATCTTCAGGGTAAACCGTAGCACGCGCGCAGAGGTCGAGAGCGAGCGGTCTAGAAAGATTCCACCGTAAAACGGCTTGTAGAAGTCTTCGATGATTCTCTCCGAGAATCCATAGGTTCTCAGGAACTCCAGGCTGGAGGAGTCGGACCCGCCTAGCTCGCCTGCGGTTTCGGCCCTCTCAGAGACGCTACTCGCTGCCAGCCGCAGCGTGCGTAGCTTGTCCGGGAACGTCGCCGCCTCGGAGAGAAGCGAAGGTACCAGCGCCTTTGGGTCGCGCACCGGGTCAGAGAGTACGCTACTCTCTCTCCCCCGGCGGATGATTGCGCCGGGATCGAAGGGCTTCAGGTCGAGCGCCTCGTGATCGAGATGTCTCTTCGAGACCGGATAGGCAGTGAAGTACACCTGGAAACCACGGTCAAGCAGGAAGCCGGACAACTCGTCAGTCCGTGCACGTCCGCCGACCCCGTCGGACGCCTCGAAGACGACGACCTCGGCCCCACGTTCTGCCAACACCTTTGCACAAGTGAGCCCGGCTAATCCAGCTCCAACGACGATAACCTTCATAAGGAAGAGAGTGTAACGCGCTTCGCGACACGAGGACTTACAATAGGGCTTTATGCCAGGCCTCCTTTATAAATCAAGCCGCGGTAGTGAAGCTACAGAAGCTGAATCAGTCACCATGCATAGAATGTAACTAATCCGGACGCCCGAACTCCAGCCGCACCTTGTGCTCTTCATCGAGAACTAGCGCCGCAGAGTAAGGCTTCCCGGCCTTGC
>DASQMR010000113.1:0-2520 GCA_035645375.1 Rubrobacteraceae bacterium
GCACTTTGTGAACCGGGTTGTGAGGAAAGAGGTCTCGCGCGTCATGATAGGCGACCGCCAGCGTCAGTCCGTCTACCCCTGCCCGGTCCTGGAGGTTGCCGAGTACCGTATCGAGCCCTTCGTCGTGAAGATCGGTGGCAAACGCGAACAGCGACGTCTCCATAGCCAGAAGATTATATGTTCGGAGGCATGGGATCAAATCGCAATGTTCGCCCAAAGGGTTTGAGTTACTGGCGGCACCGGGACGAGCAAGTTCGGCTCGGCGAAGGACAACTGAGCTTGCCGATGTCCTACCAGCCAAAGTGAGCGCAAAAGAGCTGGCCCCGCTTCTTGGTGCGAAAGGGCGGCAGGATCGAATGGACGCCGGCAAGCTGGTGGAGCCCTACCGGGCAAGGAAGGTGTCGGCGAGGGATCGGCGGCATCTCGCCTCCCGCTGGCTGCAAAGGCTTTGGGGCACACTATGAGCGAGTCCCTCTGCCAGATTGCCGGCTTCGTTTCGCTGTTGCATTTCTCAGAGCTCCTTACCAACTGAAACCCGTATATCGGGTTCCCTGATCTCTTTGGGACTGTTGTTTCATGTGGAGAAACTACGGCTCTTGAGGGGAAACTCGTAAGCTGCTAGTCTGCTGGAGAAAGGGAAGGATTGAGCGGTACGGTGGGACAGGGTGATTGTACTTCTCATAAACCGGCGTAAAAGCCTGGCATCGATGCGCACATTTGTACGCGGCCAAGCCACGTCTGCCCACATGCCAACATAGCGGTGAGAGGAGTGAGGAGTGAAGCAAGCACTGACTCGGCGTGATTTTCTGAAGGTTAGTGGCGGTGCACTGGCGGGTGCGTACGTAGTAGGCCTCACCGGCTGTGGCGGAGGCGGAGGCGGTGGCGGAAACGGCTTTAGCTTTGTGGCGGCGCTGTACACCAACCCTACCAAGACCTATTGGAACGACCTTGTAGCCGATTTCAAGAAGAAGAATCCGGACGCCGATGTAGATCTCCGGGTCATAGGGTGGACCCAGCTGCCCCAGCAGGTCAGCACCATGGTAACTACAGGGCAGACGCCCGAGCTTTTGAACTTCAACACCTACGCCTCCTTCGCAGCTGACGATCTGCTCACCCGCGGCGACGAGGTCATCTCTTCCGAACTGAAGGGACAGTTCTACGAGAATTTCTATGGGGCAGGCAGCATAGATGGTGCCCTGTACGGCATTCCATTCATAGCCAGTATCCGCAACCTGTACTACAACAAGGAGATTTTCGAACGGGTAGGTATAGAGAAACCGCCAGAAACGTGGGATGAGCTCGTTCAAACCGCTAAGGCCATAAAGGACGAGACCGGGATTCCTGGGTTCGGCCTCCCTATGACCGAGTTCGAAGCTCAGGCTGACTTCTCGTACTTCATTTGGGGTAACGGGGGAGACTGGCAGAGGGACGGGGAGTGGTCTTTCAACATCCCGGAGAACGTAGAAGCGCTGCAATTTATGACCGACCTGGTGAACAAGTACAAAGTGACCAACTCCGACCCGACAACCATCAACCGCGATGAACTGCAAAAGGTCTTCGCTCAGGGGCAGCTGGGGATGATGAATACAGCCAACTTCTTCCCCACGATACTAGAGCAAGAAGCACCTGACCTCGATTGGGATTTTGGATCCATCCCCCGGAACGAGGGCGTACCAGAATTCAGCCTGGGGGTAGAAGATTTCTTGATGGTATTCAACACGGCAGAAAACACGGAGGTCATCGGCAAATTCCTTGATTTCTTCTACGAGAAGGAACGCTACATAAAGTTCTTGGAGCAAGAAGGCATGCTCCCGACCACCAAACCAGTGGGCGAAACCATGTCTGCCCAGGACCCTATGACGGCCCGATTCGTCGACCAGCTCCCCAAGGCGAAGTTCTATCCGCTGCAAGATCCGCAGCTCGATACGGTGTTTAAGGACCTCACGAGAGCTTGTCAGCAAGCTCTCACAGGAGAAAAGACTCCGAAACAAGCCCTGGACGAGCTCCAGCAGACGGTTACGGCTGGCTAGAGTGAGTGATATGCAAGACGCTACAAGCTTCTCTTCAGCAGAGGAAAGGCTATACAGTGCGGTGCTTGCGGATGTTCTGGACGATCTGGGATTCAGGCATCAGGCGCTGGAGCCCAGTATAAGGCCGATCGGTTCGTCCTCTAGGCTCGTAGGTAGAGCGTTCACCGTACTGGCTACGGACGTATACGAGATACCCGAAAATCCCTACGTAACAGAACTCGAGGCCGTCGACCATTTGGCGGAAGGCGATGTCGTTGTCGCGACGACGAACGGATCGACAAGCAGTGCGTTATGGGGAGAGCTTCTGAGCACAGCTGCGAGAAGCAAAGGAGCTCGGGGCGCCGTGATCGACGGTCTGACGAGGGATAGCATCAAAATCATGGAGATGGGCTTTCCCGTTTTCACGCGAGGGTACAGCCCTCTGGACTCCAAGGGAAGACTGGAGGTAATCTCTTACGGAGTTCCGATTCGGTGCGGTGGGGTTTTGGTT
>DASQMR010000114.1:0-16116 GCA_035645375.1 Rubrobacteraceae bacterium
AACTGGCCCTTCACCGAAACCGATACTAGACAGCCTTCCCACTCAGTAAGTGCTGTATCAGCCATAGCCTCCCCCTTTTTAGATCAGAGTCCGGATCAACACCACTATGCTGACGGTACTGGTGTTCTCTGATAGTCCTTACGCATGCTAGCCGGGCAGGGCGCCGCGAGCACCGCGATTAGCAGCCAAAGCCGTATCCTACGCATCCATCCTCCTCTCAGTTTCTCCCTCCATGATAGGGCAGGCTGGGATATCGCTTGTATTAACTCTCTTGTCTCTATTCACCGGATTACAGTTAGGGCGTGTTCTCTAAACACTAGATTTTGGTGTACAGGGTTCTCGGAAACTCAGAGGATATGCGGGCACGAAAAAGGGGCCGAGGTGGTTCCCCGACCCCTCCTCTATTAAGTGTTGCTAACTGTTAGCCTTATGCCCCACCGGACTCTTTCCTCCTATTTGAGGTGCAGTGTCGCCTGCAGCATCATTGTATCACCTATTTCAATCTGCTCGGGAATAAGTCACCTCTATTTACTAGATTGCCGCTAAGAAGTCTTATCGGAAACTCAAAAGGCCATAGGACACAAAAAAGAGCCGAAGCTTTTACGCCCCGACCGTCTCTATCTATAGCTCTAGCTTCACGCTCAGAAACTAGAGACCTTCAGTTAGCCGAATCTTTCGAGAATTGCGCCCATCTCTTCCCGGTTATAGCCTCGCAGCGTGGTAGTCCTTATGTTTCCTGTCGAGCCTATCTCTAGTAGGTAGGCAGTGACGCTCTCTGCATCCGAGGCTTGGGCTATAAACACCATATCGTAGGGTCCAACTGTCCAGTAGATTTGTTCGTTGCTCACCCCATGCTTGTTGGCGAGCTCCTCACTCTTTTCGTAGCGCTGAATCGTATCCTTAGCATTCCTAATCCCCTGGCCGGTCCAGTTGACCAATGAGATGAAGGTGGCCACAGCGTCCTCCTTTTCCCTACTTTTCCGGGTGGGTTGTTTACTCCTCCACGATACACCTATTCTGGGCATAGCGGAAAGCACTATTCGGCATGTGTGCACGATCAAACAACTTGAGCCTAAAGGAAACGGTTGCCTTTATTCACCGAGCTGCCGCTGAGAGCTCTTCTCGGAGACTCATCTACACCATCCTGTATATAGACTCCCCACGGAAGTCACCATGAGCTGATCCTGAAGCTATGAAGGCTGGTAGCCGACACTACACTTAGTGCTAGCGAATAATGATGCAGGAGGGCATGAGCCTCTCGACCACCGCGTTACTTAAGTAGCATTATGGGGAAAGATGCTGCCTGACATGGTCAACGGGAGGAGAGTAGATGGATAATATGACGCTGGGGATACTAATCGCGGTGGCGGTCGTCGCGGTGATCTTGCTGATCGTGCTCTATCTGATCTCGCGTCGTAGACGCGCGCGGCGCCAGGAGGAGCGCAGGGAGCGGACGCGTGAGGAGTTCGGTCCAGAGTACGAGCGGACCGCCCAGGAGCGGGGCTCCGAGGAGGAGGCCGAGAGGGAGCTGAGGCGGCGGCGCGGCCGGGTAGAGCGGCAGGTCGAACCGCTCTCCGACGAGAGCCGCCAGCGTTACCAGGAGCGGTGGGGAGAGGTCGAGCGCGTCTTCGTGGACAACCCCGAGCGCTCCATCGAGATGGCCGACCGGACCGTCTCGGACCTGCTTGAGGAACGCAATTTCGTCTCCGATCCTGCCCAGAGCGACGAGGAGACCGAGAGAAGCCTCGCCGCCATGCACCCGGAGGTCGCTGATGACTACCGCGAGGCCCGGCGTTTCCGGGCGGGCATCATCGGGCGCTCCACCGGTAACGAGAGTGGCGACGATAACTCGACCGAGGAGATGCGCCAGTCTCTCAGACGCTACCGGTCGGTCTACGAAAGGCTGGTGGAGGGCTAGAAGGACAACGTGGAGGCCCTGTGGCGGCCGCGTTCTGAGGGTTCGTAGGCGGAGGTGCGCTCCTCATCGGGGCGCTCGTAGGCATCTACGCCGGAGCGTCGAAGCCTGTAGTAGCAATTGTTATGGCGCTGGGCGCGGGGGTGTAAGTCTCCTCTGTCGCCTTCGAGCTGATGGACGAGTCCTACACAAGATGGGGGGCTTCGATGCCGCATCTTTGAGGCTGCTGACCGGGGCGGTGACGTTCTTCCTTGCCGATAGAGCCGTGAGCAGCAGGGGCGGCGGACATCGCAAGAACTCGGGCGAGAAACAGCAGGGTGGCTCGGAGACCGCCATCGCTGTAGGCGCCCTGTTGGACGGCATATCGGAGTCGGCGGCTATAGGAATCAGCCTGATCGGGGGCGGCAAGATTAGTGCCGCCCTCGTCGCCGCCGTCTTCTTGAGTAACGTTCCCGAAGGGCTCTACTCGGCCTCTGGGATGAAGCGGGCGGGACGCTCTACGGCTCATATCCTGGCGCTCTGGGGCGGAGTCACGGTTGCCTCGGCGGCGGCCGCGCTCTTCGGCTACCTCTTTCTCGCGGGGCCTTCGGAGGACCTGATCGCCGCTATTCAGGCCTTCGCCGCCGGAGCTATCCTGACGATGCTGGCGAGCACCATGATGCTCGAGGCTTAAGAAGAGGGCGGTGAGGTTGTGGGCCTCGTCACCTCCACCGGATTTCTGCTCGCCTTCATCTTGAGCAGGCTGGAGTAGGCGCGCCGCATCGTGCCGCGCCGCGCGTATTGCGGTGTGCAAGAATAGAATTCTGGGCACGTAGAGTCCGAAAGGGAAAACACGCAAAGGGGTGAGGTTCTATGGCCGATAACCTGGTCACCAAGATCTTAAAAGACCACATGGAGAATGGTAACGTCGAACCAGGCGAAGAGGTGAGCCTAAGCATAGATCAGTGCCTGCTCCAAGACGCTACCGGTACGATGGCGTCCTTGCAATTCGAGCAGATGGGGCGGGATAGGGTTCAGGTCCCCTTGGCCGTTCAGTACATAGATCACAACGTTATTCAGCTCGACCACAAGAACCCAGACGACCATCTCTTTCTGCAAGGGGTTGCCGCCAAGTACGGCATGCACTACTCCAAGCCCGGCAACGGCATCTGCCACTACTTGCACGTAGAGAGGTTCGCCAAGCCCGGTGCGACCATGGTTGGGGCCGACTCCCACACGACTTCCTCGGGCGCTGTGGGGTCCATCGCTATCGGGGTAGGGGGCCTGGATGTGGCGCTCGTCCTGGGGGGACAACCTTTCAGCACTGGGTTCCCGACGGTAATCGGCGTAGAGTTGACCGGCGAGCTGCAGGATTGGGTTACGCCGAAGGATGTAATCCTGGAGCTCCTGAGGCGTCGGGGTGTCGCCGGCGCGACCAACAGCATCTTCGAGTTCTATGGATCGGGGGTGGCGACCATACCCGTGACGGGACGCACAACGATCTGCAACATGAGCATCGAGACCGGCGCTACCACCGCCATATTCCCCTCCGACGACCGAACCCGCGAGTGGCTCGAAGCCCAGCAACGCCCCGACGATTTTGTAGAGCTCGGCGCCGACGAGGGGGCGGAGTACGACGAGTACGAGCACATAGCGCTCGACGAGCTCGAGCCCCTTATCGCCCAGCCTCACTCGCCGGGTAACGTCGTCCCTGTTAGCGAGGTCGCCGGCACCAAGGTATCTCAGGTCTGCATCGGAAGCTCAGTTAACTCGGGCTTCGAGGACCTGGCAGTCGCGGCGGCGGTCCTCAGGGACAAGTCGGTGGGCACGGACCTCGTGATGACGGTGACGCCGGGGAGCCGCCAGATTCTGAACTCCATTGCCGAGACGGGCGTGTATGCGGATCTAGTAAGGGCAGGAGCCCGGATGCTCGAGCCGATATGCGGGCCGTGCGTGGGAATGGGCTATGCGCCACCCTCGGACGCGGTAAGCGTGAGGACGTTCAATAGGAACTTCCCTGGCAGATCCGGGACGCAGTCGGATCAGGTGTACCTGACGAGCCCGACCGTCGCGGCGGCGACGGCTTTATACGGTGTGATCACCGATCCGCGCGAGCTTGGCGAGTATCCGGACCTCCCCGAGGCACCGATGTATCCTGCGGTAGACGACGGTCAGATTCTTGCGCCGGCTCCTGAGGACGAGGCAGACAAAGTTGAGATACATCGCGGACCGAATATTCACGAGCCGCCCGAAGCCGATGAGTTGCCTGAAGAGTTTATCGGTACGGTAGTAATAGTCCTTCCTGACGACATCTCGACCGGAGACCTCACACCCGATGGGGTCGAGGTGATGGCCTTCCGCTCGAACGTACCGGAGCTTGCCAAGTACACGTTGCGGCGCTTCGACTCGGAGTTCCCCGAAAAGGCACAGAAGATGGCGCCGGGTATCATCGTCGGGGGCGACAACTACGGGCAGGGGTCGAGCCGGGAGCACGCCGCGCTCGCGCCTCTGCACCTCGGAATTAGAGCCGTCATCGCCAAGAGCTTCGCCCGTATCCACCGAAGGAACCTTATCTCCCAGGGCATCCTGGCCTTGCTCTTCAAGAACGAAGAAGACTACGACAAGTTCGAGGAGGGCCAGGAGTTGACGCTGCCGGATATCCGGGAGCACCTGGAGAACGGCGACACAGAGTTACCGGCCCAGCTGGACGGCACGGAGATCACGCTTCTAGCAGAATTTTCGCAGCGGGAGCGGGACATGGCTCTCTCCGGCGGCTTCAGGCGCCAGCTTCGCCAGCAACGGGAAGAAAGCGCCCCCGAGGGGGGGGAGTTCAGGCACTCTGACTCTGCGTCCGAGCAGGACGCTCAACAAGGCGGTGGAATGTCGTAGGCTAGCGCCTGCAAACGGCCCGCTTGGTTGGCAGTCGGCTTTGCGGCCGTCAGTTTTCGGCTCTCCCCGATCGCTGGCGGCCGCCTGTTAGCGGCCTGCTTTCTCTGGGCGCAGGGCGGCGAGGAGAAGGGCGGCTACACCGAGGACGATCGCGACATCTGCAACGTTGAAGACGGGCCACCGCTGTAACGGCCAGAACTGGAGGTCCAGAAAGTCGGTGACCCAGCCTTCAGCGATGCGGTCGAGGAGGTTGCCCGCAGCGCCGCCGAGTACGAGGCCGCATCCCACGACGGTGAGAAGGGCGGGCAACCCAGCGAGCAAAACCCAGAGGACGAACACTATCGCAACGGCGCTTCCGGCTAGCAGCACGGCGATCTGGCCGCCTAGTATGCCGAAGGCGCCGCCCGAGTTCTTTACGTAGGTGAGGTAGAGGACGTCCTGGACGAGGGGGATGCTCTGCCCGGTCCGCATCGAGCCCTCTACGAGCCTCTTCAGGAACTGGTCCGTGAGGAAGACCGCGAGGGCGAGCACGAGGGCGAGTCCTGCTCCGACGGTACGGCTCATCTTGTTACTGGTGGCGGGCGGAGAATTCCGGCCTTCTCAGTCACCGCCGTGGGGGCCTCCGCCGTGGGGCGAGGAGCTGCTCTCGACGGTGACGCCACGCATGTTGAGCATGCCCTGCATCATCTCGATCTCGGCCTGCTGTGAGGCGGCTATGGCACTAGCGAGGCGCCTGACTTCCTCCTGGTCGGTTTCTTTGATAACGGCGTTGGCCATCGGTACCGCGGCCTCATGATGCGGGATCATGAGCTGTAGAAAGAGCTTGTCAGCCTCCTCGGAGGAAGCGTTGTGCAGCTCGTCTATCTCAGCGGGCGAGGCCATACCCGGCATCCGGCCCTCCGTCGGCATTCCCATCCAGCTCATTGCGGGCTCCTCTCCGGTCGCCGGGAGGCCCCAGACGTCTAGCCAACCGTGCATTTGGCCGATCTGGGCCTGCTGGGTCAGGGCGATGTCGGCGGCGAGCATTTTTATCTCCTCGCTGTCAGTCTTGTCCCGTACGATCTCGGCCATCTCGACGGCCTGGGCATGGTGTATGGTCATGTCCCGGACGAACCCGGCCTCCGCCGAGCCTTCCTCCGGCATCCCGGTCCCCAGCTCCAGCGCCGACCCTTCTTCGCTCGGCTCTTCGGCACCGCCAACGAAGAGCGAGGCAAGAGCCGCCCCCGCCGCTAGGCCGAGCACGATAGCACCCACGGAGAGCGCTACGGAGAGGATTCGGTTTCGGGAGAGCCAACCGCGCCCGGACGAGGCCTCCTCACGGGGGCGTTTGGCAGGGCTCTCTTGCGTCGTCTCTCCCATCTACGCGGTGTTGCTAACGCCGCCGGTGCAGGCGGCGCCCTTCTCTGGAGTCTGAGGACCCTGACGGAAGGCAGTAATGAACTGGTTGAGCCTGGGATCGTCGACGCCGTCCAGCTGGATCTGGCGGTTCCAAGCCGACGCCACAACCGGCGTACCCGAGGGCAGGTCTGCATAGGGGCTCGCCATCAGGCAGTTCTTGCCCTCGACGATCTCCTGCAACTCGTCCTTCTCTTCTTGCGAGAGGTCGGGGGAGTAGGTGATCCAGACCGCCCCGTGCTCTAGGAGATGCACGGCGAGCTCATTTCTTACCGGGGAATCATAGAAGCCCTGATTCTGCCACGCGGGGTTGTGCTCGCCGCCGACCGGGGGGCTCTGCTCGTAGTCCACGTTGTCCTGGGTGTGCTGGCCTGCGCCGCCGTAGTCGAACTCCTCGACCCCTTCGGGGGGGTCCCCGGAGCCGTCCGCTCGCTGCTGGCTGTCGAAGTATATAAGGGAGCCAAAACCTATTACAAAGGCCGCGACGACCAGGCCGACTATCAGCCAGGTTTTATTGATGCCTCCACCCCTCGCTGATGGCTTCTTCGCTTCGCCCCTGCTCTTGCCCAAATCCGTACCTTTCTCTGCATGCTCAGGTTCCGCCGCGTGCAAATCCTAGCACACGCGCGGGGCCTCTCAGAAGGTGTCGATCTCTACCACCGCATCATCAGAAACATGGCTAGCGCCGCCAGGGCTACCCACACGGAGACCACGGCTACGGCTGCCGTCCGGTTGACCGGTCTGGCTGCGAGCGTTTGAGCTTTCTCGCGGCATTCGGCGAGGACCTGCCGCGGGATCATGCGTACTGCGATAGCTATCCCCAGAGGGACCAGCAACAAATCGTCCAGGTAGCCGAGGATGGGTATAGCGTCGGGGATCAGGTCTATCGGGCTGAACGCGTACCCGACCACGACGGCGGTAAAGATCTTCGCGTGCAGCGGTACCCGCGGGTCCTTGTACGCGAGGTAGAGTGTGTAGAGTTCCGATTTAAGCTTCTTTGCCCAACTTTTCAGACGTTCGATGGTCTTGTTCATTACTCGCGGCGAGAGCGGAAGCGTAGGGACTGGAGCGGGGCCTGGTGGTCGCCTGCGTGATCTACCTGGAGGGTGGTGTGCTCGATGCCGTACTCTTGCTTTAGCAGGTCTTCGAGCTCGCGCCTGCGGGCGTGGCAGTCTTCGTCATGGCCGACGAGCACGTGGGCGGCGAGCGCCGGGAAGCCCGAGGTGATGGTCCAGATGTGCAGGTCGTGGACCTCCTGAACGCCGTCCGCGCCGGCCATCTTCCTGCCGACCTCATCTGCGTCGACGCCGCGAGGCGTGCCTTCGAGGAGGATGTTGGTGGACTCGCGCAGGAGTCGCCAGGAGCTTCCCAAGACCAGCAGGCCGATCAGGACGCTGATGAGCGGGTCCGCGTACCGCCATCCGGTCGCGAGGATCACGATCGCGGCGGCTATCGCGCCAACCGAGCCCAGTATGTCGGCTACGACGTGCCGCAAGGCGCCCTGGAGGTTCAGGCTCTCGCCGCCCGATCGCGAGAGGATCAGGGCGCCCGCGACGTTTACCAGGAGACCCAGGATCGCTACCGCCAGCATCCAGCCGCCCAGGATCTCGGGCGGCTCCCATAGACGCTGGTAGGCTTCTACAAAGATCCAGATAGAGATGGCGACGAGCGTCGCCCCGTTGACGAGGGCGGCCAGGATCTCGGCGCGCTTGTAGCCGAAGGACCGGTTTGGTGTCGCCGGTCTCCCCGCGAGCCACACGGCGAAGAGCGCAAGCCCCAGAGAGAACGAATCCGAGAGCATGTGCCCGGCGTCCGCGAGCAGCGCGAGAGATCCCGTAACGAGCCCGCCGACGACCTCGATCGCCATGAACGCGGTAGTGAGGACGAAGACCACCGCGAGCGCGCGCCGGTCCGCGCCGCGCCCGTGGTCGTGCTCTCCGTGCGCGCCCTCTCCGTGAGAGTGGGTATAGGCCAAACTAATCCTCTCGGTACTGCCTCAAAGCGTACCAGGCGCCGAAGGCTATCTGGGTCGCGCCGATGATCCGCAGGTAGCTCGGGTTGTCGGCGAAGAAGCGGACCAGCTTGCGCACGCTCTCGGGTCCGGTCTCCCAGAGCAGAGAGTGTTCTCTGGGGGCGAGGAGTGCGATGACCCCGTCGCCGACGCTTAGTATAGCGATGGTCTCTTTGAGTCTCCTGACCCACATGTTCGTGCTCCTCTCGCGTTCGTTAGCCGCGCTCGCCGAGCTCGACCGTTATCTCTTGCTCTTCCCCGCTCCGGACGACGGTGAGATCCACGCTGTCGCCGGGCCGGTAGTCGCGTAGGACGCCCAGCAGGTCGCCTGAGTCCTGTATCTCCGTAGAGCCCGCGGCGACGATCACGTCCTCCACCTCGACCCCTGCCTCGTCCGCTGGCCCGCCTGACTCGACGTTAGTGACGAGAGTGCCGGAGTCGACCGAGAGGTCGAATTGCTGAGCCGTCTCCGTTTCTATGGTCGCTAGCCCCACCCCTAGAAACGGTTGGGTAGCCTCGCCGTCTTCAATCAGCTGGTCGGCGACGGAAATTGCCGTGTCCGTGGGGATGGCGAAACCGATGTTCGCAGCCCCGGTCTGCTGAGGGGGGAGATAGGCGACGTTGATGCCGACGACCTCACCTGAGCGGTCAGCCAGAGCCCCGCCAGAGTTACCGGGAGAGATGGCCGCGTCCGTCTGGATCAGGTCCACCAGAGAGGTGTCGCCTCTGCTGAGCTCTGGCGGTATCTCCCTGTTCAGCCCGCTGATCACGCCGGAGGTGACGGTGGACTCGAAGCCGGCCGGGCTGCCGATGGCGACGGCTAGTTGGCCCGGGACTAGATCCGCGTTCTCGGCGAACTTAGCCGCCGGCAGGTCTTCGCGGTCCACCTTGATCACAGCGAGGTCGGTGTATGGGTCGGTCCCCAAGATTTCGCCGCTCTCGGTAGTGCCGTCGGCAAAGGCTACGTTGACCTCGTTTGCTCCCTGAATAACGTGATTGTTGGTGACGATGTAACCATCGCGCCGGTAGATCACGCCGCTCCCCAACCCCCGGGCCTCCTGGGTGCCGCCGAACTGGCCTCTTTGTACCGCTTGGACGTTGACCTGCACGACCGAGGGGCTAGTCTGTGCCGCGACTTGTGCAACGGGTTCGTCCTCCGGTATGTCGCCGGATACCCCTGGAGCGGTCTGCGCGATGTTCTGGGCCTTCTGCGCCTGCCCATCCTGGAAGAGCGAGCAGCCCGTAAGCACCGCCGGCATCAGCGCGAAGACTATTGTTATCAGGACCGCTTCTCTTCTCAACTCTTGCAAACCTCCTGTAGCTCGTCAGTAGAACTTATACGGTTGCCCCTCGGTTGGGTTTCCGAGCCTGCGAGGTACAACCTGAGTATAGCAAGGCACGCGAGAGCCCCCGCCGTTGTACCCTTACCTCCTCATGAGCATCAATGGACATAAAAGAGAGTTCTCAGCAGAGCTGGCCCACGCCGGCGAGGCGCGCCACTTCATCGCCTGGACGGGGGCCGCCGCCGGGCTACGCGGCGGCTCTTTGGGCGAGCTCGCTGTCGCCGCCGAGGCTCTGCTTACCGACATATTCCTCTCCGTCAAGATGGGCGAGAGGCTCGTAGTCGAGTCCGAGGCGACCGAAGATACGGTGAGGATAGTAGTTAGCCACCCTGAGCTACGCGAACGTCGCATGTCGGGGCTCGAAAACATAATGGAACAGTTTCTCGACGGGTATGAGGTCTCCACCAACAAGGCCGTAATGACCAAACATCTGCGTTGAGGATGTGCCCTATGTTCTGCCCTGTGAGATAATCCTCCGAGACGCAGACGAGGTGGGGGAAACCTCAAAGGAGGGGCGCATGGAGAATACCGAGATCCGACAGGAGATGAGCCGCCGCGGCTTTCTCGAACTCGGGCTAGCAAGCATCTCCGGGGTGGCGCTGATCTTCCTCTCGGCGTGCGGCGGCGAGCAGGATGACGACGACGAAGGCGATGACGACGACTAAGCTCCCGGCTCAGCTCGCTGACGGAGCCTCTCCTTGACTCGTTCCTCCTCGTCTTTGAGGTAGAGAAAGACGTCTTGAGCGAACCGAAGCGCGTGCTCCTCGGGCAGGTTGACTCGCCGGTTGGATATAACTGACTCAAGCTCCTTTACGGCTGCGTCCACCATCCCGACCATCATCTCGGCCTGACGCAGCACCTCCTCACGCTCGACACCCGGTAGAGCATCCGGGCTCTCGGCCTTCTCCCGGTGTTCTCGGAGGTACTGGATAAAGTCCCTTATGCCCAAGATCATGCTCCTTCTGAAACGTGTCGTACGGCTGCCAGGATACTATCCGAAGGCGAATCTTTCGCGTCTGTGAAGCCCCGCGACGAGTAGCAGGGGCCGTCGCCTCTACTCATGCCTCGTCGGCGTTTGAACGAACGCGTCGCTCCGAACGAACCAGTACGTGGGTTAGATGCTCTCTGGGCCGGTCCTCAGGAGCGAGACTCGTCCAAGATCTCCAGCGTAACCCTGGATGAGCCTACAGCCCGGGCGTGCTCCTCGGCGAGCCGGCGCGCCCGCCCTCTTAGAAAGGCTGGCACCTCTTCAAGCTCCGCGAGCGCCTCCTCCGTCCAGGCCGGACCCTGCGGCGGGATCTCGGGTTCGGCCGCAAGCCCTCGGGACTCGTGCAGGGCGTGATCCAGGATATCGGCCAGCTCGCTTGAGCCTGCGTAGCCCATGAGCGGGCGCTCAACGAAACGAGGCTCCAGGATCGGGGGACACAAAGGTAGAAAAGTAATGCCTAAAGAGCCTGCAACCTCCGCCTCCAAGCGCGTCCCGACAAGGAGATCGGGGCTTGTTGCCTCCACGCGGGCTGCGACGGTCTCCGGGTCGTCAGCGACGAATGCTTCGTCGGTAAAAGTGTCGGCCCGGAAGCGAAAATCCTTCTCCAGGTGAGTCAAGTATGTGCCCGCCCACGCCACCTCCAGGCCGACCTCACGAGCCAAGGTGTAGCCGAGACCGGTCGTGTAGGTCAGGTCGCCAAACAGAGCCACGCGGCGTCCTCGAAAGGTCTCGGGTGCGGCTAGCCGGGCGTACCACGAGAGTTTCGCCGTCCGGGCTAGCTCCGCCCACGCTGTCCTCCGAACTCGCTTGGGATCCAGGGAGCACAGCTCGCCCGCTGCCCGCAGGACAGCCCCCGTGCCGACGGAGCCAAACGGGGGCGTGGTTATCTGCGGCATCCCGAACTCGTCCTGAAGGTACAGCGACGCGGACTCGGTCGTCTCCCGGTAGAGGACGACGTTCGCCCAGGCCCGCGGCAGGTTGCCCAGATCCTCGACCGAGGCCCCGAGCGGCGCCCGGACGTTAACCCCGATCCCCACGAGCCCCAGTACACGCTCCACCTCCGCGACTTCTGCCTCCACGCTTGGTCCGAGCACGGGCGAACCGAAGATGTTGACGGTGGGTCCCGGGCTCTTCGGCTGCGCCTGAGCGTGGGCTTTGACTAGATCTAGGAAAACCTTGTCTGCCGCCTCTGTCTCTCGCATGCCTGGAGACTCCCACTCACAGGTTACGAGCTTTGGCGAACGGCCGGTCCCGGGATTTTCGGGGAGGGCGGTGATGGGCGTACCCTCGCCCGCGAGGAGAGCCGTTTCGGAGCGCGCGAGGAGCAAGGTCTCTGCCTCTGGACGGCGTCGCGCCACGCCCGAGAGGTCCCGGGCCACGTCCCCAGCCCCCCACGATCCGCTCGCGTGCTCCCGAATCGGGCTAAAGGAGAAGGCGGGGAGATCTCCAGTCCGCGTCCGGGCCCCGTACAGAGCTGGGAAGCCGCCCTCCCCTGGGTACGCTCGCAGAACCGCGTGCACCCCTCCGATACTCGCCGCTGTCCGCAGGATGCCGTGGCTTCCCGGACCTTCGTAAACGTCGCGCAATACCTTCAAGAACGCCTCAAAGGTCGAGAGCGTCGAGAGCCTCGGCCCGTTCGAAGGTTCTGGCGAAGAGCTCCAGAATCCGGCGTGCACCCTTGTAACCGTGCACCCCTAAAGAGAGGAGGCTCAACGAGGAGCAACACAGGTGGCCGCGCGCCACAAGCGGGGCGTAGAGGCCCGGGCTCGCTACTACTACGTCGGGACGGGCGGAGTCTATACGCTCCAGCTGCGCCCGCCAGTCTGGGGCTTCGACAACGTCTACGTCCTCCCCGAGGGCGGAGAGTTCCGCTGCGAGAAAGCGCTTCTCTAGCCGCGGTGTGCCCACCTCGACGACGACCGCCCCCGCTCCGGCCAGGAAACGGGCGAGCGGTACCTCAAGGCCTGTATCACCCGTAAAGAAGATGCGTTTGCCCCGAATACGATTCCTCAAGGGCTCCAACTCCCGCCAAACCTCGCGGGCTCTGCCTCCCTCACTCGTCGTTCGACCCGCCAGAGCGACGGCGTCTTGAACGAAGCGGGCCGTACCGTCCACCCCTATGGGAAACAGAGTTCTCACCACCGTCGCTCCACGCTCCTCGGCTGCTCGCCAGCTCCCTGCGAGGTAGGGATCCATGGACGCCACGACTGTTCCCTCGCCGATGTCTGGGAGCTGGCCGGACATCATATCCGGAACAGCGCCGGAGACCTCGACCCCGGCGCGTGAAAGCTCGGCGGAGATCTCCTCTCGCGGACCGGGCAGTGCCCCGAGCAAGACTACCGGACGCTGCGCTCCACGCTCGCTCATGCCCCTCCTCCCGGCGCGTCCCCCTAGCGGGAGCCTGCCCAAAAGCCCTCCCTTAGAGTAAGACCGGGCCTCCTCCGGTTCGGGGAGAAGACCCTCTTGGGGAGAGAGCTCGACAAGGGCCCGGATAGCTGCATCTTCGAGGTCCGTGGTAAATACACCCATGCTACCGTCATCAGGGGCGATAGCCCGAACCGGCAGGCCCAGGCGCCGCCCGGCCAGCTCAGCCTCGAAGGACGCGTCGACGCCCAGCAAGGCGGTAGATCTACACGCGACGAGCAGCACCAGGCCCGTGTGCTGGGAGCCCGCGGCAGCCTCGATCACGCGCGAGGCCAAGGCGCCCTCCGGCGGCTCCTCATCCGGCTCCAGGACTACGAACGTTACACGGGGGTGTAGGCTTGAGTCCTGCCCGATACGGCTCACCGGGAGGCCGGGGAGGGAGATAGCGAGAGACCGGGCAAGGTGCACGTCCGCACGGGTACCGGCTACGACCAGGAGGGTGTCCGGTAGTCTCTCGGCAAGGGTAGGGAGGCCGCGTAGGGGGGAGACTACGTCTGGTACTCCCGACTCGTTGAGTATAGTCAATCTATCTCCCGCAATCCCTCGTTGGTCCTGCCCCGAACGCCCCGGCAACGTTCGCTGGGCCTCCGTCCCTCCCCCGAGAGCCCCATTAGTTTAAGGCGTAAAGGGCCTCAAGCGCTAGTACCACCAACTCGTCCACCGCGCCTGCAAGGACGCTGTCCTCTATTCGCTCGGCTTCTTCCGCGCCTATGGCGTCCGAGACCGTTAGAACACAACCGGCCCGCACCCTGCGCATAGCCGCCAGCGTAAATATCGCCGACGCCTCCATCTCGACCGCGAGCACCCCTAAAGAATGCCAGAGCGCCTGCGGGTTTTCCTCCGAGTCATAGAATAGGTCCGAGCTAACTATCGAGCCGACGAACGGCTCGTGGCCCAGGCCCTTGGCCGCGTGGTACGCCGCGTGCACCAGGTCAAAGTGCGCGGCGGGCGCATAAGGAACGCCTCGCGTGATCGTGGAGACCGTCCCGTCGGCAGGGGTGGCGGCGGTGGCGATAACGAGATCGCCGAGCTTCATCTCCGGATGGTACCCTCCGCAGGTCCCAACCCGAAGCAAGTTCTTCGCGCCGAGCCGTATCAGCTCCTCCGTTACGATGGCGGCGCTCGGACAGCCCATCCCCGTTGTCTGTACGGAGACCGGCCTCCCCTTGTAGATGCCAGTGTAGCCGAGCATCCCGCGCTCCTCGGTCACGAGCCTCGCATCCTCGAAGAAGTTCTCAGCGATGTACCGTGCCCGCCGGGGGTCGCCCGGCAGCAGCACGTTCTCGGCGATCTCTCCCGGCTCCGCCCGGACGTGGATCATGGTCTCTCCCTCCGGTCGGTGCTGGTCAGCTCTTGCTTTCTCTCTGCTCACAGGCTCTCAAGGATAGCAGGAGGTCGTCCGACGGCTGTATCCGAGATCTC
Organism: Rubrobacteraceae bacterium; assembly: GCA_035645375.1. Classification (GTDB taxonomy): domain Bacteria; phylum Actinomycetota; class Rubrobacteria; order Rubrobacterales; family Rubrobacteraceae; genus Rubrobacter_F. The sequence continues at coordinate 14,367 of DASQMR010000114.1, forward strand.
CAGCGCCTTCAGTATGAGCTCTTCAGCCCTCTGTGTATTCTGTCTTCCGTAGAGCCGTGCGACCGGTTGGCCTTCTTCCACCTCGTCCCCGGTCTTGACGAGGATCTCGACGCCCGCCCCCGAGTCTATCTCGTCTCCCTTCCTTGTCCGGCCTGCGCCGAGGAGTAGGGCCGCGCTACCGACGCCCAGGGCGCCGACGCGCGCGACGCGGCCCGCTCGTGGGGCGAGTGTTTCGCGTATCTCTTTCGAGACCGGAAGGTTCTCTAGAGCTTCTGGGGCGCCACCCTGTGCCGCGACGAACCGGGTGAACTTCTCGTAGGCTACGCCGGTGGAGATCGCTCTCTCTACCGCATCTTCCGGGGCTGGGTGGCCCTTGAGCGCGAGAAGACGTGTTGCGACGGAGCGGGACATCTCGGAGAGGTCTGAGGGAGAGGGGTCGCCGCGCAGCAGGCGCACGCTCTCCCGGACTTCGAGGGCGTTGCCGACCGCGTTGCCCAGGGGTTCGTCCATGCTCGTAATAAGAGCCGAGGCTTCGATACCGAGGGATCTGCTCAGGCGGACGAGGAGCTCGGCGAGGGCTCGCGCCTCTTCCGGTGTCTTCAAGAACGCGCCGGAGCCGGACTTCACGTCGTAGAGAAGATGATCCGCGCCGGTCGCGACTTTTTTGGAGACGATCGAGGAGCCGATAAGGGGGAGGGAGTCCACAGTGCCTGTCGTGTCGCGGAGGGCGTAGATAGCCTTGTCCGCCGGGGCCAGGTCTCCCGCTTCGGCGATAAATAGACCGATCTTCTCGACCTGCTCCTTCATCCTCTTCTCCGGGAGGTTGGACGAGAAGCTGGGGATTGACTCCAGCTTGTCTATAGTGCCGCCGGTCGTGCCGAGACCGCGTCCCGAGAGCTTGGCTACCGGCGCGCCGCAGGCGGCGACAATCGGCAGGGAAGTAAGGCTGATCTTATCTCCTACCCCGCCCGTTGAGTGCTTGTCCACGCACCCGGGGAAAGAATGCCTCGCCCCGCTCTCTGCCATCGCCCGCGTGAGCGCGAGCGTCTCCTCGTACTCCATTCCTCGGATAAAGATTGCCATCAAGAGCGCCGACATTTGATAGTCTGGCACCGAGCTTTCCGTGTAGCCTTCTACCACCTGCCGGATGACGCTCTTCGGCAACGCTCCTCCGCGCTTCTTCGTCTCTATAGCGTCGAGAACCGCACTTTCGAACGACAAAACACGTCCTCTTCTCCGAACATTCCGTTGACCTCTAAAGCGCCGCCAATTCTAACGCCTACCCGTAACCTCAGCATTCGGTATACCTGATGGCGCTCCTCGGGGGCGAGCTCCTCAAGGGCTTCGGGTGCCAAACTGGCGTAGCTCTCCAAAAGCGCATCACGGTCCTTTTCCATCTCTTCTATGCGCTCTTGACGGTTGCGGATAGCTTTCAGCCTCTCTACGGCGAAGGTGCGGCTTATGAGACGCTCTATGCAGCGGGTTGCCGATAAGGGTGCTCTCGGAAACTTAGATAGCCCCGGTTGCATAGACTAGAAGTTCGTCGCCTACTTAACTTGGGACTTTTAACTTGGGACTGTTGCCGTATGCTCCAGCCACACCGCCATATGAGAGGAAGAGCGCCATGGACTATAGGCTTGAGTTGGTCCCGATCCCCGTCTCGGATGTGGACCGCGCCAAGACCTTCTATGCCCAGAAGGTTGGCTTCAATGTGGACCACGACGTCAACGGCAGCACGGACCACAGGGTC
>DASQMR010000115.1:0-11191 GCA_035645375.1 Rubrobacteraceae bacterium
TACGGGGAAGGGAAACCCCCGCAGAATAGACGCACTATTAGCTCTTCCCGAAACCAATATGTCTCCCTTCCCCAAATTATTTTTCCCCAACCGAGTGAAGGTTAGCCCTCTTGGCCCAGTTGTAAGCAGTTTAAACGGACGGTCAAATATCTGCAACCAAACGATTAGTCAAGATCAGACTATTCATTATTGCCAAACGCAACGCGTCGCCTCAGAAGTGGCGCGGCCAAGTAGGAGTCGCCGTGCATCTCCCGGAGCGCGTCGAGGACGCGCAGGATGCGCGCGAGGCCGAGCTCGTCTGCCCAAGCCAGCGGGCCTTTGGGGTAGTTGGCGCCGAGTTGCATAGCGCGGTCTATGTCGGGGGCGCTAGCCACTCGTTCTTCGAGCGTGAAGAAGGCCTCGTTCACCAAGGCAGCGACGGTACGCAGCGCAGCGCCTCCGGGGAGATCAGGAGTCCACGCGGGCGTAAGACCGGCGGCGCGAACAGTGGCTTCCACCCGGTCCCGTATCTCGGGGTCTACGTCACCCACGAGTTCGACAACCGGGGAGTCGGGTGTAAGGCGGCGGGCCCCCACCTCTACCCCGGAGCCGGCCAGTCCCGTCTCGTCCTTTAGGGCGAGTATTTTCAGTCCTTCACCGTTCGGTTCGGTGCCTAAAGCCCGGGCCAGTTCCGAGTCGCCAACCACCGTCACATCGCCCGGGGTAGCAGACTGCGACAGCTCCTCCTCGTCCGCGGCGCTACTGGAGCCATCGTACTTGTAGAAGCCCTGTCGAGTCTTCCGTCCCAGGAGCCCAGCCTCGACCATGAAGCGCTGAAGGGGAGAAGGCCGGAAACGGGGTTGGTAGTAGAAGCGCTCGTAGAGCGATTCCGAGACGGCCAGGTTGATATCCATACCTATAAGATCTGCCAACTGTAAGGGTCCCATGCGAAAGCCTGCTCCGCGTATCGCCGCGTCCACCTGCTCCGGGTCTCCACCAACCTCGACGAGCCGGAGGGCTTCGAGGTAGAAGGGTCGAGCAACGCGGTTCACGACGAAGCCGGGCGTATCGGAGACCTCGATCGCCGTTTTGCCCAGCTGTTCGGTGACCTCCATGGCCTTGTGTATGGACGAAGGATCAGTGGCAGGGCCAGCTACGACCTCGACCAGGCGCATCGCCGGGACCGGGTTAAAGAAGTGCATGCCCACTACACGTTCAGGGTGTTCGGTAGCCGAGGCAATGCGAGCGACGGAGAGCGAAGAGGTATTCGTGGCGAGTACGGCGTCGCCGGGAACTATGCCCTCGAGATCAGAGAAGACCTTTTGCTTGATCTCAAGGTTCTCGACTATGGCTTCGATGACGAGCTGCACATCGGCACAAGCTTCGAGCGAGGTAGCCGCCGAGATCCGGCCAAGCACCTCGTCGCGTTGGTCCTCGGAGAGCCTGCCCCTTTTTACCCGGCGCCCTAAATCCTTCTCGATAGTCTCCCGCCCACGCGCGAGCGCAGCATCCTGAACATCCACCATGATCGCCGACAAGCCCGCCAGGGCCGCGCTCTCCGCTATTCCGGCGCCCATCGTACCGGCGCCCACGACGGCGAGATCAGTCATACAAGCCTCCTAACCCAAAGCGTTCCCCTAATAACTACACTTCACCTTAGCGGCCCTTTGTACGGCCGTTCAAATTAATAGAGAATTATAGACAAGGTTCTGGCTTTGCGAGTCTGGAGAGGAGTACGAGGCGTGACCAACACCTACGAGCAAATAGAGATCTCAATAGAGGACAACATCGCAACGGTCAAGCTCAACCGCCCCGAGCGCTTTAATGCCCTCGGCGGTCGTATCGTGGAAGAGCTTGGGCATGCACTATATGAGATAGAAGTATCGGAAGAGGCGAGAGCCGTGATCTTGACCGGTGCCGGAGATCGCGCTTTCTGCTCCGGGGTCGACCTGAAGGAGCGCCGCGAGATGGACGCTGACGAAAGGTGGGCTCACAATCGGGCCCTGAACGCGTTCTCGGAGCGTCTGGCTCGGATACAGGTACCGACGATCGCGGCTATCAACGGTCTAGCGTTCGGTGGAGGATTCGAGATAACTTTAGCCTGCGATTTCCGGATCTCCGCCGACCACGCTGAGTTCGCGCTCCCCGAGGTGGGTATCGGCATAATCCCTGGCTCGGGAGGAACCCAGCGCCTCCCGCGACTCATAGGGCCCACCAGGGCCAAGGAACTGATACTAACGGCGCGGCGGATAGACGCCGAAACGGCGCTCAGCATGGGCATATTGAGCAGGATTGCCTCGAAAAACCAACTTCTGGAGAAGGCGCGGACGCTCGCCGAAGAGACGGCAAAGAACAGCCCGCTGGCCGTCGCCTACGCCAAAGCGGCTGTAGACATAGCTATGGAGACACCTATCGAGCAGGGCCTCCGGTTCGAGACGGCCGCTATACGCGCCACACTGGCCTCTGAGGACTACCAGATCGGCCTAGCCGCATTCGCCGAGAAACGCTCCCCAGATTTCCCCTCTCTAACGGCTCGCCGGATAACGTAAAAAGGCAATCTACGGAACAGACAGGGTCTCTTCAGCACGAACGCGCCTCTGTAGAGGCAAAAGCGCTCCGCCGTGCCGTAGAACGCTTCCTGGAGCGCCAGCATCTCGGCGACTCCCACTGCGCCTGAAGAGAGTCGGAGAGGCTAAGCTTTTCTGTACTTCGTCGTCACCTTCTGGGTGCCATCGGGGAGGCTCTGGAGCTGGTAGTCGCTAAAGAGGATCGGGTCGCCCCGAACGAGGCAGAGGAAGAGCCGCACGGCGAGGGTTCGGATCTCGCTCTCCGCGTGCTCGTCGGCCCGCATCTCGATTATGTGCCGCAGCGCTCTTACGTTCCCGGTGAACACCATCGGCGCCTCGGTCTCATTTGGCAACAGAGCGCGCGCCGTCTGCTGCACCTTCTTGCGCGCGTCGGTCCGGTACTCGGCGTCAAGAAGCGCGTCTCCTCTCTCCTGCCGCTCCAACAAACGCCCCGCCATCTCCTCGTACTCCGCCGCCGCCCTGTCCACGCGATTCTCGAAGAGCCGATGCAACTCCCCGCCGTCCTGGTACTCGGGCCGCTCCACGAAGCGCAGCACGCTCCCCGAGACGTATCGCTGAGAGACCTGCGAGATCCCGACGCCGGCTCGGTGCCGGACTAGCTCGTGCGTGACGCTGCGGCTGATGCCGTAGAGCAGGAAGCTAAAGCTCGCGTGCTCCAGCACCGAGCCGTGCCCGGCAGACGTCAACCGCTCGAAGTACGCGGCGGCGTTGTCGTTGGTCGTGCGCCGGGGGCCGAACGATGCGTAGCACAACTGCCCGGCCGTCTTGCACAACTGCGAGGACCCTGGCAACTCGGTCGGATCGTCGATATATCCTGGAAATTCCAGCTCCGGGTCGAAGCCCTTCAGGAAACCGCCGAGACTCTGAACGTTGACTTGCGGTTTGGAGAGCATGACCACACCAGGCGCTTTGAGATAGGCGGTGCCGGTGCCGGTTCGCGAGACGGGCGAGTGGATGGCCGGAAAGCCGTCCGCGACTATCCCTCCCAGCTTCTCGAACAGTTCCGTGGTGCGCCCGCGCTCGGTGGTCTCCAAGTGGCTCCCTTCCCCGCTTGCTTACGGAACAGGTTAGCGCATCCGGCGACATCCTACACGGCTTCGGAGAGAGCTCGCCTGAGACTACCGGCGTAGCGGCCGGTGCGGATGGTCCTCAGCGCTTTTATCTCGACCTGACGCACCCGCTCCTGGGAGATGCCCAGAGCCTCGGAGACCTCGCGCAGAGTGCTGGTCTCGCCGCCGTCGAGGCCGTGACGCATCTTGAGAATACTTGCCTCACGCTCTGGCAGGGACCTAACAGCTTCGCGCAGGGTCCCCTCCCACTGCCCGACCTCGACCTCGGCGTACTCGTTGCGGGAGCTATCGTCGGAGAGAAGATCGCCCATCTCGCCTCCCTCGTCTTCTGCGCTCCCGAGCCTTGCGTTGATGCTGCTGATAGGCTGGCCGACCTCGCGCAGCCTCCTCGCCTCCTCGGGCTTTATGCCGAGGCGGGCGGCTAGCTCCCGCTCGGTGGCGTCGCGGCCAAGCTCGATGGAGAGCTCGTTCTCCGCGCGCCTGAGACGGAACAGGGCGTCCACGACGTGTCCCGGCAGGCGGACGGTGCGTGCCTGATCCGCGATAGCCCGGGTGATAGCCTGACGTATCCACCAAGTGGCATACGTCGAGAAACGGTTGCCCAAAGACGGATCGAAGCGCTCGACAGCCTTGATGAGCCCCGCGTTTCCCTCCTGGATCAGGTCCTCGAACGACACGCCCCGTCCCCTGTACTTCTTGGCGATCGAGATGACCAACCGCAAATTAGACTCTACGAGGCGCCTTCTGGCCGCCAAGTCGCCTTCACGGGTACGCCGCGATAGCTCACGCTCCTCGCTGGCGTCGAGCAGCCGCCCGCCCCGTATCCCTGTCAGGTACTGTGTAAGAGCATCTTGCGCCATCCCATCCCCTTTCTCTAAATCTAGGCCGCTAACCGACCGGTTCGTAAGCTCTTCGTCTCCGGCTGAAGTCCTAATCTGCTTCTCTGTTACGCCGCTGGATGCTTCCCGCCCGCCCGCGGTCCGCCGTGCGTGACGAAACGCTCCAAGACACGCCCATCGAGGCTACTGGTGACTTGCCAAGCCGAGCCGCACGCGAGGCAGCGCAACTCCAAAAACCGTCTCTCGCCCCGCTGCACTACCGTCTCCTTGAGAGAACGAAGGCAACAGGCGGGCAGCCCCCGCACATATACCTCGTCCTCCGGCCGCTTTACGGGCGCGAGGGTAGTGTCCGGCCTCAGGGCCTCTCTCTTACCGCCCATCAAGCGGCCCCCTTTTGCTCTCTATCGCTCGCGCGCTCGGTGAAGGCACACTCCTCGGGCTCGAAAGGCAAGGACGCCTGCCAAGAAGCGCCGCACGCGTGGCACTCGAAGGAGCTCCCGGCGGACGCAGCGTCACGCCGGCAGCAGCCCGGAAGGTCTTCCGCATACAGAACCTCCCCGCCTAGCGACGCCATCCAGAGGCGTCCCATCACGCCGCCCTCCCGGAGAGGCGTCCGATCCACTCGCTCGCCTCGCCTCGGGTGAGCTCGGAGATCGGTTTTCCAACCATCTCCTCGAACTTCCCAACCCCGTCTTCGACTACGTCCGCGACCAGAGCCTCCAGGTAATTGAGCTGCTTGCGGGTCGCTGGCAGAGCTTCCTTCGGAAGCGCCTCTCTGGAAAGCTCCTCCCTGTTCTCTCCGGCCTGCGCCCGCGGCGCAGCGGAACTCCTTGCCTGCTCCACCCGGCCTCGCGCCGAATCAGCAGACTCCTCGTTCTCGCCCCCCAGCTCCTCCAGAGCCGTAACACCGACGTTGATCGCGTCTCGCAGAGCCCGCGCCTTCGCCCGAGTCTCCGCCATCCGTATGAGATGCGGCGCTATCGCCCTCCCAACGTTCTGCGGGCTAGCATCCCCGATACCGCTAAACTTCCCGTCTTCTGTCCTGACTACGGCCCTGGCGATGGCGACCTCGCCGTTCTCCACGCTCGGCGTCTGAAGAAGCTCAGTCTCGATGCTCCTCAAACCACGCGCGTGAGCCTCATCCAACAGCCCCGCATACAACACGAAACGCTTGCCCTGGCGCTCGATCATGTACTCTTCACGCATCTCGCCCTACCTCCTCCGGTACTACTGCACCGATTCTGCTATCTTCACTGAAATGAGTGAGATTAAAGTCAAAAAAGAACATCAGGCGATTCCTTCGTAGGAATACTGACGGCCACCGGGAGCGGCGGTGTTCTTGTGGCGTTGGATAAGGCCGAGTTTCAAGAGACGGGTGGCGCGGTTGTTCATGGCGGTGTGGTTGAGGCCAAGTTTGGCGGCTAGGTCGGCGTTAGTGATCGAACCGGCATCGTAGATCGTACGCAGCGTCTCGACCAGATGCTCGGGCACCTCGCCCACAATCTCCGGGGCCGCGCCGGGCTCGCTGACCCGAATCATCGCGAGGTCCCGCTGGCGCAAGGACGCTTCGATGTTCTCCAACAGCTCCCGGTCCTCCTCGACCAGCACAACTCGCTTCTCCCCATACTCCCCGCCCGCGACCCTCGACGCCAGTATCCCAAGCGCCTCGTCCGCGAACGAGTAGTCCATGAGCTCAACACCCCGCGTGTCCACGTACAACACGCCACCCGACGGCAGTCTCTCGAGGACTTCTCCGAGCGCCTCCCGCACACGTCGGCCCGTCCCCCGAGTCACCATCAGCTTCCCGCCGGCCTCTCCAGAGGTCACGTCGAAGATCTCGCGCCCCTCCTCAGCCACCAGCTCTATCCTCACTGTATTCAGTGAAATCATATAAGAGGATTATAAGCGGCGGGTTACAAGAAAGCAAGGGTCTTTTAGGGTTGTACGCGATCAGTTTTCGGCCTTAGATTTTGTGGTTCTCGCCGCCGGCTGATCGCTACCCGTAATTCGCGGCAGGGAGACACGGACGAAGGTGCCCGGGAAAGAGGGGACATTGCGGGAGTTGGTTCGGTCGCCGTAGTAGGTGACGCGGCCGGAGCCCGATCGGAGGGAGAGGGAGCCGCCGGCTCGGGCGGAGATCTGTCCGACCACCGCGAGACCGCCGCCGCGGCCGATCTCGCCGGTCCCCGAGACTCCCATCTGAAGGGCGTGCCGGAGCGCGTCATTGTCCGTCTCGACGAGTCCAGCATACTTCGGGTTGCGCGAGAGGGTCTCACGGACGCCTACTCCCCCGTCAGCGATAGCCACGAGAACCTCTTCGCCCCGGCGCTCGCGGCCGCCGCTAACGATATGTTGGTAGGCCTGAACTGCGGCGTATGCTCCGAAGGGGGAATTTCCGTGCTCCACGGCGTTCGCGCAGATCTCGGACAGGGTAGCGCAGATCCCAGCACGTTCCCGGAGACGATAGCCCTTGTTGGTAAGGATCTCCGAGATGCGGTTGATGATACCGGGGATCTCCTCCTCTGAGTGGAAGTTGATCAGCTCCTGCAACGTCCCTGGGTTCCCCCGCCGCCGCTCCTCTAGCGCCGCCACGTCCACGTTCGTCTCGATCCTGTGCCCGAAGAGGCGGAAAAAATCCATGCGCTCCAGGTATGCCGGCACGTTGTGCCCCGAGAGCCTGACCCCCACTAGACGCGAGCGTGAGATCATGAGCTCAAGCAGTGCCGCCAACCCGCATAGACCAGCCGGCTCCACAAACTCCACCGACCGAAGGTCCAGGACGACCGACTCTCCTTCCATCTTCTCCGCGCCCTCGAACGCAGGGTCCAGGCTACCGAGGGTGAGCATCCCCCGCATAGCTCCCCGCCGGCGAATATTCAGTTCGAGTTTAGTAACCGTCACGAAGATATTGTAAGCGGAATTTTTGGATACGGCCTCGACCATGCGCATCGGATCGCTATGCTAGTTCGGTCTCGTTCGTTCACGATAACCTTGCTGCTCATAAAAGAGTACTGCTCCCGGACAGGTGGTGAAGGAAGACCGATGTGTGGCTGCTAACGGCTACGTTCTCCATCCGAGCCTCGCTCTCCCGGAGCACAGCGACGAGTAGAACAAGTTGATCAACGGTCCCTTTCCGTCGAACTAGCCGTGATCCGGCAAAATCCGAGGAACCCGAGTCCGAAGTATGCTCGCTTCACAGGCTGCACCCGGTGATGTGCCGGTAGCCCCCTCCAGCTCCGCCGCCGGGACCCAAAGCTCCGTGCTCGCGTCCACCTACAACGTGATGCTCGAAGCGGGCGGCGTAATCATCCTCGACTTCGTACCGCGCAAATTGTTGGTGACAGAGTGACTCTTCGTGTTCCAGTCGCACGCTATCTGCTCCGCGTAACCGAAGTTGAGGACCGGGTAGAAGATCGGCTGCTCCAGCAAACGCGGCGGCTATGCGCGTATGCCTAACTCGTAGACTAGCCGCAGCTCTTCTATGCCCATAGGGCGGTAAAGGATCACCGTCGCGCTCGCCTATCCGTACCGCACGCAACCCTCGTGACACGGTGGATAGCTTCAGGCGCGCTGGCGGATGGTATTGGCGAGGGCTTCCCTGATCTCATCAGGAGTGACGCTCTGCGGGACGGTCAGGCTAGCATATGACTCATCGGTGCTCATCGCCTCGCTCAGGAAGCTGCTCAGGCCTCGGGCGCGACGATCTATCTGGAGGAGCAGGTCTACCGAGTCCTCGGAGGGGAACATTACGAGTTCGATCTCGTCGAACCTGCCGCGGAACTCACCGGACCCGGCGACGAACTCGATCTCCTGCCCGAAGGGCAGACGGCGCCTGAGATGGTAAGGTAGCTCCTCGTTATCGGCCTCCCTCATGTGAAACCCCAGGCGCCCCATAGAGTCCAGCACGGCCCGCATGGTAGGGTTGGGACGGACGGTGACGCTGTCGCTATCCGAAGGATCCAACGCCATCCTCACGTCCAGAGCAGTCCGAATCCAGACAGAAGAACGGCCGAGCGTCAACGGCGTCTCGTAGGGCAGGCGGAAGGCGAACGGGATCTCCTCCTGCGAGTTCGCCCCTATGATTCGCTGATCAGAGACAGAGAACTGCTCGATGGTACCAGTCTCGGTAACGGTGCTATCCCCCGTCTCGCGCTTGTAGTAAGTCTGAACTTCGAGCCGGATGCCTTGCACCTCCTGCTCGGAGTTGCCGCCCTTCACCTCGACGACCCCGCGCACATCCTCGCCGGGTACGAGCTCGTCTCTCTCTAGCCTCGTATCCACCGTCGCCGCCCCGACGCCTATGCTCGAAAGCAATCGTCCAAAACCCATCGTCTACATCCCCTTGTCACACGAACCTGTACCACGGGTAGTATAGACGGCCCGTCAGAAGCGCCGAAACCCCGCGCCTCGGCAGGCGAGTCTATCTCAGCCGTCTCGCCGGCGCTCGTAGAAGAGCTCTGTATAGCGCTTGTTGTCGAAGCGGCTGATGATGGAGCCGTCGCCGACTTCCCTAAAACCACACTTCTCGAAGACGCGTTGCATCCTCGTGTTGTGGGAAAGAGTCGAGCCGCGTACCACCTGGAGGCCCAGCGTGTCAAAGCAATAACCCACCAGCAGCTCGACCGCCTCGCTGGCGTAGCCGCGGCCACGCAGGCTTTCAGGGCCTATCTTTATACCGAGCTCGCATCCCGTCCGGCGAAAGCCGTACAGCGTAGCGAGCCCTATAGACTCGCTCACCCCGCCGTCCCTGGCCTCGATAATAAAAGTCTTCACGGAAGAATCCTCCCAACGGGCCAGGTAGTCGCGTCGGGCAGCGGCGAAGGAGATCTTGATCGGCGAACGTCCGTTCCAGGCGGCGAGCTCGGGGTCGCGGTCCCACTCGTAGGCCTTCTCGGCGTCGTCTTCACGCGGGGAACGCAGGGTCACGGACCTTCCGCTTATCGCTTCGAGCTCTTCGGCGTAGATCTCTTTCTCCTCTCTACGTGCCGCTGCGGCTACCAGCACTACCAGTATAAAGCCTCTTTTGGTTACAATAAGGTCGGGGGGGGACCTAAAGATCGACAGGCTTTTGGTCAGGGGCGGTATGGTAGGGGAGTTCTTTGGGGGCTCAGTAAGGAGAGTCCGGGACGAGGTCTGGGGCGACGTTCCGGTGGATAAGGCGGTTCGGTCACTTCTGGAGACCGCCGCCATGTCGCGTCTAAAGAGAATGAGCGCCCTAAACTTCACTCTCTACGCCTTCCCCGCCGCTCGCCACACCCTCTTCGATCACTCCATCGGGGTCTACTACCTGACGCGCCTCACGCTCAAGCGCATCATAGACTCGGGCGCCTACCTCGAAGACCGAGACGTCCGGAGCACCATGGCCGCGGCCCTCCTACACGACATAGGACGCTACCCATACGCCTCCGCTGTCGAGGGGATAAACCTGCCCGGTATGCCGCCGGGTGACGAGATTACTCGGCGAATGGTCGAGGAAGATGACGAGACTACGGAGGTCCTGCGCTCGGGATGGGGTCTCGAACCTCACAACGTCTTCAGGCTCATCGCGCGCGGCGACGCGGGAGGTACCGACGAGGGCGCCCCTCTACGCAACCTTACACCGACCGAATACCTTGCGCGAGACATCCTCTCGGGCTCCCTGAACGCAAGGATGCTCGACTCCCTCATACGGGACGCGAGAGGCGCCAAAACTCCGTACGCGATCGTGGATGTTGAGAGCCTCATAGGTTTCCTACGCATAGTAGGGCAGGACAACCGGGCGGTACTCGCCGTGGACGAGTCGGGAGTTGGTCACCTCCAGTCCTTTGTCTTCGCCCGCTACCTGATGTACTACAACGTCTACGGCCACCATGCCCTGCGCGTCCCGACCGTAATGTTCCTCCGAGCCGTCCAGGACGCGCTCCAAGCCGAAGAGATCACCCCAGAACAACTCTCTCGCCAGGACGACGCGAGCGCCCTCGCCCTCATCCTTGAGTCCGCAGACCCTGATGGTTCCTCAGCCACTCTCGTCAAACGCCTCAATAACCGCCGCCCTTACAAAGACGCCCTCGAGCTCGACGAGCGTCACCCGAGCTACGCCTCCCTCATAAAGCTGCGCGACGATGCATCCTGGCGTCGCCGGGTCGAGGAAGGCTGGGCCCGATACCTGACCCGTTACCGCAAGGGCATCGCCGGGCCCTTCGACATCCTCATAGACCTGCCCAAGCACAACAGCTTTAACGTAGATCTCCGTCTGATCCGCCGCTCCCCCCTCCCCGGTGAACGCAATCCCGTCAACTGGCAGGGTATCTCCGGGCTCTCCGAGGAAGACATGACCCGCTACCACGCCCCCCTCCACCGCGTCCGCATCACCACCTCGAGTGAAGATCTCGCAACCTCCGTTCGCCGCCACGCCGACGAACTCTTCACCATTGCGGAAGAGGTAGGCTGACAGCGATTGGACAGTAAAACAGTCGTTTGACCTGCAAATACCTACTTTACCGGGTTGCTATACAAGACGCTTGCGCAGCCTGACAGCTACCGGCTCAGCACTGGCGCAATCCGCCCGAATGGCAAGGAGGTTGCGGACGCGTGCCGAAGAAGCGGGCGAACGGAGAGGGGGCGCTGTACAAGCGCAGAGATGGCCGGTGGGCAGGCAGCTACACCGCCCAGACGGCTACAGGGCCAAAGCGCAAATATGTGTATGGGAAGACGAAGGCCGAAGCCGCCGCGAAGC